>CAZMTU010000005.1:0-40656 GCA_964569225.1 uncultured Lachnospiraceae bacterium | reverse complement strand
AAACGAACGGTCTGTCCCATTTTCTGACCTATTGCTTCTTTAGCGGCGCTTTCCCAATACTAAACGGCGATCCCATGCGCCTCTGTAAAAGGACTGAAGCGCTCACACTGAAAAAATTGCCCGCTTTTTGAAAAAAGCGGGGCAAAAACCTTTCAAATAAATCTAATTAAACAAAAGCTTTCCGGTCTATGCAAATGAAAACGAACGGTCTGTCCCATTTTCTGACCTATTGCTTCTTTAGCGGCGCTTTCCCGATACTAAACGCCGATCTCATGCGCCTCTGTAAAAGGATAAAGCGCTCGCACTGTAAAATTGCCCCGCTTTTTGAAAAAAGTGGGGCAAAAACCTTTCAGATAAATCACGAATCGGCGCTCTCTGCCGAGTTTTCTGTTTCCTCAGCGGCGGCAAAGGCGGAACGAAGCAGCTCCACATCCTCACAGAGCGACGCCATTCGGAAGCGGAGCGCCCCGTGCTGACGGGGAGCGCCGCCTGTGCCCGCGCTTCCTTCTACGGAACCGTTGAAAAAATCGCCCGGTCCCCGCTGCTTCAGATCAAATTCCGCAATTTCATATCCGTCATTTAACTGACAAAGCGCCTTCAGCCGCGCCAATGCTTCCTCTGATTCACTGTCACTCACCAAAATGCACCATGACTGCCACGCACCGCGTCCTACCCGCCCACGAAGCTGATGAAGCTGGGACAGCCCAAACCGCTCGGCGTTTTCAACGATCATTAATGTGGCATTAGGAACATTTACCCCTACTTCGATCACGGTAGTCGATACCAGCACAGAGGTTTTTCCGGCGGCAAAATCCGCCATGATTCTGTCTTTTTCCTGCCCTTTCATTTTCCCGTGAAGGCAGGCAACACTGATGCCGGGCAGACGTTCAGACAGCTCTGCCGCATAATCCACCGCGTTGCGCAAATGAAGGGGGGACGCCGGCCGCCCGTCTAACGCGATAAGCGCGCAGTCCTCCTCGGTTTCTTCCGATTCAATAGAGGGACAAACAATGTAGGTTTGCCTGCCCTCCTTCGCCTGTTTAGCAATAAACCCCTCCATGCGGGTGCGGTACCCCTCATTCACCAAAAAGGTGGACACTTTTTTCCGTCCCGGCGGCATGGTACGGATGGCGGAAACATCAAGATCGCCGTAAATTGCCATTGCCAGAGTGCGGGGAATAGGTGTTGCGCTCATAACTAAGGTATGCACGCTCTGCGGGCTTTTGTCGGATAAACAGATCAAATTAGCAGCGGCAGAGCCTGCCGTACCGACCTTAGTCAGCGCCGTCCGCTGCGCTACGCCGAATCGATGCTGCTCATCAGTAATAAACAGCACGCCGGCAGGCAGACTTACGCCCTCTGACAGCAGCGCATGCGTGCCGATTACCAGCATAGGCGCGCCTGCGCTCATTTTTTCCTTCACTTTTCGCTTAGCGGCTGCTGTCAGACTGCCTACCAACAGTTCCACCTGTACCGAAAGGGGAGCAAATAGCGCGGACAAATCGGTATAGTGCTGTCTTGCCAAAATTTCAGTCGGCGCCATCAGCGCGCACTGCCACCCCGATTTGACGGCAAAATACGCTGCCGCCGCCGCGCAAACCGTTTTACCGCTGCCTACATCACCCGACACCAGTCGGCGCATAGCCAATCCGGAGCATAGATCTGATCGGATGGCCGCCACCGTTTCCCGCTGTCCTTCGGTTAGCTCGAAGGGAAGCGCCGCTAAAAACGCCTGCCAGTCGGCTTCGCCTATAGCAATAACCGGCGCGGTCAATTTTCTGCGTTTCCGCTTAGCGCCTGTCACCGCCAAGGCAAACGAATACAGCTCCTCAAAAATAAAATACCGTTTTGCCTGATCCAACGCCGCCAGATCCTCCGGCAAGTGAATTGCCTCGATTGCTTCTCTCCGACGGCAAAGTCTGTTTTTTAATCGGATTTTTTCGGGAATCACCTCGCTGACTGCTCCTTCCAGCGAAGCCAGCGCCAACGAAATCAGATTCTGCATCATTTTCTGAGAGATCCCTGCTGTCAGTGGATACACCGGCATCAAATCAGGCAGCGGACGGCTGCCGTTCACTGGTTCAAAATCAGGCGAGGACAGCTCCCAGCCCCTGCTTCCTCTCGTCACCTTCCCCCAAAAGCGAAAGGTATCTCCTACATGAAAGATCTGACGGACAAAGTTCTGGTTAAACCAAATGGCTGTCACCCGTCCGGTATCGTCAAAAAGGGAAAATGTAGTCAGCGTCATCCGTCCCTTGAGCTGCACCGAACGGGGCTCGCTGCCCACTGTCAAAATCAGCGCGCATTTTTCCCCGCTGCCCGCCGCTTCCAGCACGGTTTTTACATCTCCCCGGTTTTGGTAGGCTCTGGGGAAGTGCAGCAGCAGATCGCCTACCGTTTCGATTCCCAGCGACGCCAATGCCTGCCGCCTGACCTGTCCCACACCGGGCAGTCTGCCTACATCCGATTGCCAAAGCAATGCCATAATTAGGTCCATTCCTTTCCGCCCTGCGGCGATATTTTTACGAGAATTGCGGCGGCAGGATACAGCAATGTGAAAAAGCCTTCCGTCGCTTATCCGCAAGCAAAATCCACCAAACCATGACTTTTCTGTCCGCGCGGCGGATTCTCCAAATCTATAAACCGAACTGTATACAGTTTTGCCCGCATTTCAAATTTAAGCCGACAGCCGCCATTTTTACAAAATTATTGTAACAGAAACAAATTTTTTTGTCAAGCCGCTTGCATAATGAAGCCTCATTTGATATACTATAAATATCGGAGATTACTCCAAACGCTTTGAAAGGAAGTCTTCGATGGAACTTTATAAATCCTGCTGTGATGTGTGCCGCTGTGTCACCGAACATTCGCCCGTACTGACCTGTGATTATCATCTGAGCGCAGCTTTGAAAAAAAACGGACATGATTCTGAAAAGGTTGCTGAAACGGTAAAGGAAGGCAGCTTCGAGCTTTCGCTCTGCCTGTTTGCCGCCGGCTGCCTTCTGATTCTGCTGCCCTGTATGATGCATCACACTTTTTGCGGTCGTAAAAAGAAAAAATAACACGGATTTGGCATAAATAACCGTCAGAGAGGCTGCGGACAAGCTTAGATCAGTCGCAAGCATTTGCAGCCAACAGCTAAGAACTAACGCTTCGCGCAGTCGGTTTTATCTGACTGCGCAGGCTGACCGGTTTGTAGCATTCGCTATGCAAATGTTACAAACCGGCGTTCATTGATTCTGCCGAAGGAGATAAAATTATGGTTATTAAAGGTACGCCCGCCGACCAGCTTGACTATGTGGATTTCATTAACTATGTGTTCGGTATGAACGGAACTGACAGTTCCTTTGTTAAGCTGCTGCCCAAGCTCTTCCGAGAGGGTAAAGACAGCGCTTCCGATACATATTTTATTAAAGAAAACGGACAAATGCGCGCCGCTGTAGGCGCTTTCCCCATCACCTTCCAGATCTGCGGCGAAATACTGCCTGTCCGAGGCATCGGAAACGTCGCGGTTCATCCCCGTTCAAGGGGGCAAAGCTATATGAAAGCCTGCATGAAAGCGGCGTTGGACGGCATGCTTGCGGAAGGCTGCGCGTTTTCTGTGCTTTCCGGACGGCGGCACCGCTATAATCATTTTGGTTATGTAAAATGCGGCACCGACCGCAGCTATTCTGTCACTGCCAAGACGCTTTCCTATATACCCGTCTTACCGGATGAACCGAAGCTGACTATGCGGCAGCTAACGCCGGAGGACGGCCGTTCGCTGGACGCGATCGCCGCCCTTTGGGACACCCGTACCGCTTACAGGGCGCTCCGCCCCCGCGCCGATCTTTATGACATCATGATTTCATGGGAATCGGTTCCCATGATCTTTTACGAGGGCGATACCCTTGCCGGCTGGGCGATCATTAAGGACAGTCACGTATTTGAATTCATTCCCGCCCGCATAGAGCTGGTTCCATCCATGCTGCGTTTACTCTCCTCTCGCTGGTGGCATCTGAATTATCACATTCCGTTGTTTGACAAAGCCATTGCGGCCGCTATTTTTCCCTATGCCGAAACCCAATTCACCGGTGCCGATCTCTGCTTCAACATTCTGAACTACGAGAAAATGCTCTCGCTCCTGCTCCGGCTTAAATCCACCTATGAACCGCTTCTTGACGGCAGCACGGTGGTAGAGATCAACGGCTTCCGTACGATTGAGCGGCTGCGGCTGACCGTTTCAAACGGAATTCCCTCTGTGGAACCCACCGCTGAAACGCCGGACGCTGTATTTTCTCATTTGGAAGCAATGCGCGCTTTCTTTTTGGAGGACGCGCCCGACCGAGATAAGCTCTCGCCCCTGCTTCGCACATGGCTGCCGCTTCCGATCTACATTTTCCATGCTGACAACGTATAAGACAGGAAGAACCGCCATTCCCCCGAAACGGGACTCCGGTTCTACGTTCCTTTGCCGCAGCTGATCAGAAAGCCTACGCAGGCGGATACAAAATCCTGAAGCTGCGATACCGTAGATGCCATTTCGGGCGTGATTTCCGTAAACCGTCTGGCTATTACTAAAAGAATCAGGGAAAACAGTCCGATTACCGATACGACAATTACCTGAACCTTATTGCAAGCTGAAGCGGAAGGCGGTACTGCCGTATAGGCAGCCTTTCCTGTATCGTTTGGAGCACTGCCGTCGGCTATTTCAAATCCGATTCGGTTTTTGATCTGCTTTTCAGCGGCTTCGACCGCGATTTCCGTAATACGCTCCGGCTGCGCCGGACCGGCGGTATCTGCCGCGCCGGATGAACCGGTTTTAATAAAATTACGGCTTACAAAGTAACCGAAAATGGCGGCGGCCGATGTTCTCACAATAATATCGACTGTATTGGTTTCCCGAAAAGCAGCTGTGCCGGTCAACAGATTAACCGCCATATACACCAGTAAAATCAACATAAATAACAGCAAAAATCGGTCTACTAAGCTGATTTTTCGGAACACCCCTTTTAATTTCAATCCCCAATTCTTCATTTACTGCACCGCCTGTCACATCAAAGCATTGAATCAGAAGCGTCTGATCACTGTCTATGATATGCTTTCATGTAATTTAGGTGATATAGCCGTTGATTTTTTCATCAATTTCTTTGGAGTTTAAAACTGTTCTTTTAACGGATAAAAAAAGACCTTTCGAAAGCCCCCTCAGACCGTAGATAAAATCAATTATAAGACTATGCCCCATACTCCGCGCAGTATTTTTATTAAGAAAATACTACGCCTTAAAAAATTTTTATTTATAAATTTTTACGTTTTTCAGGGGAAGCTTTTCAAAAAATCTCCTGAATGGAGTTGAGGCAAAGCTCTAATTGACTTTTTCTTCAGGCAGAGGGGGCTTTTTCGAAAGGTATATGAAATGAATTTCATGAAATTCATTTCATCAGCTCATCAGTCAGCTTCATAATTTCGGGCGCAAGCTTTCTACGCTGTCTTTGGGTGATATGATTATACAGCGGATAGGTAAGCGCATCGCCCGCCATTCCTACAAGTCCGATCAAAATCCCCGGAATAAGCCATTGTTCTGTCCAAAGCATGCAGCAGCACATTCCCAAACCGAAGATCAGCGTGCTGATAATTCCCACTATGAGCGCCGCAACCGTACCGGGTCTTGTGACACTTTGGTCCAGTCTGCGAAGCAGCTCTATCTTATCTTCTTTTGGAGGAAGATATTTCTCCCGAATACGCTTAATCTCTTCCTGCTGCTTCGCGGAATAAGAATAGCTGAAGGTTTCATTTTGATCTTTCATAAATCAATCGCTCCTTTTAACATTGATGCTCTGAAGTGCCAACCGATCGGTTCAGGCTGACATTTCTCAGCTTTTTCAATTCCTTGGTGGATCGAAAAATCATAAATACCGCCATAGCAAGGATCAATAAACACACCGCCCCGCCTGTAGAAGCAACCATTATCCGTCTGAAAAAAACCGGATTGCTTTGGTTATCAAACTGCGCCAGCATGGCGGTTTCAAGTGACAGCATAGATACCAGTGCCGCCGCCAATTTAATAGCTTTCGCCGCCGACATTACCGGGCTTCGGTATTTTCTGTACTTTATTACGTCCATAACCGCCGTAATAATGGCATAAAAAGCATACATTGCCATGATATAAATCAAATAACCGGCATATTCAAAGCCTTTATTTTGATATACTACCAGAACCACAACACCGGACAAAGCAATATTCATAAGTACCAGAATCACTCCGCACAAACGGTATCGCTTCATTTCCGAAACAAACGCCTTTCCGATGGGGTTTCTGTTTACATGCCGAAGCAGTAAAAAGCGCATAACCGCTAAAAGAAAATAATAAACAGCCAAGGTGCCAAACCACACGGAACGGTAATAGACGCCGAAAAAAAGCTTCATGGCGGCATACAACAGATTAATGCCAAGCGACAGGTATAAGGAAACATGCATTCGAAAGAACACATCGGTCAGATAGCGGTTCATGTACCGGTTTTGATGCGCCACGGCGAAACCGCTTTTGATCAGCTTAGGGATCCTCGCGCATACAATGGTCAGCACATATGCGGAGAGGAAATACGAAGCATAGGCAAACGGCTCTTCCTCATGTTGATATGCAAAAGTGTAAACCAGCAGCGCCGCGGCAATGGGAATATTCAAAATGACGAGCCAAATGGGCGGAAACAGTAATTTGCTTAGAATTTTCTTAAGCCGTTCCATTTTCCGCCCTCCGCCGACCGTTTTTTAACATCGCCTCCGCCTCCTTACTGCTTTAACTATAATTGCTTAAACCGAGGAAGCTCCGGCGTTTAAATGCGCACGCGCCCTGCCACACAATGGGCATGGCCACTGCCCCGAAGCCTCTGAACCGGCGCTGTCCGCGCTTGCGGCGATTTATGTGATATTATAGCACGGAAATGTTAAAATAGTGTTTATATTGCCTGCTTTTTTTATTTGCACATCCATTAAAAGCAGCGAGAGACGACGTTTAATTAACGCCGTCCTCTCCACCCAAAGTAAGATTTCATCTTTTCATTCATGCCTAACCGGCGGCTTATCTGCTTTTTATAATATAATGATACCTTCTCTGCAGGTCCTGCCAATCATTGCGGCACCAGTCGAAAACCAAACTAAAGCGGCCGCAATAACTACGAAAATGATCATTTTCTCATCCCGTTACCTCAATCTTTGAACCTCTACAAACGGGAATCAAGCACAGCGGCAGAATGATGCCGACCCGCCCCACGGCAATTCCGGGGATCATAAATCCTTCCCAAACCATTGTCACGCGCATGCCAATCGCAAACAGAATTCCGCCAACTGTACTTAGAATCGGTATAATAAATTTTTTAGTCATTTTCCGTTTTTCCCCAAAACGGTTTCAGTATTCCTTCCCCAGTAACAAGATTCTATCATTTAAATGTTTTTAATTTGCTTGTGAAGTGTTAAAGAAGTATTAAACCAACTATTTATTCCGAAAAACAGCCAAAGCCCCGATTGAATCGGGGCTTTGGCATGTAGACAAATCCAAGTTTTAAAATTTAAACCACGTCACTATTTAAATGTTTTTTGAGGGTTTTTAGAGGACTTTTTTCAAAAAGTCCCCTAAATAGGGCTTGGGGCAAAGCCCCAATTGAGCTTCGGCTAACCAAATCCGTCCGAAATTCCCGCGGAAATTACTTCGTACCGAAAATGCGGTCGCCAGCGTCGCCAAGACCGGGCAAAATATAGCCATGCTCATTCAGGCAATCGTCTAAATGCGCGCAGTAAATATCCACATCCGGATGCGCGGCAGTCAGCTTCTCGATGCCGCAGGGCGCTGCAATCATGCACATAAACTTAATATTCTTTCCGCCTCGCTGCTTGATGGCATGAATGGCATCCACAGCGGACCCGCCGGTCGCCAGCATGGGATCGACTACAATGATCCGGCGCTGTTCAATACTGGGCGGCAGCTTGCAGTAGTATTCATGAGGGAGAAGCGTCGTTTCATCCCGGTACATACCAATATGCCCTACGTCAGCCGTAGGCACCAGCTCCAGAATACCGTCCACCATGCCCAGTCCTGCCCGAAGAATGGGCACCACTGCCAATTCCTTCCCTGCCAGCATCATAGTTTTGGTCTTGGTCAGCGGCGTTTCGACCTCCACCTCCATCAGCGGCAGATCCCGAAGCGTTTCATAACACATAAACATGGTGATTTCCCGCACTAACTCCCGGAACTCCTTGTGCCCGGTATTTTTATTTCGCATAATCGAAATTTTATGTTGGATCAACGGATGATCAAATATAGTAACCTGACTCATTTTGTGCCTTCTTTCTTATTTTCCTTAATTAATTTGGAATGTTTTTTTAATTCGCCGGCGTTTTCGCGGCTGAATTCATAGTCCTTTCCGGGCAGAATAGCATTCAGAATAATCCCTACCAAAGCGCCCACTGCTAAACCGGTCAGGGCTACCGTAACCTTTCCGACAGTGAAACTCAGGCTGCCGGCGGCAGAATAGCTAATGCCAATTGACAAAACTAAAATCAGCGCCGCAATAATCACATTCCGACTGTTTTTGAAATTCACATTGTTCTCCAGAATGTTCCGTACACCTACGGCGGAAATCATACCGTAAAGAACCAGCGATACACCGCCAATGGTAGCAGTAGGCATCAGGCTGACCAGCGCCGCGAATTTAGGTGAAAAGGAAAGCAGCACCGCAAAATAAGCCGCTATCCGAACCACACGGGGATCGTATACTTTAGACAGGTTCAGCACACCGGTGTTTTCACCGTAAGTAGTATTGGCGGGTCCGCCGAACAGAGACGCCATAATAGTGGCAAGCCCGTCTCCCAAAAGAGTGCGATGCAGCCCCGGATCGGCAATAAAATTTTTCCCGGTCGTAGAAGATATAGCACTGATGTCCCCAATATGCTCCATCATGGTAGCCAGCGCAATGGGCACAATAGTGATGATCGCGGTGATCAGCAGGGAGGTATCTAATCCACTGCCGAAGATGGAAAAGACCGTATTCTTCCCCGCTACAGGCAGACCGATCCAAGCAGCGTCTTTAAAAGCCGTCAGCTTGTCCGGATCAAGCGTCTGCATAGCGCCGGTCAAATGCAGAAGCACTGCCAGTCCCATGGAGCCAAGTACGCCTAACATAATGGGGATGATCTTGATCATACCTCTGCCCCAGATATTGCAGGCCACTACGATCAGGATGGCTGCCAGCGCAATCAGCCAGTTAGCCGAGCAGTTATCCACCGCGGATTTGGAAAGAGTCAGACCAATGGCGATAATCAGCGGACCGGTTACGATCGGCGGGAAAAAGCGCATCACCTTATTGGCGCCGAAAATCTTTACCAATGCCGCCAGTATCAAATAAAGCAGTCCGGCACAGGCAACGCCCACGCAGGCATAAGGAAGCAGCGAATTGTCATAGATGGGATCGCCTTCCGCCGTATTTCCGATTAAACGGATGGCATTGTATCCGCCGATAAAGGCAAAGGAAGAGCCGAGAAAAGCGGGAACCTTTCCGCGGGTCAGCAAATGAAAGAGTAACGTGCCCAGCCCGGCAAACAGTAGCGCTGCCGAAACGCTTAAGCCGGTAAGCGCCGGCACTAAAACAGTCGCGCCGAACATCGCGAATAGGTGCTGAACGCCCAGCAGCAGCATCCGCGGCACCCCCAGCTCACGAGCATTGAGTAATCCCGAATCAGGGATGGTTGATTTTGACATACCAATGTTCTCCTTTATTATTTTTCAAAAAAATCCGACAGGAGCCACCTGCCGGAAACAATTAAAAAGGGTAAAATGAGAAAAAAAGGACCATGGCATCGGATTTTGTACGGATCATGCGTTTCTGCATCATATCAAACTCCTACCCGCCGTGTATTTTCATCCGGGCGATCCGCCGGGACCGCCTAAAAATCTACGGCAATTGCTTTTTCTCTATATTTTACCCAAGTTTTATATATCATAACAGATTAAAAATACTTTGTCAATAGCTTCTTCACAATTTCGGCATTTTGCCTATTTTTTCTTTCTGTCTCACAGTTTTCAGACATAACATACCATTTTTTCCCAATTAACTGTGTTGAAAAATCCGATTCTTTAAAAACCTTTTTGTGAATTATTCAATCGTTTTTTGCACAATATAAAAAACTCTTCCTTTTAATATATGGCTATCTGTAGAGCGAGCCATGTTAAATGAAAAACACAGCAAGGAACCCCTTCCGGAGGTTCCTTGCTGTGTTCTCCTTTTTGTAAGCAGCGGCTTAATGTTCAATCGTAAAGCCTGAATAAGCAGACGCTAAACCGTGCTCAGTGGGATCCATGCCCGCAATTTCTTCTTCCGGTTTAACCCTCAGACCGTGAACCTTCTTGAGTACCAAGAAAGTGACCATCATACAAACCGCGGTCCAAGCGGCAATACAAAGCACACCTAAGCACTGCACACCGAATACCTTCACGCCCTCTGCGGCATTTCCATGAATAATACCGTAAATCAGCCCGTCTACCGTTTCGCCTTCAGCAGGCGAGGGAGCGGAAGAAGTAGCCAGCAAACCGACCGCCAGCGTTCCCCAAATACCGTTGGCGCAGTGTACGGCAATAGCGCCTACCGGATCGTCAATTCCCAGCTTATCCATTCCTACAACTACCAGATCAACAATAATACCTGATACACAGCCAATGATAATAGCGCCAAGGGCGTCTACCTGCGCGCAGCCGGCGGTCACGCCTACCAGTCCTGCCAGCGAAGCATTCAGGCACATACCCACATCAGGCTTACCGTCCTTGATCCAAGTGAAGAGCATGCAGACAACGGTGGCAAACGCGGGCGCAAGCGTAGTGGTCATGCAGACAGAAGCAAACTGTTCAATGGTAGAACATGCGGCGCCGTTAAAACCGTACCAGCCAAACCATAGGATAAAGCAGCCCAGCGCGCCGATCGGGATGTTGTGACCGCCGATAGGATGAATGGTAGCTACCTTTTTGGTACCGGGCACATATTCATACTTGCCGATTCTGGGTCCTACGATAATGGCGCCAATCAAGGCCGCGATTCCGCCCACCATGTGAATGGCGGAGGATCCCGCAAAATCAATATAGCCAAGCTTTGCCAGCCAGCCTTGGCTGTTCCACACCCACCCCGCTTCAATGGGATAAACTACCAGCGAGATCACCGCCGAATAAATGCAGTAGGAACTGAACTTGGTGCGCTCTGCCATCGCACCTGACACGATCGTAGCAGCGGTAGCGCAGAACACCAAATTAAATACAAAGCTGGAAAAGTTGAAGTTCGCGTAATTTGTGAAAACATTCCATTGAGGCAGACCGATAAATCCGGCAATATAGGTTTCACTCATCATCAGATCAAAGCCCAACAGAATAAAGACTACCGAACCGATACAAAAGTCCATCAGATTTTTCATAATGATATTGCCGGCATTCTTAGCACGTGTGAATCCGGTTTCCACCATGGCAAAACCGGCCTGCATAAAGAAGACCAATGCGGCGCCGGTCAAAAACCATACCCCAAAGGTAGTGGCATTCGCCGAGGTAAGCGCGTCCTCTGCGGTAATCGACTCATCGGCGTAAACGCCCAATGCCAGCAAGCCCGCAGTGACCAGTACCAGCGCCAGCATCAGGAGCAGATGCGCTCTCGTTTTCGTCTTTTTCATAAATTGCCTCCAGAATTTTATAAATATAAAAAGCGTGCGTTCAGAAACCCTTAAAAGCATTTCTGACCGCACGCCATTGTGTCGGTTTTATGCCGGAAACCCGGCACAAGCTATTTGATTAGGAAAACCAAAATAACGATCAATAGAAGAGGATATCGCCGTAAGTCGGGAAGGGCCAATAATCCTTGCCGACGATCGTTTCAAGTTCGTCGGCAGGTGTACGGACGGCTTCCATAGCGGCTTTAACCGTATCCTTTACATAGAAGGCCTTTGCCTCCTCGCTCTCTGTATCGCCGGCAGCCGCGATAGCCGCATCCAGCGCCTTCACAGCCGCGTAAAGGGTATCGGTAAGGGCGTTGACCTGTCCTGCCAGTTCAGCGGCAGAGGTGCTCTCGGCTACCGACAGATCGGTTGCATAAGCGTAGCAGGCGGGAAGAATTTCCTTCTTGACCATCTCGCTCATAGTAGCCGCCTCAACCAAGATGGTAGTGGAATAGGTTCCAAACATAACCGCCTTACGGCAGGCAATTTCCGCGGCGCTCAACACCTTATGCTTCTCAAAGAGCTTTACATATTCGGGCTTATCAAGGCAAGCGGTCGCGTCCGGAGTGGTTTTCAGGTTGGGCAGCCCCCGCTCCGCCGCAATTTCAGGCCATTCGGAGGAGTAGCCGTTGCCGTTAAAGATGATATGATCTTTTTCCGCCTTGAAAACATCCTTAACCAGCTTGCGGGCAGCCGCTTCAAAGTTAGACTTCTTTTCCAGTTTATCGGCAAACTCACCCAGCACCTCTGCCATAATGGTATTCAAAACCGTGTTAGGCTCTGCAATTGACTGAGAGGCGGCGGACATCCGAAATTCAAACTTATTGCCGGTAAAGGCGAAAGGAGAGGTACGGTTCCGGTCGGTAGGATCCTTTGCGACCAGCGGGATAGAAGGCACACCGACGCTCATCTTTGCACGAGGAGCGGGCGTATATTTTTTACCGGAAGCAATGGCGTCTACAATAGCATACAACTCATCGCCCAAATAAACGGAAATAATAGCGGGAGGCGCTTCATTAGCGCCCAACCGGTGATCGTTTCCGGCGGAAGCTACCGAAATGCGCATCAGCTCGCTGTACTCAGACACCGCCTTAATCGCGGCGGCAAGGAACAGCAGGAACTGCGTGTTATTGTAAGGATCGGCAGTAGGATCCAGCAGATTTTCACCCAGATCAGTTGCCATAGACCAGTTGTTGTGCTTGCCGGAACCGTTAATTCCCGCAAAAGGCTTTTCATGGAACAGGCAGGCAAAGCCATGCTTCTTCGCAACCGATTTCATTACCTGCATGGCAAGGCAGTTCGTATCAGCGGCAGTATTGGTAGTGGAGAAGACCGGCGCCAATTCATGCTGGCAGGGCGCTACCTCGTTATGCTCGGTAGTGGCGTTAATGCCCAGCTTCCAAAGCTCCACATTCACATCCTCCATGAATGCCTTTACCTCAGGACGGATGGCGGCAAAATACTGATCATCCAGCTCCTGTCCGCGAGGCGGCTTAGCGCCGAAGAGCGTACGACCGGTGTAAACCAAGTCCTTGCGCTTCTCATACAGGTCAAGCGGAATCAGGAAATATTCCTGCTCAGGTCCTGCAGTTGTTTTCACCGAAGACACAGCCGTATTGCCGCAAAGATGCAGCAGCCGAACCGCTTCCTCAGAAAGCGCTTCTATGGAGCGCAGCAGCGGAATCTTGCGGTCTAACGCCTCGCCAGTGTAGGAAAGGAAACAGGTGGGGACATAAAGGCACTGATTCTTCACAAAAACGTAGGAGGTAGGGTCCCATACGGTATAGCCGCGGGCAGCGCAGGTCCCGCGCAGACCGCCGGAGGGGAAGGAAGAAGCGTCAGGCTCGCCTTGCAGAAGTGTCTTGCCGGAAAAGGCTTCAATGGCGGTCATACCGCTTTGAGGGGCGATAAAGGAATCATGCTTTTCGGCAGGCGCGCCGGTCAGCGGATGAAACCAGTGAGAGAAATGCGTGGCGCCCAGCGCGGTCGCCCAGTCCTTCATAGCGGCAGCTACAGTGTTTGCCACAGAAACGTCCAGCGGTTTTCCCTCGTCAATCGTCTTTTTCAGCGATTTGTAAACGTCCTTCGGCAATTTTTCTTTCATCACCGCGTCATTAAAAACCTGAGCGGCAAAAACTTCGGTAATTGTTCCCATCATAATCTCCTTGAAACAGAAAAAATTTTGCGGATACTAAAAAAAATTGCGCCGCAGAGATAAATCCTAAACGGAATATCTGGTGCAGCGCCCTTGCTGTACCTGCATTATATACTTTCTTCGCCGCTTTGTCAATACTTTTTTCAAAAAATTTTCCAATTTGGATTTTTTTGTCCGTTTTTCGCAAATTTTGCGCCGCTTATTGAGTTTTTTTAAGTCAAAATTAAAGCCAAAGCGCTTAAATTTGCATTTTAAACGCCGATTTTTGAAAAAAGCAGAATTAATCAAGCGTTTTTTTGCTCCAATCCGGTTTCACAGCGTGCGTTTTCAGGCAATTTGCGTCTGTTTTAGGCGTCAGCAACGCCCATTGCTTATTATATGCGCCGCGGTTCGAGGCGTTCGTTTCTGAAAATCTTTGCCCTCAAACACGGCGGCGCTCAGATTTTTTTTTGATAAACTATTGACAAATCCAAAACGCCGCATTATAATAGGGGCAAAAACACCCGCCCGAAATCCTTCTGTTTTCTGGAATTTATTCATCGAAAAATGTACTTTTTGGTCTTTTTTTAGAAAAAACAGGAATATTTTCGGTTCATTTTTAACATACATTCTACCGGAATCCGGGTAAACCACAGAAAGGAGAAAAGATCCCGCACGCGCCAAACGGTCAATAGGCGGGATCTTCCAAATGCGACATGTTGAAAGAAGGCATTGATGGCATCCGCATTCCCGCAGGCTGCGCGATCTCCGGAATTTTCTCCAGAAACGGCAGCAGAAGCTCAGGCGCCGATATCCTGAAATCCATCGCACGCATGCACGAGCGCTCTAACGGGCTGGGCGGCGGATTTGCCGCTTACGGCATTTATCCCGCTTATAAGGACCTGTACGCATTCCACATTTTCTTTGACGACCAGGAATGCCGTCATGTCTGCGAGGATTTTCTCAACCTCCATTTCCGATTGGAAACAGCGGAAGTAATCCCCACTCGCAAAACCGCTTCCATTCGAAACGCCCCTATGATATGGCGTTATTTTGGGGCGCCGGACGCCGGTAAATTACAGCAAAGCGGACTGGATGAAAAAGAATTTGTCATGCGCTGTGTCACCAAGATCAATTCGGAAATTAAGGGCGCGTACGTCTTTTCCTCCGGTAAAAACATGGGCTGCTTCAAGGCGGTGGGTTACCCCGAAGAAGTAGGTGAATTCTACTGCTTAGACGACTATAAAGCCTATAGCTGGACCGCCCACGGACGCTATCCGACCAATACCCCCGGCTGGTGGGGCGGCGCGCATCCCTTCTCTCTGCTGGACTTTTCTATCGTCCACAACGGTGAAATCTCCTCTTATGACGCCAATCGGCGCCAAATCGAACAGTTCGGCTACAAATGCGACCTATTGACCGACACTGAAGCGATCACCTACATTCTCGACTATCTGGTACGCCGAGAGGGACTGACCTTAGAGGAATCCGCGTCGGTCATCGCCGCTCCCTTCTGGAGCGTCATTGACCGCAAGCCTGAAGCGGAAAAGGCAAAGCTCACTTATCTGCGCAATCAGTACGCAGGTCTGCTGATCAACGGTCCCTTTTCCATTATTTTGGGCTTTAACGGCGGCATTATGGCACTGAATGACCGGCTGAAGTTGCGTTCTATGGTGATTGGCGAAAAGAACGATATGGTATACATTGCCTCCGAGGAATCGGCCATTCGGGTCATCGCGCCCGAACTGGATAAAATATGGCTTCCCTCCGGCGGTGAAGCGGCTATTTTCCGTCTGACGCCCGAAGCGATGAAGCGGATCTGATCGAATACCCGCTCCAAAAAAGCGGGACTCACGAAAATTCGCAAGTCCCGCTGAACGGCATATGCTATATCTCCTGCTCTTGAAAATCTCTTTCCAAAGGGCTTGAAGATCGTTAAGAAGCTTTTAAAAAAGTTCCCTGACCGGTTTTTCTGAAGCTATCCTGCTCTTATACCACGCCCTGAGCGATCATAGCGGCGGCGATCTTTTCGAAGCCCGCAATGTTCGCGCCGGCAGCTAAATTGCCTTCCATGCCGTATTTCTTAGCGGCATCGTAGGTATTGTGGAAAATTCCGATCATGATGCTTTTCAGCTTGGCATCCACTTCCTCGAAGGTCCAGCTATACCGCATAGAGTTCTGGCACATTTCCAGTCCGGAGGTAGCTACCCCGCCCGCATTGGAAGCCTTGGCAGGCGCAAAGAGCACGCCGGCTTTCTGGAAGGTTTCGATGGCTTCGGGGGTCGAAGGCATGTTAGCGCCTTCAGCGACCGTCTGAACACCGTTCTTTACCAGAATAGCGGCGGATTCGCCGTCAATCTCATTCTGGGTAGCGCAGGGCAGCGCAATATCGCAGGGGATAGTCCAAATGCCCTTGCAGCCGGACGTGTAGACAGCGCCGGATACCCGGTCGGCATATTCGGAAATGCGTCCCCGTTCCACTTCCTTGATCTGCTTCACGACATCCAGTTGAATACCGTTCGGATCGTATACATATCCGTTAGAGTCAGAAAGCGCTACAACCTTGCCGCCAAGCTGCTGAGCCTTTTCGGTCGCGTAAATCGCTACATTGCCGGATCCGGAGATCACGATCGTCTTGTCCTTCACGGAATCATTCTTCATGCAGGAAAGCATTTCCTCGGTGAAGTAGAGCAAACCGTAACCGGTGGCTTCGGTACGGGCGAGAGAACCGCCGAAGGCAAGTCCTTTGCCGGTAAGTACGCCGGTAAATTCGTTTCTCAGCTTCTTGTACTGACCGAAGAGATATCCCACCTCGCGGGCGCCTACGCCGATATCGCCGGCGGGAACGTCGGTATCAGGACCGATGTGACGGAAAAGCTCAGTCATAAAGGACTGACAGAACCGCATGATCTCCATATCGGATTTGCCCTTGGGATCGAAGTCAGAACCGCCCTTGCCGCCGCCCATGGGCAGACCGGTCAGGCTGTTCTTAAAGCACTGTTCAAAGCCCAGGAACTTGATGACCGACGCGGTAACGGTAGGATGCAGACGCAGACCGCCCTTATAAGGACCGATAGCGGAATTGAACTGAACCCTGAAGCCGCGGTTCACATGAACCTTGCCCTGATCGTCTACCCACGGAACTCTGAACTGTACGAACCGTTCGGGTTCCACAATCCGTTCGATCAGACCCAGCTTTTCAATTTCCGGTCTTGCTTCCACCACGGGCTCGAAGGATTCCAGCACCTCAGTGACCGCCTGAATGAACTCTTTTTCCCCTGCGTTCCGTTTTTTAACGGTTTCCAGCACGGAAAGTAAATACTGATTGCTAAGCGCCATTGCTTAACCTCCTAATAGAAAAGAATATTCATATTATACACTTTTTTCCTTCAAAATGCAAGTATTTTTGCAATTTTTGGCAGGCTTTTTCACAGGTTTCCATGAATCAGCCATTTCCGAAAAAGGGCTGAAAAGGGCTTCAGCCGGTAGGTTTTCGATTTCCCTGCCAAAACAGGAAAAAAGCTGTCAAATCGACTGTAAAAATGCAAAACTTCCGGCATTGATGAAAAATTCTTATTAAAATCTCAAAAACGCCGTGCAAGTTCACATTTTAGACACATTTTAGAATTTTTGTGCGCTTTTCACAAAAAACGCACTGAAAAAATTCTGGCGCTATTCCGAGAAGCAGCAAGCTGTCCTAAGGCTTGTTCCGGAGCGGCGTGTTCCGCTCCGAAAAACAGCGATCCGCCGTCCAAACAGACTTGCGCTGATCATCGTATATACAACAACCGTTTTCCCAACCGCTTACGCGGTTTACTCTCCTTCACAAATCGAGATGAAAGGATTCTTCGCGGCATATGCCCAGCGGCGGCTGCGAAAACAGGTACCCTCAAATGGCTATTGATTTTTATTATCCGGAATTTGAAGTGATCCGCAACGCGGATCGCTGCATCGGCTGTCGGGCATGTGAACGCCAGTGCGCCAATCAGGTTCATCGCTTCGACGGTGAGTTAGGACGGATGGTGTCCGATCCAGCCGCCTGCGTAGACTGTCAGCGCTGCGTTTCGCTATGTCCCACCCGCGCGCTGAAGGTGGTGCATACCGATAACGCCTTCCGTCAGAACGCCAACTGGCCGCAGGACGCGCTGACTCAGATCTACAAGCAAGCGGATTCGGGCGCGGTACTGCTCTCTTCTATGGGCAACCCTAATCCCCTGCCCGTTTACTGGGACAAGATGCTGATTAACGCATCACAAGTGACCAATCCTTCCATCGACCCCTTGCGGGAGCCAATGGAAACCCGCACCTATCTGGGCAAAAAACCGGGGGCTATCCGCCGCGATAAGGACGGCAACATTATCACTGAAACCCCGCCGCAGATCGCGCTTTCCACACCGATCCTTTTTTCCGCCATGTCTTACGGTTCGATTTCCTACAACGCCCATGAAACGCTGGCGCGTGCCGCCACTGAGCTGGGCACCTGCTACAATACCGGCGAGGGCGGTCTGCACAAGGACTTCTACCAATACGGTGCCCATACCATTGTACAGGTCGCTTCCGGACGCTTTGGCGTTTATCGGGATTATTTAGAGGCGGGCGCCGCCATTGAAATCAAGATGGGTCAGGGCGCTAAACCGGGCATCGGCGGCCACCTTCCCGGAGAAAAAATCACCGCTGAGGTTTCCCAAACCCGTATGATCCCCCAAGGCACCGACGCCATTTCTCCCGCCCCCCATCACGATATCTACTCCATTGAGGACCTGCGGCAGCTTGTCTTTTCTCTCAAAGAAGCTACCGGCTACAAAAAACCGGTGATCGTGAAGATCGCCGCCGTACATAACGTAGCCGCCATCGCTTCGGGCATCGCCCGCAGCGGCGCCGACATCATCGCTATAGACGGCTTTCGAGGCGGCACCGGCGCGGCGCCTACCCGCATTCGGGACAATGTAGGCATTCCGATCGAACTGGCACTGGCGTCCGTTGATCAGCGGCTGCGGGACGAGGGTATCCGCAACGATGTATCGCTGGTGATAGGCGGCTCTATCCGCTCCTCCGCCGATGTAGTAAAGGCAATCGCGCTGGGCGCCGACGCGGTTTATATCGCCACCGCCGCGCTGATCGCAATGGGCTGCCACCTCTGCCGCACCTGCCACGGCGGCAAGTGCAACTGGGGCATCGCTACCCAAAAGCCTGAGCTGGTCAAGCGCTTGAATCCCGATGTAGCGACACAGCGGGTTGTCAACCTCATCCGGGCTTGGGACCACGAAATCAAGGAGATGATGGGCGGAATGGGTATCAACTCCATTGAAGCCCTCCGCGGCAATCGCCTGATGCTCCGAGGCGTAGGACTCAGTGACCGTGAGCTTGCGATTCTTGGCATCAAGCATGCCGGCGAGTGATCCCGCATGCCTGCCGGTCTTTTTGAAAGAAGGCCGGCCGTAAAGCTTTCGGATAGTTCCGCAAATACTTGCCAGACAGAAACAGGTTCTGATGTCCATAAAAAACAAGAGAAAAAGGTTCTTTACCGACAAGCATAAGCGCAGCGATATGCCCCTTTCCAAAAGCTTTAGGCATTCCTTATTTTCAAAAAGGCGCCTGTCGGGGGAGCGGCTTGATTCTGTTAAGACGGAACAGCGCACCTTATATAAATCAAATTAATTCAGGGGGAAGACGATGAAGAGAGTATATGTCAATGAAAAGTGGTGTCTTGGGTGCCACCTTTGTGAATACTACTGTGCATTCGCGGGTTCAGGCAAGGACGACATGGCAAAGCTGAAGGGGTTGACGATCCATCCCCGGATCCAGGTAGAGGATAACGGCCTGGAAGGCAAGGACAAGATTTGTTACTCGGTCAACTGCCGTCAGTGCGACGATCCGCTGTGTGTAAAATCCTGCATCGCGGGGGCGCTGTCCAAAGGCGAGGGCGGTGTGGTGATCATTGATCAGACCAAATGCGTAGGCTGCTTTTCCTGCGTCATGGCATGTCCCTACGGAGCGGTCATGCCGGCAGAGGATGGCCGCAGCGTCATGCAGAAATGTCAGCTATGCACCCAAAACGGAAGAGAACCGAACTGCGTAAAGGGCTGTCCAAACCACGCCATTGTGTACGAAGAACGATAAGGAGGATGACAAAATGCAATATGTGATCATAGGCAACTCTCATGCGGCGGTCGGCGCCATCGAAGGCATCCGAAGCGTTGACCGAAAAGGCAGCATCATTGTGCTGTCCTCTGAAAATCATTTTGTCTACGGCAAGCCGCTGATCTCCTACTATCTGTGGGGAAAGACTACCCTTGAGAAGATGCGCTACCGCCCTGACGATTTTTACGAAAAAAACAAGGTCCAATGGAAGGGCGGCAAGACAGTGACCGCCATTGATCCGACTGCCGGACAGGTGATCTGCTCAGACGGAGAAGCCTTTCTTTATGACAAGCTGCTGATTGCCACCGGCTCTACGCCTTTTGTTCCGCCATTTAAGGGGCTGGACAGTGTAAAAGATACCGCCTACACCTTTATGAATTTAGATGACGCGCTGAGCTTAGAGCAGGTGCTTGCGCCTGACAAAAAGGTGCTGATAATCGGCGCCGGACTGATCGGGCTGAAATGCGCCGAAGGCATTTTTGACAGGGTAGCATCAGTAACGGTCTGCGATCTGGCGGACCGGGTCCTTCCCTCCATTTTGGATGAGGAATGCGCCGCACCGATCGCCGAAGCGCTGAAAAAGCAGGGCATCCGCCTGATGCTGGGCGACTCGGTAGCTGAATTTACCCCCGGCAGGGCGCTGATGAACAGCGGTACCGCTGTGGATTTTGACATTGCCGTACTGGCAGTAGGCGTTCGCCCCGCGGCCGCGCTTGCCAAGGAAGCGGGAATTGCCGTTGGCCGCGGTATTCTGATCAACACCCGCTCCGAAACTTCTCTGCCGAACATTTTCGCCGCCGGCGACTGCGCAGAAGGACCTGACGCTTCTATCGGCGAAAACCGTATTCTCGCTATTCTGCCCAATGCTTATTTGCAGGGACATACGGCAGGCGTCAACATGGCGGGCGGCAGTGAAACGCATGAAAAAGCAGTCCCTATGAACTCTATCGGCTTCTTCGGCACCCACATTATCAGTGCCGGCAGCTATTTCGGACAGTGCAAAACAGTTGAAAAAGACGGCACCCTGAAAAAATTCTATTATTCAGACGACCGTCTGAACGGCTTCATAGTGATCGGCGATGTGAAGCGCGCGGGCATTTATACATCGCTGGTGCGGGAAAAAACGCCGCTGAGCAGCATAGATTTTGAGCTGATCGCTGAAAAGCCGCAGCTATTGGCATTTGCCGAAAGCGAGCGGGCGGTCAAATTGGCGGGCAAAAAAGCGGCGGAATAAGGAGGTTCACCATGGATTACGAAAGAAAAAGCTGCATGGGCGAGCGTTATCTCGGCTGCGCCATGCGGGATAAGGTGCTGGAGCTGGACGGCGTGCCGGGCAATGATCTTGGCGCCTATCTGGACGGCGGAGAAATCATTGTGCACGGCAATGCGCAGGACGCTACCGGCGACACCATGAATTATGGGAAGATCACCATTCACGGCAACAGCGGCGACGCGCTGGGATACTCTATGCGGGGCGGCGAAATTTATGTGCGGGGATACTGCGGCTACCGGGCAGGTATTCACATGAAGGCGTCCCTGACTCAAACGCCCACATTAGTGGTGGGCAGCTACAGCGGCAGCTTCCTTGGCGAATATCAGGCAGGCGGCACCATTATCGTATTGGGCATCGGCCGCGAAGGAAAACCGATTGTCGGCGATTTCTGCGGTACCGGTATGCACGGCGGCCGTATTTTCCTGCGCACCGACTGCCTGCCCGACGATCTGCCCGCGCAGATCATCAGTCGGGACGCGAACGAAGCTGACAAGACCTCTATCCGTCCCTATGTAGAGCGCTACTGCGCTGCTTTCGGCGGCGATTCCGAAGCCCTGCTGGCTTCCCACTTCTATGTTTTGCTGCCAAACAGCAAATCACCGTACAGACAGCTTTATACGCATTTTTAAAGTATATTTTATTCACAAAGGGAGGTTTCTTGCAAGAGATCTCCCTTTGGCATTTCGCTCGCCGCGCCATCCGCTGACAGCCCCGTAAAGGTTGCCTGCCAGCCGTTTCAGCCCTTCCCGTAAAATGTAAATGAACCCTTGACAACTGCCGTATCAATGCGTTATAATAATAACAAACCAAAAGGAGATTGCACGCATGAAAGAACTGGATACGCACGAAACCGAGTTCCTTCGTTTTTTAGGCGAAAATGACATTAAATTTATTCGTCTGACCACCTGCGACCTGCAAGGCCGCTCCAAAAACCTTTCCCTGCTGCCCGACGCCATTCCCTCGGCGCTGAAAAACGGGGTCGCCATAGACAGCCGCCGCATCAGCGGCATGGAATGGGGCGGCGCATTATTTCTCTACCCTGAAAATACCGCCTTTTCCGTCCTCCCATGGCGTCCTTCCAGCGGCCGGGTCGCCCGTATTTACTGTGACATTCGCAAAGCAAACGGCGATTACTTTGAAGGCGATCCCCGCCGCATCTTAAAGCAGACGGTCAAAGCGGCCAAAGAAGCCGGTTATTTCTTCCGTTTTGGCACTGAAAATGAATTTTATCTATTCAAAACCGATGAAGAGGGCAATCCTACCTGTATTCCTATGGATCAGGGCGGCTATATGGATATCGCGCCCCTCGACAAGGGGGAAAATGTCCGCCGGGAAATCTGCCTTGCGCTGGAGGAAATGGGGGTCAACCCCGAACGCTCCTGCCATGAGGACGGTCCCGGACAAAATGAAATTGTCTTTGCCGGCGGCGATCCGCTTTCGGCGGCAGATCATTTTCTTACCTACAAAATGACGGTTTGCACCCTTGCCGCTCACAGCGGACTTGCTGCTTCTTTTGATCCCAAGCCGCTTCCGAATAAGCCGGGCAGCGGACTGCATATTTCAATCTCAGTGTTGAAAAAAGATGAATTTCTTCCGGGCAAAGTCAGTGCCGACGCCTTTTATCAGGGCGTATCAGGGAGGCTTGCCGAGCTTACCGCCTTTCTTAACCCCGCGCCCTCCTCATTCCGGCGGCTATCCGCGCTTTCCCCTGCCGAGCGAATTTTTCGGGTAGGCAGCGAAAAAAATCCGGCGGTAGAGCTTTCTACCCCCGATTCACTGGTCAACCCCTATCTCGCCTTTTCGCTGCTGATCCGCGCCGGTTTGGAAGGACTGCAAGGTAAAGCGGCAAGCCCCCGTCCCATTCCTGAAAATCTGGAAGAAGCGCTGAAACTGGCGGAGGAAAGCAGCTTCATCTCCGCCTGCCTGCCGGCTGAAACGGTAAAGGCTTATTTAGCGCTTTGCCGGGACTGATATGGCCGGATTGCTGCGGCGCAGCCTGCTGATTGTCAGCAGTTCTGAAAAAGGAATTACCGGCATCTGTGAGCTGCTTGGAAATGAGTATGACCGAACGGTCGCCGCAAGCGGCGGCGAAGCCCGCCGGAAGCTGATGTCCGAAGGCTGCCGCTATGACGTAGCTGTAATCAACACACCTCTCACCGATGAAATAGGAGATGAGCTTGCGCTGCTGCTGCAATCAGGCGGTACGGCTGTATTGCTGCTGGTAAAGGGCGAGCGCTTTGAGGATTACAGCCTGCGAATGACGCCCCAAGGCGTGGCGGTTCTTCCCCGTCCGGTGATACGTTCACTTTTCGGACAAACGCTGCGCATGGCTGAAGCCTTTCAGTTAAAACTGAACGCCCTTCGCCGGGAAAATGAGCAGATTCGTCAGAAGCTGGATGAACTGCGCATCATTTCCCGCGCCAAATGCCTGCTTATTGAGCACGAAGGCATGACCGAACCCGAAGCTCACCGTTATATCGAAAAAAACGCTATGGATCTGAGGATTTCCCGCAAAGAAATCGCCGACTGCATTCTTGCACGGTATATTTGAATGCTTTTTCAGCCGCTTTCTTGAAAGAAAGCGGCGCAAAGAACTTTTAAACAGCCCGAAAAATGCTTTTCGGAGCGGTATCTCCTCGGTATTCCGGAAGCCATCTCAATTATATGCCGCTTTCTTGGAAGAAAGCGGCACAAAGAACTTTCAAACAGCCCGAAAAATGTTTTTCGGAGCGGCATTTCCTCGGTATTCCGAAAGCCATCTCAACTATATGCCGCTTTCTTGGAAGAAAGCGGCGCAAAGAACTTTCAAGCAGCCCGAAAAATGCTTTTCGGAGCGGCATTTCCTCGGCATTCCGGAAACCATTTCTCCAAGCGGTTTACCGACAGGTCTATATAATGTTTTTTGATAGCCATGAGTTCGGCAAGCCTAACTCAAAGGAAATTTTCCTGTGTTCCCACATAAATTTTTTATTTTACCTGAAAGCGAGGTATTTTCATGACCCTTCTCTTTATCAAGATGCACGGCTGCGGAAACGATTACATTTATGTAGATTGTTTCCACAACACAGTTGAAAACCCGGAAGCGCTGGCGATTACGCTATCGCACCGTCATTTTTCGATCGGAGGCGACGGTGTGATTTTAGTCTGCCCCTCCGATATAGCAGACGCCCGCATGCGCATGTTCAACAATGACGGCAGCGAAGGCAAAATGTGCGGCAACGGCATCCGCTGCGTAGCGAAATTTGTTTATGACAATAACCTATGCCAAAAAGACGTGCTGACCATCGAAACTCTGTCTGGCGTTAAGACTATCAAATTAGTAACTGAAAACGGTAAAGCGATTGCCGCCACAGTAGACATGGGCGCCGCGATTCTTGCCCCTGAAGCCATTCCCACCGCTTTTACAGGAGAACCGGTGATTGCCCGTCCTGTGGAAATCGACGGTAAGCATTACAACATCACCTGCGTTTCAATGGGCAACCCCCACTGTGTGGTCTTTGTAGACAGAGAGTTTGACCTGTGGGGCTTTGATATTGAAAAAATCGGCAGCCAATTTGAGCATTCGCCTCTTTTCCCCGAACGGGTAAATACCGAATTTGTAAAGGTACACTCCCCTGATTTTATGGAAATGCGGGTTTGGGAACGGGGTTCAGGCGAAACATGGGCGTGCGGCACCGGCACCTGCGCCAGCGTAGTGGCCGCCTGCCTGAACGGCTATGCCGAGAAGGATACTGATGTACGGGTAAAGCTGCGGGGCGGTGAACTAGTTATCCGTTACACCGATGAAACCGTTTTCATGACCGGTCCCGCTACTGAAGCCTTCAGAGGAACCGTAGAAATTTAAGGCGTACTTGTTCAGAAATCGCTCTTAAAAAGTTTCTGATAAAAATTTTGGGGAAATCCGAGCCCTTTTTGAAAAAGGTTCGGCAGCTTCAAGGGCAACGCCCTTGATTATATAAAAAAGAGGTGCAAAAAATGAAAATCAACGAACATTACAAGAATCTGAAACAGTCATACTTGTTCGCAACCATTGGCAAAAAGATGAAGGAATACGCGGCAGCTCATCCCGAAGCCGACATTATCAAGATGGGCATCGGCGACGTCACGCTCCCTCTGTGCAAGGCATCGGTAGACGCTATGACTGCAGCCGTACAGGAAATGGGTGTGAAGGAAACCTTCAAGGGCTATCCCGATTACTACGGCGAGCCTTATCTGCTTTCCGCCATTGCTTCTCACTATAAAAATCATATGGGGGTAGAGTTAGATACCGAAGAGATCAATGTCACCTGCGGTGCAAAAGAAGATGTTGCCAATATTCTGGACATTTTTTCAGTGAATAACACGGTAGTCATTCCCGATCCGGTCTATCCGGTCTATCTCGATTCCAACATTATGGATGGCAGAAAGGTTATTTACATGGACGGTACACCCGAAAACGGCTTTTTGCCCATGCCTGACGAGAAATTGGAAGGCGATCTCTTTTACCTCTGCTCCCCCAACAATCCCACCGGCGCCTGCTATAACCGGGCACAGCTAAAAAAGTGGGTTGATTTTGCCAACGCCAAAGACGCTGTGATTCTGTACGATGCAGCCTATGAGATTTTTGTAGAGGAAGAGGGGCTGCCCCGTTCTATTTTTGAGATTGAAGGTGCCCGGACCTGCGCTATTGAGTTCTGCTCCTTCTCTAAAACGGCGGGCTTCACCGGAACCCGCTGCGGTTACACAGTCATTCCAAAGGAACTGATCCGGGAAGGTGTTTCACTGCTCTCCATGTGGAAGCGCCGTCAATCCACCAAATTCAATGGTACCGCTCACATCATTCAGCGGGGCGCCGCGGCTGTCTTCACTGAGAACGGCTACCGTCAGACGCTTGAAAACATCGCCTACTACAAGCGCAATACAGCGGTAATGATGCGTACCTTTGACAAGCTGGAGATCCCTTATACCGGCGGTAAGAATTCCCCCTACATCTGGCTGAAGTGCCCGAACGGCATGGGCAGCTGGGAATTCTTTGATTATTTGTTGGAGAATGCCCATGTAGTGGGTACCCCCGGCGAAGGCTTCGGCGTAAACGGAGAGGGCTTTTTCCGGCTCTCCGGCTTCGGAGACGCGGACCGCACGGCGGAAGCAATGGCGAGAATTGAAAAACTGTTAGGTTGATTTATAAAGGGAAGCTTCCTGAAAGAGGTTTCCCTTTAGCCTTATCCCAAAGCTGCTTTGCTTTATCCTAAAGCCGCTTCCCTAAAAGCCGCGCAAAGAACTTTTATAGCAGCTAAAAATACTTTTCGGGCTGAACCTATCATGTTTCTTAAAAAGATCTGCCGCTCCGCCATACACGGTTCTTGCAGGAGCGAATTATGCAAACTAAGCTAAAAGCGGGCGCTTCTCAAGGAAGCGCCCGCCCGGCGTGTAGAAAAAATCAAGCTTTAAAACATAGAAATACACCATTTATTTAAATATTTTTGAAGATTTTTAGGGGACTTTTTTAAAAAGTCCCCTAAAGCTTTCGAAAAACTATAATTGTTTAGCAGCCTGCAAAAAGTTTTGATCGACCTTTTCTCAAAAGGTCGTGGGTTCTTAGGGCGAAGCCCTAAGCCGCCCTCCGCAGAGGGCGAAATATCCGGCCTTTCTCTTTTTGTGAGCTTTTTCTCTTGGGCCTTTTTAAGCAAGAGAAAAAGCGGACAAACAAATTTGGTATTTTAATGAATAGCGCAATTTATTCTCGACTTTCTCGACAGACTGAGGGGACTTTTTTAAAAAGTCCCCTAAAGCTTTCGAAAAACTATAATTGTTTGGCAGCTTGCAAAAAAGTTTTGATCGACCTTTTCTCAAAAGGTCGTGGGTTCTTAGGGCGAAGCCCTAAGCCGCCCTCCGCAGAGGGCGAAATGCCCGGCCTTTCTCTTTTTGTGAGCTTTTTCTCTTGGGCCTTTTTAGGCAAGAGAAAAAGCTCACAAACGAATTTGTGTATTTTAATGAACAGCGCAATTTATTCTCGACTTTCTCGACAGACTGAGGGGACTTTTTTAAAAAAGTCCCCTAAATAAGGTTTGGAGCAAAGCCCCAATAGGTTTTTGTCTTCAATCTAAGCGAGCGCTTCCTTGAGAAGCGCCCGCCTTGCTTTATTCAACTTCAATCCTCTACCTGCTCGGACACCAACTGATAATCCAGATATTCGGCAGGGTTTACCTGACTGCCATTGTTCATCAATTCAAAATGCAGATGAGGGCGGTCGCCGATCTCAATAATAGCGCTTTCACCCACCGCCCCGATGAGCTGTCCTGCCTTCACGCTGCTGCCTACGGCAAGCCCTTCGGGCAGCGTATCGTCCAGATTTCTGTAAACTGATTCCACACCGTTGCCGTGATCAATCACGATACAGTTACCCATGAGCGCATCCGCATAAATTTTGGACACCGTTCCGGAAGCACAGGCATTGACCGCGGCGCCGGCTTCGGTTTCAATATCAATGCCGCTGTGAACCCGGTAGTCCTGCATGGTAACGCTGTACGCCAGCGTTTGAAGATCGTGTACCTGCAAAAGTGCGCCTTCCACAGGCAGCACGAAGGTCATTGTGTCAATGGTCGGCGTTGTAGGCTTGGTACCGGTAGAAGAAGCGTCATCGGTAGTCGCTGGCGGCAGCGTCTGGACGGGATCAGTGGTTACAGGCACGTTTTTTTCGCGGCGGTGACTAACCCCCACAGCGATCGTGAGCGCAAGGATAGTGGCAGCCAAAAGACAGCTTCCTACCACCAATGCGATATGCAGTGATTTGTCAGAAATACGGAATGACTTATTATTCATATAGATTCCTTCCTTTTTGCTTTGATTGTATTGCTATTTTCACCCGCATGGAAAAAATTATACATATACGGCGCTATTTTTTTACCGATCTGCTTGACGAAGCAAATAAAAAACGCTATAATTAAAGAAAAGAAAATCTGCAACTTATCTGTGAATTTTGAAAGAAAGAGGTTCTGATATGATACTTGTAACAGGCGGAACCGGCTACATCGGTTCTCACACTGTGGTGGAGCTGCAAAAAAGCGGCTATGAAGTGGTCATCATTGACAATTTGGTAAATTCCAAAGCGGACGCGGTAGAAAAGATCGCTTCTATTACCGACATTACGCCTAAATTTTATGAAGCGGACGTCTGCGACCGGGAAGCGCTGGAACGCATTTTCAGCCGCAACCGTATTGACGCCGTGATTCACTTTGCCGGACTGAAGGCGGTAGGTGAAAGTGTAGAGAAGCCGTTGGAATACTATACCAACAATCTGGTCGGCACACTGACCCTGCTGGAAGTCATGCGCCGTTATGAGTGCAGGAAATTTGTCTTTTCTTCATCCGCTACTGTATACGGCGCGCACAATATCGCTCCCTATACGGAAGATATGCCCACCTCAGCAACCAATCCCTACGGTCAGACCAAGTTTATGCAGGAAATTATGCTCCGCGATATCGCGACTGCCATCCCCGATATGGCGGTAGCGCTGCTGCGCTATTTCAACCCCATCGGCGCCCATGAAAGCGGGCTGCTGGGGGAGGATCCTAACGGTATCCCTAACAATCTGATGCCCTATATCTGCAAAGTGGCAGTGGGCAAGCTGCCCCGGCTGAATGTGTTCGGCAACGACTATGACACCCCTGACGGCACCGGTGTACGGGATTACATTCATGTGGTCGATCTGGCAAAGGGACATTTGTCCGCACTGCGCTATCTGGAAAGCCATTCGGGCGTTCTGACGGTGAATCTCGGCACCGGCAAGGGCAGCAGCGTACTGGATATTGTAAAGGCATTTGAAGATGCCAGCGGCGTAAAGATCCCCTATGAGATCGCGCCCCGCCGGGCGGGCGACATCGCCACCTGCTACGCGTCCACCGATAAGGCCAAGGAAGTACTGAATTGGTCTGCGGAAAAGACGTTGAGCGATATGTGCAGGGACAGCTGGAATTTTATCAGCAAGCAAAAATAACCGATTTGGACCGGCAACAGGTCTTTTTGAGCGGGACTCTTTTTGAAAAAGGTCCCGCTCAAAAAGACCGCCAAAAACTTTTTAATAGGTAAAATAAGCGGCATGATTATGAAAAACAAGTATTCAATATTGGAGGTTAATGATAACAAAACTGCAAAAATAAATCCCATTTCTTTTTTGGACGAGCCTTTTAAAACGAACAAAATGATCATCCCCTTTTTTCCTGAAGTGATGGACAAGCTGAAAGCCGAAGGAAAGATAACCATGAAACGATAGAAGCTGGCGAAGCCGCGCGGGAATTCGCTATGACCTTGTGTCGCTTTGCAAAAAATTAGTTGAAATCATATAGTGCGATCGCCCCGTAGTAATGCCGCTCTTTTGGGTTGGTACGTGCCAAACGGCGATAGAAATAGGGAAATAAGATTTTTTCTTTTTCTTAGGGGAAAGAAGCGTGCGGAAGAATCTCACCGCTCGATCAGGCACCGTAAAAAACCGCAAAGTTCATTGTGAATTTTCAAAACGCACCAATTCAAATCCGCTTTTTCTTAGTCAATAGACGCATGTTCAAAATAGCTGTTTGGAACACAAAAGCTTGCCCAAAAAAGAAGCGCTGAAAAATTTTGCAGACTGCGCGTTCAAAGGCCGCGCGCCCTTGAATGCACAGTCTTTATTAAAAAGGCGGACGAAAGCTTTCGTGTAAAATGACAGCTTCTATTATTTTTTAAAGCCTCTTTGTCCGCGCTCCGATCCGCTCAAACAGCGGCTTTTTTCTTTTCCGCGAATTCCCTCAAAAAGCATTGACGGACGGGGAATTTTGTGATAAAATGGACAGGAAACTAAAGTGGGGGATTATTCCTCATAAGAAGGATCAAAACATGATTATTTTCGGAATTGACCCGGGACTGGCGATCGTAGGCTATGGTGTGATCGACTACAGGAACGGACGCTTTGCCACACTGGCGCACGGCGCGATTGAAACCCCCGCGCATACCCCGATAGCACAGCGGCTTGCGAAAATTTACAGTGAACTGACTGCTCTGCTCACCCGCTATCATCCGGACGCGGTAGCAGTGGAGGAGCTGTTTTTTAATACCAACATCACCACCGGCATCAGTGTTGCCGAAGCGCGAGGCGTAATTTTGCTGGCGATTGCCCAATCGGGCTGTGAATTTTTTGAATATACCCCTCTGCAAGTCAAACAATCGGTGGTAGGCTACGGCAAAGCCGAGAAGGCACAGGTGATTCTCATGGTGCGTACTATTTTAGGATTGCGGCAGGCGCCTAAACTGGACGATACCTGCGACGCGCTTGCCATTGCCATTTGCCACGCTCATACAGGCGGCAGCCGTCTGAAAAATTTCTATAATATCAAGTGAAAACGCGAACGCCGTCTGCAAACATCACCACATGTGCGTTCCATAAATAATGCTTTATTGTCCGCAGCTCATTCCTCTGCTGAGCGTCTCAAAAATTTAAGGATTTTAAAAACCGCTCATCAGCCGATTTCGCCGCCGTTTAATAAAACAATTCTTAAACTAAATCTTTTGCGCCGCTTAAATCTAAAGCAAACTTGTTTTTGGCTCAACAGAACGGTTATTACACTGAACAAAAAAATTTTGAAAGAAGCCCCTAAGGAGCGCGCTTATGTATTACTATATTTCAGGCACACTGATCATGGCACGGCTGTCTACCGCAGTCATTGACGCGGGCGGCGTAGGCTACAGACTCACTGTTTCCGCTACTACGCTGGGCAAGCTGTCCGGCAAGGAAGGGCAGAACGCCAAGCTGTATACCTACTTTTCGGTACGGGAGGATGCTCAGGAGCTTTTCGGCTTCTACACAGAGGAGGAGCAGAATACCTTTAAGCTTCTGATCGGCGTATCCGGCATCGGTCCTAAAGCCGCCATGGCAATCCTGTCGGTGCTGACCCCTGAAAAGCTGGCGATCGCCGTTGCCACCGGAGACGCCAAAGCGATCGCCAAAGCGCAGGGGGTAGGCGCTAAATCCGCCGCGAGAGTAGTGTTGGAGTTAAAGGACAAGCTGAAAACCGAGCTTTCAGCAGAAGACGGGAACACCGATTTGCTCTCAAATCCCGGTCAACCTGCCTCCGCCCTTGCCGACGCCGAAGCGGCTCTTATGGTGCTGGGCTATACCCGTCAGGAAGCGCTCTATGCCCTGCGCGGACTGGACGCTGCTTCTGACGCCGAAGCTCTGATCCGTGAAGCCCTCAAAAAGCTGATGAAAAATTAAACCAACCGCATGTTTTGGCTTTTAAACTGTGCCAAAAGCTATTAAGGAGCCTGTTTTTCCGAATCAAAAGCGAATAAAGCAATAAGGGTTGAACAAAATCAGCAGCCCTCAAAAGTATTTTCTCTGATATAAAAGCTCTTGAAAGGTTTTGGGAGAGCTTCCTTCAAGAAGCATCCCTAATGTATTGAATAAAGCATGGAAGATTTTGAAATTGAGTCAAGAATGATGGACGCTGAGTACACGGCGGAGGACAGCGAAACGGAGCTGTCGCTGCGTCCAAAAACGCTGGACGACTACATCGGGCAGGCGAAAGCAAAGGATAACCTGAAAATTTATATTGAAGCCGCCCGCCAAAGAGGGGAAATGCTGGATCATGTGCTGCTCTACGGACCTCCCGGGCTGGGCAAAACCACCCTGTCTAACATCATCGCCAATGAAATGAATGTCAATATCCGCATCACCTCAGGTCCCGCTATCGAAAAAGCGGGGGATCTGGTGGCGCTGCTTACCAATTTGGCGGAAAACGATATTCTGTTCATTGATGAAATCCACCGTCTGCCCCGAACGGTAGAAGAAGTGCTCTACCCCGCCATGGAGGATTTTGAAATCGATATTATCATAGGAAAGGGACCTGCCGCCCGCTCCTTCCGCATGAAGCTGCCTCATTTTACCCTTATCGGCGCTACTACCCGCGCCGGACAGCTTTCCACCCCGCTTCGGGACCGGTTCGGAGTGCTCCTGAAGCTGGAGCTGTACACGCCGGAGGAGCTATCAAAAATCGTGACCCGCTCCGCTAAGATTTTAGAACTGCCCATCACTCCCGACGGGGCGGCCCAGATCGCCGCCTGTTCCCGCGGCACTCCCCGAATCGCCAACCGGCTGCTGAAACGGGTACGTGACTTCGCTCAGGTGAAGGGCGACGGGATCATCGACCGCAAAATCGCCCGCACCGCTCTGACCGCGCTGGAAATCGACGCGTTGGGACTGGACAACATTGACCGGCGCATGCTTCAAACCATTATTAAGCTGTATGGCGGCGGTCCCGTGGGACTGGAAACGCTGGCCGCCACCATCGGTGAGGAAGCGGTCACTATTGAGGATGTTTATGAGCCGTACCTCATGCAGATCGGTTTTCTCTCCCGCACCCCCCGAGGGCGCTGCGCTACCCGCCTTGCTTACGAACATTTGGGGCTTCCCTTTAATCCTCCCCCCTCGCCTTCAGCCGCTCCTTCCCCTATGCAAACCGATTTATTCGGAAACTGATTTTTTCTTGAAGCCGGACCGTTTTCTTTCAAAGCAGCTTTGCTTCCGGAAAATTCCCCCAAATGGAAATTTATTATTTTTTATAAAAGCTCTCTGGAGGTTTGGACCTTTTTCAAAAAAGTTCCAATTAAATAAAATTAAAATGTTCATTTCATCAAAATGGGAAGAATATGAGTTAATAGATACCGACAGCGGAAAACGGTTGGAACGGTGGGGAGAATACACTCTTATTCGCCCGGATCCGCAGGTTATCTGGAAGGATGCCGCCCGCTCAAAGCTTTGGAAAAAGGCTGACGCCTCCTATCTGCGCTCTTCCAAAGGAGGCGGAAGCTGGAACGGCACATCCAATCTGCCGCAGCAATGGCAAATTCGCTATTCCCCCTTAGATCTTACCTTCCGCATTCGGCCTATGGGCTTCAAGCACACCGGTCTTTTTCCGGAGCAGGCGGTGAATTGGGAATGGTTTAGCGGTCTGATTGCCGCCGCTAAAGCGGCGCGCCCCGACCGCTCCGTGAAAGTGCTGAACCTCTTCGCCTATACCGGCGGCGCTACCCTTGCCGCCGCCCGCGCCGGCGCTCATACGGTCCATGTAGACGCGGCAAAAAACATGGTGGCACAGGCAAAGGAAAACGCCGCCCTCTCAGGACTGGGCAACGCGCCTATTCGCTATATTGTGGACGACTGCCGAAAATTTGTGGAACGCGAGCTTCGGCGGGGCAACCGATACGACGGGATCATTATGGACCCGCCCTCTTACGGTCGGGGTCCCACAGGCGAGGTATGGAAGCTGGAGGACAACATTCACGAATTTGTGAAGCTCTGTGTTCCGCTGCTCTCCGATGATCCGCTGTTTTTCTTGGTCAACAGCTACACGGCCGGGCTGTCTCCTTCCACGATGGGCTACATCCTGCATTTAGCGCTGCCTGAACACTTGGGCGGCTCGATTTGCTGCGATGAAGTCGGGCTGCCTGTCACCGCATCGGGCGTCCCGCTTCCCTGCGGCGCTGCCGCAAGGTGGGAAAAGTAAGCTCATGCACCCTTTTAACAGGCGCCATTCTATTGGACAGGACGCCTAAAACAAGATTTTGTCTTAATTTTTCCATATAGTTTGATAAATATCTCAATATTCAGCAAAATAAATTATACTGCCAAACGAAAGTCGTTTGGCGCCCCTAAAGCTTTTGAAGGTACGGTATCGGCCGCGCTGCGGCGGCAACACCGGGAAAAGAGAAACAGAAAATGCCATTTATTGAAGCCAAGCATGTGAGTTTTGAATATGAAGGAGAAGGCGAAGCCGTGCCGGTTCTGCACCATCTTTCGCTTTCCTTTGAAAAAGGGGAATTCGCCGTTATTCTGGGCAAAAACGGCTCAGGCAAGTCTACCTTCGCTAAACTGCTCAACCTGATCTTAGAGCCAAGCGAAGGAGAGATCGTCATTGGCGGAACGACGGTTCGAACCGATATGACGGAAGAAGAGATTCTCGCCTTGCGCAAACGGGTAGGAATGGTCTTTCAGAACCCCGATAATCAGCTTGTTGCCACTATCGTGGAGGAGGACGTCGCCTTCGGTCCTGAAAATTTAGGCGTTCCGCCGGAAGAAATTCGACAGAGAGTAGATGAGGCCCTTGCTACCGTAGGCATGACCGAATATGCCCGTCACGCTCCGCATAAGCTGTCAGGCGGTCAAAAGCAGCGCGTCGCTATCGCGGGGGTCATCGCCATGCTTCCCGACTGCATTTTATTTGATGAATCTACCGCCATGCTGGATCCCCGGGGACGGGCGGAGGTGATGGACACCATAGAACGGCTCAACCGGGAAAAAGGGATCACCGTCCTCTGCATCACGCACAATATGGATGAAGCAGTGCAGGCAGACCGGGTCATTGTTATCGACAAAGGGCAGGTGTGCATGGACGCTCCGCCCCGGGAGGTTTTTTCAAGAACAGAAGAGTTGCTGGCATTAGGGCTTGCCGTTCCGCAGGTCACTGAACTGGCGGCCAGACTGAACCTGCCTGTTATCCCTCTCACCGTAGACGAAGGCGTCAATGCCATAGAAGCCTACCTGAACGTATGACATTTCGCTGACGCAACCAGGAGGCTATCTCACAGGATGATATTTCATCCGAAGAAAGAGCAAGAACATGATATTAGAATTAAAAAATGTAAGCTATGTGTACAGCGACGGCACCGCATTTCAGAAGAAAGCAGTAGACGGCGTCAGCGCAGGCATCCGAAAAGGCAGTATTACCGGTCTGATCGGTCATACCGGCAGCGGAAAATCAACCTTGGTTCAGCTAATGAACGGTCTGCTTGTCCCCACGGAGGGACAGGTGCTGCTCTCCGGTGAAAATATTTTTGCCGACAAAAAGAAGCTTCGCGAAGTACGCTTCAAGGTGGGACTGGTTTTTCAGTACCCCGAATATCAGCTATTTGAGGAAACAGTGGAAAAGGACATTGCCTTCGGTCCCAAAAACATGAAGCTTTCCACGGAAGAGATCAAAACACGAGTCGCCGCGGCGGCCCGGTTTGTAGGACTTGCCCCTGAGCTAATGCAAAAATCCCCCTTTGATCTGTCGGGCGGACAGAAACGGCGGGTGGCTATTGCCGGCGTAATGGCAATGCGCCCCTCGCTGCTCATTTTAGACGAACCGGCTTCCGGTCTGGATCCCGCCGGCAGAGAAGAAATTTTCAGCGGGCTTAACCGCTACCGCCTTGAAACCGGCGCCACCGTTCTGATCGTCAGTCATTCCATGGAGGATATGGCAAGATGGGCGGAAGATATTTTAGTTATGTCGGACGGAAAACTATTTCTGTCGGGCAGTCGGGATGAGATTTTCCGTCACGCGGACGCCCTCGCTTCGGTAGGACTGGATGTACCGCAGATCACCCATGCAATAAACCGTCTGCGGGAAAAGGGGTATGCGCTCCCTGACAATATTTATACAGTAGAAGCAGCTGAAAATGCCCTTCGCGCGTTAAAACAGTCGGGAAAAGGGGGAATATCATGCTGAAAGACATCACCTTAGGTCAGTTTTTCCCAGGAACTTCCCCGCTTCACAAGATCGATCCCCGAATGAAGCTGATCCTTACCCTTGTTTTCATTGTCGCGGTTTTTCTGGCCAACAACATTGTCGGCGTAGCTTTCATGCTGCTGATGTCACTGCTGCTGATCCCGATAGGGCAAATCCCTATGAAAACAGTGCTGCGCTCACTAAAGCCTTTGCGCTGGATCATTCTGTTTACTGCTGTGATCAACCTGTTTTTCACCAAGAACGGACTTCTGCTGGTGGATTTTTACTTTATCCATATCTATTCGGGCGGTATTGTCTATGCCGTCACAATGGTGCTGCGGGTGATTGCCCTGCTGATCGGCACTACCATGCTGCTCTCTTACACCACCTCTCCCATCGCGCTCACCGACGGCATCGAGCAGCTATTGAATCCCCTGAAAAAACTGCACGTTCCGGTACACGAATTTGCCATGATGATGACGATCGCGCTGCGCTTTATTCCCACCCTGATCGAGGAAACCGATAAAATTATGTCGGCGCAGAAGGCACGGGGCGCCGATTTCGAAACCGGTTCGCTGCTTAGCCGCGCCAAGGCGCTGATACCGGTATTTATTCCCCTGTTTGTGTCCGCCATCCGTCGGGCGGAAGAACTGGCAACTGCCATGGAATGCCGCTGCTATCACGGCGGCAACGGGCGCACCCGAATGAAGGTGCTCCGCTACTCGGTCCGGGATTTTATAGCGCTCGCGTTGATGATGCTCTTCGGCGCATCCCTGATTGCGCTGCGCTGGGTCCCGCTGCCCGCCATATTGAAGTAAACGGAAAATCAAAACTTTCTGAAAAAGCGCCTTTATTGAACTCGTCTTTCCAAACTTTTAGGATGCCGAAAAAATATTTATTTGCCAGAAGGGCGCCGATACTCCATCAGTCTGTCGAGAAGGTTCAGAATAAATCGCGCCATTCGTAAAAAAGCACAAAAAGAGAAGGGCGCGGAGGACGACTTAGGGCTCGCCCTAAGAACCCACGGCCTTTTGAGAAAAGGTCGATCAAAACTTTTGTGCAAGCTACCAAGTCGATCAAAACTTTTGTGCAAGCTACCAAACAATTATAGTTTTTCGACAGCCTGTACCTCATTTATTTCAGTTGATCGCGATTTTTGTCAACCAAAATATCTTAAATGTCTTTAAAGCTTCAAGAAAATTTTTCAAGAGGCTTCTTGGTCAAAACAGGGCACTGCGCCATGCATGGCAAGCCCTTCTAAATAAAAATTCATGAAACTATTACTTGAAATCGCCTATATGGGCGGACGGTATCACGGATACCAGACACAGGACAAAGCCACCACAGTGCAGAGCACGCTTCAAGCGTGTTTAGAGCGCTTTTTCGGCGCGCCGTTACAGCTGACCGGCTGTTCCCGCACCGACGCGGGGGTACACGCGAAGCAATTTTACTGTACGGTAGAGGGCAGACTGTATGAAAACCTGCCGCCGGAGCGCCTGCCGCTGGCGCTTAGTCCTTATTTGCCGGAAGACATTGCGGTTTTATCCGCCCAACCGGTAACGGAGGATTTTCATCCCCGCTATATGGCGCATTCCAAAGAATATGAATATTATATATGGAATGAACCGGTCCTTCACCCTTTTTGGGCAGGCAGGGCATGGCACTGTCCGGTAAAACTAAACAGCACCGCCATGAATGAAGCCGCCGCAAAGCTGACGGGCATACATGACTTTAAAGCCCTTATGGCACAGGGCTCGCCGGTAAAATCCACTGTACGGGAAATTTATTACTGTGATGTGCGAAAAGAGGGCAGCTTGGTAATTATACGGGTCGCCGCAAACGGATTTCTGTATAATATGGTTCGCATTATAGCGGGTACGCTCACCGAAGTCGGTAAGGGCAAGCTGGTCCCCGCCGATATGGACGCCATCCTCGCCGCAGGTGAGCGCAAATTAGCAGGCAGCACGCTGCCGCCCCAAGGCTTGTATTTAAATCGGGTCCTGTATCCCGGTCTTAACAAATAAAAATGCCTGAACGCCAACCGAAATTTGCCAAAGTCCCTACCCCATTGAAAGGAGCCGAATATGTCCAAATCTTCTCCCTCTCCTAAAAAAGACCGACCGGAAATCACTGTTTCCCGTCTGCTGAAAAATCTTCGCAAGAATAAAAGTCAAAAGAAAAACAAGGAAGAGCCAAACCGAAATCTCCCTGCCAAACCGGTGCGCAGCGGCATTGTGACAGAGGGAGAGCTGACCGGCGAAAACTATGTTTCGGAGGAAGAAGCCTTCGGTCAAACCGTACAAAACGAAGCGTACCTTACGCTGGCAAGGCGCTACCGCTGGAGCCGCTGGGGGATAGTCGCGCTGCTGCTGATTTTTCTTTTCTTTATGTTCAACCTATTTAAAGAGGAAATCACGCTGGAAAACTTCCGCTACCTCATGCGCAATGTCAATTTTGAACTGAAAGCCGAGATCGAGGACGCGGGTATTATTTCCTATGACAGCGACGCTCAAAACACCTTTGCGCTTTTCAAAAACTCACTGGCGGTCGCAAACGGTCAAAAGCTGACTATATTTGACGCCGGCGGGCGTTCTTCCTGCTCAGTGGAACAAAACTACACTTCTCCGGCATTGAAGGCTTCCTCCAAATATCTCATCGCCTATGACCGTTCAGGCGGCGCGTACAGCGTATACACCTCCTTTAGTCAGATGTTTTCGGACAGTACAGGCTATCCCATTTCCGATGTGGACGTTACGGATGACGGTATCTACGCCATCGCCTCCCGTTCCAAAGAATATTTCGGCGTTGTCACCATTTACAACAGCGCCTTTAAGCCGCTGAATAAAATTCAAAAAAATAAATATATCGCCTCCATTGACCTGACAGACGACGGCAAATCCATTCTCATCGCCTCCTATTACAGCAGCGAAAAAGGCTACACAACCGAACTGATGACGCTGAAGGTGGATTCCAATGAGCCAGATCTGCTATTTACCGTAGAAGACGTTATGCCCTATCGGGTGCAGTGGACAGGAGAGGACGGCAGCTTTCTGCTCTGCGGAAGCTCCGGCATAAAATTTTTTGATTCAGACGGAAAAATTTACAATGAGTATATCTTTTCAGGGCAAAATGTGATAAAATATAGTGTAGACGCCAGCGGCGCTGCCATTGTTACCGCGGCGGACGCCGACGCCACCTGTTCGGTGCTGACGCTGCTGGATCATACCGGCAAGGTAACCGGCAGCTATACCGTAGACGGACAAATCCAAGCGGTCACTCTGTACGGAAAAAATGTCTGCATGATCAGTCAGGACCGCGCGTGGAAAGTGGAGGAAGGAAAGCTCTACCGCAGTCAGTCAGGCGACCGCCTGCAAGCCATGGTATTCCGGGATGATCTCTGCTGGCTGTGCGGCTACACCCGCGTACTGGTTCCCGTTTGGGAAGCGGTACAGGACTGATTCCAATTAAGCAAACCTCCGATCGCTGTTTATCCGCCTTTATAATGATTGGAAAAGTAAATTTTTGATAAGTTAATTCAGAAAAAAGCTCGCCCCTCCTTATCGCGCCGCGCGGCAGACGCGTGAGGCTGTACTTTAGGAAAGGATAGATGATCATAACTATGAGTATGCTGCTTGATGTAATTGTACTGGCCGTATTGGTGATCTGTATGATTATTTACACAAAACGCGGCTTTGTAAAAAGCCTGCTGAATTTTATAGGCTTTTTCGTGGCACTGATCTGTGCATATCTGGCAATCCCGGTGCTCTCCTCCGCACTGGAAAAACCGATCCAAAACGCATTTGACGCCTACGACGGTTCAGGCGGATCGCTGTCCGACCTGCTGAGTATGCCTATTACCACGCGGATCATTTCCGATGTTGCGGCATTCACCATCCTCTTTGTGCTTTTCACTGTTGCCGTCAAGCTGGGCGCCATGCTCATTGACCGTCTGTTCCGTCTGCCTGTGCTGAAGCAGGCCAACAAGCTGTTGGGATTTATCTTAGGACTTGTGATCGGCCTTTTTTATGCCCAATTGCTTTCGATTTTCTTCTTCACCTTCTCGGAATATCTTATCGCGTCTCAAGACTGGCTGACCCGCGAGGCTTTTGAAGGCTCGGTAGTCGCCAGATGGATGTTCGATCATAATCTCTTCAAGCTGCTCTTCTCCCTGAAGGGCGCCTGATCAAACTGAAAAGGAAATTACCCTTATGGAAATGTGTGCAAGATGCAAAAAAAGAGTCGCCGTCATTTTTATTTCCCGAATTGACGGCAATCAGACTGTTAATGAGGGAATCTGCATTAGATGCGCGAAGGAACTGGGGATTAAACCGGTCAATGACATTATTGAGAATATGGGATTGTCCGACGAAGACCTTGACCGCATGGACAATGAGATGGAAAATATGATGGAAATCATTCCGGAAGATGAAGATGGGGACGAAAACGGTCCTCAGGGAAAAACGCCTCCCATCGACTTCCGCAAGCTTTTCAGCGGTTTAGGTCTGCCCGGATTTATCGGCGGAGCAGGACCGAAAGGCAGCGCCGGAAATCCGGGTATGCCCGGCAGTCAAAACCGCCCTGCCGGTGAAGGAACCGCCTCTAAGGGAAACAAAGCGCCTAAGGGACGTAAATTTTTAAGCCAATACTGCACCGATCTCACCAAAGATGCCAAAGAAGGCAAGCTGGACCGGATAATCGGCCGTGAGCGAGAGCTGAACCGGCTGATGCAGATCCTTTGCCGCCGTCAGAAGAACAATCCCTGTCTGATCGGTGAACCGGGGGTAGGCAAAACTGCCATTGCCGAAGCGCTGGCACAGAAAATCGCCGCCGGTGAAGCGCCCTATAAGCTGCAAAACAAGGAAATTCATTTGGTGGACCTGACCTCCCTGGTG
>CAZMTU010000004.1:0-41581 GCA_964569225.1 uncultured Lachnospiraceae bacterium | reverse complement strand
TCGATAATTTCGGCAAAATGAATGCTTGAAATTTCAAGCGAAATGTGTTAAAATATACAAAGCATATGGCAAGTTATTTGCTAAGAAAGGTCAGAAAATATGAAAAAAACACTGCTTATTTTGCTGATGGCAGCGCTTTTGGTGAATTTTGCAGGCTGCAATGACACTGAAACGCCTGACACCATTTCTGCGGAATCCACTGCGGAAACGACTATTCCGACTTTCGGACCCATTAAACCCGATGGAGACGATCATAAAGACGATGTGCAGCTTGGTACCGATACCACCACGCTGACAGCTGTTTCGGATCAGGCACCGGAAGTACAGACGCTCACCTTCGACGGCTATACTGCTACAACTACCGATGAAATTTGGAAAATCAATTCCGGTATTGATTACAGTAAGTACGATTTTATGGGTACCGGTTCGGATTTGCGCAAAGCATTTGAGGATGATGAAGGCGCGTATTACGCTAAGTACAAGGATTACAAGAAGGTGTACTACAAGGTTTCCGCTAACAATACTATTACGGTTGATTCCTCTTATGTAGGAGGGCTTTCCAATGTGGGCGCGGCATTTTTAGAGGTAAAGGATGAAAAGACCGTTTATATTTTCCTCCAGACCTTAACGCTGCGCGCTATGCCGGCTTATTCTTCGGTTTCGGGGGAATGCGGAGCATATTTGAAAATTGACTTTTATGTAAATTTGAAAACCACATATCAAGTTTGTATCGGCAAAAATAAAACAGACACGGAAGGCTCTGTATATCAAATCAATGTGATTCCTACCGGTGAAAACGGCACCTTTATCGCCACCGGTAAGCTTTCTATTCCTTGGGTGGATCCGGGTGAATATTGGGTTAATCTTTCCTGCGGCGGAAGTGTATTGGCTTCTGTGCCGATTACAATCACCGATGGGGTAGATCCTTACAGTGATACCTACCATTTGCAGTTTGCGGGTGACTGGGACTTGGTTCCAAACGAAAACTATCAGGACGCTCTGATCGAACAGTTCTATAAGACTTATCCAAAGCTTTATGCAAGATGGGGGATCGGCAGCGAGCCGAAGGTTGTTACTTATATTGCCGATTCTACTTATGACGGTGTGGCTTACAGCATTGGCAGAATTGTGGTCGTAAACACTTCTTACTGCAAGGATCCGACTGATATAGGCTTCTTTTCTCACGAAATTACCCATCAAGTACAGCAATATAACCTATCTTCTACCTGGTGGACTGAAAATATGGCGAATTACGGCGGCTTCCGTTATCATCACTGGTCTGACGGTCGTTTTGTTCAACTTTATCAGGATGCCGATCAAAATTCTCTCTACGATTGGACAAAGGACAGTACCGGATATGAGCCTTACGGCGACGGAAGCAAGTGGTTCTTTACGTATCTGGATGATCACTGGCCAACCACTATGGACGAAGACGGCAATCTGGTATACGGTTTAGTTGATACGATTAATTTTGAAATCAAGAACGGTCGCCTTACCGGTCAAAACGACAATCCCTTTGATACCACCAATGTCTTTAATACGATTGTAAAGGAAATCACCGGATTCGATTGCATGGAAGATATCCGCAAGCAGTACGCGACTGAATTTAAAAACGGTACATGGGATTTCAAGGGCTTTGGGGATTTTACAGACAATTTCCTTACCGAGAATTTGCCTAATGTTGAAAATCCTGTTTATCCTATGGTGACAGATAAGGTAACCGGCGATAAAACGGCCGACCGTTTGGCGGATGTTGTGACAGAGGGCGAAAATCTGTGTGCTGACGCGTCTATTTACAAGGTGTCCGGTCAGACAAAAGATGCGGAAGGCGCCGCAATGCTGATCGACGGCGATCCCACTACAAAATGGTGTTCCACTACCTCTACCTCCAAGGATAAAACCTATGCGCTGGATGGCACGCAGCAGTGGGTGATTATTGACTTGGGTGAAGAGAAAACCTTTAATACCTACACGATTTTCAATACCAAGACTCAGGAAACCTACGGCAATATGACTGAGTGGGAGCTTCTGATTTCTGACGATGCCGTTAACTGGACCTCGGTAGACTATCAGCCCTCCTGCAACGAAGCCTCCGCTTCCTTCAATATTGGCAATCAAAGCGCTCGTTATCTGCTGCTGAAAGTGTACAACGCGGATAATTCATCGGTGGGAACTGTGCGTTTGTATGAGTTCCAGCTTTACAATGCAAAATAATGCAATAACCTTTCCGACTCGTGTAACGAGTTAAAACCGGCGTCTGTCTGCCGGAGATCGGCAGGCAGACGTCACCCAATAAATAAAAATTTGAACAATAGTATTTCACTGAGTGTTACAAAGGAGTAACGAGCTTATGAAAAAAATAATTAGTGTATTGTTGCTTGCTGCGTTATTGATCCCAATGGCGGCATGTGCGTCCAAAGAAAAGAATCCAAGCAGTTCCAATGGGATAGGTGATTCCAAGTATGCGGATTCACTTCCCGAAACCATGGATTTTGGCGGACAGGATATTAAAATTATCTGTGCGGAGGACGAAACCACCCTGCTTTCCTTTGAAGCAGATGAGGATGATGCCGATATTGTGGCGACTGCCGTCTATGAACGGAACAAGCTAATAGAGCAGCGCTTGAATGTCACGATTGAGGTTGTGCAGACTGTTGACCATGAAAATGTGGCAAGCACCGCCAAGACCACTATTTTGGCGGGATCCGATGACTATGATATTGTAGCGGGGTACCAGTATTTTTCTGTTGATTTGGCGCTCGACGGTTTGCTTTACAATTTGAAAGGCGATATTATCAACGATATTGGTTATCTTGATTTCACAAAGCCCTATTGGAGCACGCAGTTTATTGATAATATTTCCATTGACAATGCTGCTTACTGGGCAACCGGTGATTTGTCTCTTCGTTATATTTCCGGTATGTACTGTACGTACGTCAATACCCGGATTTATAATGAATATAAAGACGCTTTCGGAAGTGATATTTATACCGTTGTCCGAAACGGCGAATGGACTATGGATAAGCTGATCGAGATGTCATCACTGGCTTATAAGGATTTGGACGGCAGCGACAGCGCCAATGACGGCGACCAGTTTGGCTTTATTACCGGCGCGTATGACCTGTTGGACGGTTTGGCTGTGGGCGCAGGAGTGAAATTCAGCCAAATGGATGTGGAAGGCAAGCCATATATCACACTGGGAAATGAAACCAGCCTAACCTTTGCGGATAAGCTGAAGGAGCTGACCGGTTTGGAATCGACTCGCGTGGTATCAGTCACTGAGCAGGATTGGTGTCCCGCTAATTTCGCTTCAGGCAACGCGCTCTTCTTAGTGGATAAAATTTATACCGCCGCATCAAATTTCCGGGATATGGAAGATGATTATGCGATCATTCCTACGCCGAAGCTGGATACTAATCAGGCAACCTATTTGACTACGCTTCACGATGGTATTACTATTTTGGGCATTCCCAATTCTATCGGAGGCGATAAGCTGCCCGGTATCTGCGCTACATTGGAAGCGTTAGCTGCCGCCAGCTATACAAGTGTGACGCCCGTTTACTATGAAAACGCGCTGAAGTATAAGTATACTCGGGATGAGGACTCTGTGGAAATGATCGATCTGATTCGTTCCAACGTTACCACTGATTTTGCATTTGCTTATTCAAAATCGCTGAATGATATTGCGCATTACTTCAGAGATGCTTATTCAGGCGGCTCATCCGTTTTGAAGCGGAAGGCTTCCTCCAGCAAGAGCGCATGGGCGACTGCGTTGGATGATATCTTAGAAAGATTAAGCGAAAACGCGTAAAATGATAAAAGATTGCGCTAAACTAACAAAACCCTGCCGTTTTTACGGCAGGGTTTTGTTATATGCGCTAAATTGGTGGTTTGTTGTAAATTTCTATTGAAATTTGTATAAAAAATAGGTATAATGAAAGCAGACAATATAGATAGTAAGATGAAGAAAATCCGGGGCAGGGTGTCTGCCGGAGAGTTTGGGGTAGAAAATTATGGAAGCGTTTTTTTTGTTACTGGGCGGTATTGGGTTGTTTCTGTATGGAATCAACTTCATGTCTTCGTCTCTGAAGGAAGCGGCGGGTGAAAAGCTGCGTACCGTTCTTGCGCGGATGACCTCTAACGGATTTACTGCCATTATAGCAGGTGTGGTGGTGACGGCGCTGATACAGAGTTCAGGCGCGACCAGCGTTATGGCAATCGGATTTGTCAATGCAGGACTGATGAATATTGCGGATGCGCTTTACATTATGCTGGGGGCAAATATCGGTACAACTGTAACCGCGCAGATTATTGCATTTAATATTGATTGGCTGGCGCCCTTTATTTTATTTGTGGGCATGATTCTATATACGTTCATTAAAAATAAAATTGCTAAAAAAGTCGGCGGTGTAGTGCTGGGGTTCGGAATGCTGTTTGTAGGCATTTATATTGTGAAGCTGGCGGCAGAGCAGTTAAATCTTGGCGCCGTGATGGAAAGCTTTTTAAAGCGGGTGGATAATCCGCTGCTCTCGTTGCTGTTCGGACTGCTTGTTACAGCAGTCATTCAGTCATCGTCCGCGTCAATCGGTATTCTTCAAACGCTGATTGCTACATCTGCGTCTTCAATATTGGGGTTGCATGATGTATTTTACATGATTTTAGGTATGAACATAGGCGCTATTGCGCCGGTTGTATTAGCCTCTTTTTCGGGAAACCGCCGCAGCCGCCAAGCGGCTATTGCAGGCATGCTGCTGAAAGTATTCGGAACCATCTTTTTCATTTTATTGGTATTGATTTTCCCGATTATCGAAACGTGGATCATCAGTCTTTCACCCGATGTGTCGCGCCAGATTGCGAATCTGCATTTAAGCTTCAATTTGGTATCTTCGGTAGTGCTTTTCCCGTTTGTGAAATGGATTGCAAAACTGACAGAACGAATTCTTCCGGTTAAACAGGAGGATGAACGAACTGCCGCTAAACTGCTCTATTTGAATCCCGAACTGCTGATGACGCCTGCGATCGCAGTGATGCAGGCAAAACAGGAAGTACTGCGAATGGCGGGACTTGCTATTGATAATTTGAAGCTGGCGCTGAAAGCGTTTTTTGATGACGACAAGTTGGCGGACGGCGTGTTTGGGGTTGAAAATACCATTAATTTTTTAAATCATACCATAACATCTTATTTAATTAGTCTGCATGGTAAAACGCTCAGCCAGAAGGATCAGGAAAAGATCGGTATGATGTTCCATGTGGTGGCTGATATTGAGCGGATTGGCGACCATGCGGAAAATATTGCGGAATATGCACAGATTAAGGAAGAGCATCATGTGCGCTTTACAGAAGCCGGATGGGTAGAACTGCGGGAGATTTCTGAGGCGACGATTCGTGCCTGTCAGATGGCGATTGAAATTTATGATGCAGAGGCTTTTGACCGTCTGGAGGAAATGACTGCATTGGAAGAAAAAATAGATGCGCTGAAGGAAATTGATATTGAAAATCATATCGCACGGCTGAAAAAAGAGGAATGTAATCCACGCGGCGGCGTTATGTTTACCGATTTGGTAACCGATTTGGAGCGCTGCGGTGACCATGCCATTAATATTGCATGTGCCATTCACAGTGAGGAAACCTTGGAAGTTAAAAAGAACTATGTGATCGAGCGCATCAGCCAGTAATAGCACTTTTTGCTTATTTTGGCTGAAAAACTATAAAACGGCTTAAAAGCTGTCGCGAATGAAAATTTGCGGCAGCTTTTTCTTTTGCGGAAATACCATTATTTAACATGAAATTTGCGTGATTAGGATGGCATAATTAACGGGTTTTGCGATATGATGAAGGTAAAAGGAATAAATGGGGGATTTATAAAATGGACGCGGTAATTGATATTGGTTCTAATACTATACGGATGGTGTTTTACCGAAAAACAGAGAACGGATACAAAGCAATGCTTGGCAGCAAAGAGGTGGCGGGGCTGATTGGATATATAGATGAGTCCGGTGCTATGAGCGAGGCGGGAATTAAGCGGGCGGAAGAGGTATTGAGGCGTTTTCAATCGATTCTTGAGAGCGTACAGGTGGAACATCTGATGGTTTTTGCCACAGCGCCTTTTCGAAATATATGCAATACTGAGGAGGTAGTGGATCGTTTAAAAAACGAGTGCGGACTGGAAATTAAAGTGCTTAGCGGGGAAGAAGAAGCCACATATGATTTTTGCGGCGCAGTGAAGGGATTTTCACAATCTGAAGGACTAATGGCAGATGTGGGCGGCGGTAGTACGGAGCTGGTCTTTTTTAAAGATCAAAAGGTAATTTCAGCCCATTCTATTCCGGTAGGGTCGCTGAATATGTGGCGCAGATTTTCAAGCGGTATTCTGCCCGACCGCAAAGCGCTTCAGGAGATAGAAGATTTTGTCGGTTCCTTGCTTAAAAAAATTGAAAAACCGGTTGAATTGAGCGAGAGAATTACGCTTTGCGGCGTCGGCGGGACTGCAAGGGCAAGCTGCGCGCTCAGTGACGAACTGTATCAGGAAACAAACGGATATAACGGTTACGCCTGTAAACGCTTTAAAAAAATTCTCAAGATGGCGCATAAAGAGAAAAAAACGTTGGTATCAGCGCTTATCCGAGTGGCGCCTGACCGCCTGCATACCATGCTGCCGGGTTTGGCAATTCTTAAAACAGTAGCGGCGGCATATGGCTGTGAAGCTTTTACGGTCAGTCCAAACGGTGTTCGGGAGGGATACTTGCTTTGTCACGCAGAGCATACAGCAGAGCATACAGCAGAGCATGCGGCAGAGCATACAGAGGATGGAAATAGGAGATAATAGTCGTGAAGCATGAATCGTGCGACAGTCGTTGTTCTCGTCATAGCTACACTCAGAATCGGGAATTGTCATGGTTGCGTTTTAATGAACGGGTATTGATGGAGGCTGCTGACGAAGGGGTTCCTATGTTGGAACGTTTGAAATTTGCCGCTATTTTTACCGGAAATCTGGATGAATTTTTTATGATACGGGTAGGCAGCCTGTTTGATCTTGTCGGTATAAATAAAGAAGCTGTAGATAATAAAACCGGTATGACGGTCGTTCAGCAGTTAGAAGCCGTCTTTGAAGCTGTTCAGCCTTTGATTCGCAAAAAGGATGCGATCTATCGCGGCTTAACCGCTTTGCTGAGATTGGGCGGTATTTTTGAAATGAAGATGGAGGAGCTGGAAAGGAGCGATTTGAAATTTGTCAAATCTTATTTTAAGGCTGAAATAGAGCCGGTGCTTTCCCCTCAGATTGTGGATAGACACCATCCCTTTCCGCACCTTCCCAACAAAGCGCTGTATGTGGGCGCTATGCTTCACGGTTCTGATGGGCATAAAGAGGGAGCCGCTCATAAAAAGACCGAAGCGTGCTTTGGCTTGATTCCGTTGCCCGCTATGCTTCCGGAAGTGCTTTTTTTGCCCGGAGAGGGCATACGCTATTTGCATTTATCCGATATTTTGTTGTTTTATACGGATAAAATTTTTGAAGGATATGAAATCAGCGAAAAGGCCCTGCTCTGTGTAACACGGAACGCTGATATTACACCTGCGGATGAGGTTTATGCCGATGCCTATAAGGCAGATGAGGATTTTCGGGATAAAATGCAGCAGTTATTAAAAACCCGTAAACGGCTGTCACCAGTACGGCTGGAGATCGGCAATGAGGTCAGCAAATACTTTCTCAGTTATTTCTGCAAAAAGCTGAATATTCAGGAAAAGCACTGCTACATTACCGCTTCACCTATGAAAATGGAATATGTTTTTTCATTAGCAGATAAGCTTAGCGAGGAACAGAAAGAAAAATTGCTCTATCATCCCTATACGCCGCAGCCTGCTTCAATGCTGATCCCGAATGAGCGGGTCATGAAACAGGTGCAGAAAAGAGATTTGCTGCTTTCATACCCATATGAGTCGATGGAGCCGTTTTTACAGCTGATACGGGAGGCCGCTTACGACAAAGCGGTGCTGTCCATTAAAATATCTATATACCGTTTAGCGGGAAGGGCGAAGATAGTGGATTATTTATGCAGAGCGGCGGAAAACGGCAAGGAAGTGACAGTCCTGATTGAACTGCGCGCCCGCTTTGATGAGCAGCATAATATTAACTGGTCGCAGCGGTTGGAGGAAGCGGGCTGCGTTATTCTCTATGGTTTCGAGCTGTATAAAGTTCATTCCAAAATCTGCCTAATTACCCGAAAGGAACGGTCGGGAATTTCTTATATTACACAGATCGGTACCGGTAATTATAACGAAAAAACAGCCAAACAGTATGCTGATTTGGCTTTGATTACAGCAAATCGCGGTATTGGTCAGGATGCGGCGGATTTCTTTAAAAATATGGCGATTGGAAATTTAGAAGGGCATTATAACCGTTTATTAGTAGCACCCTATACAATGAAAAATCAAATCATGACGCTTATGGATCGTGAAATAGCGAAAGGGGAGGAAGGCAGACTGCTTTTTAAGCTGAACGCTGTTACCGACTTGGAACTGATCAAAAAGCTGAGGGAGGCTTCCTGCGCCGGTGTGCGGATTGAACTGATCGTTCGGGGAAGCTGCTGCGTTTTGCCGCTGGTGGAAAATGAAACCGATCATATCACCATTCGGAGCATTGTGGGGCGTTATTTGGAGCATGCACGGATTTATCTGTTTGGGGAAGGTGATGAAGAGCTTATGTATATTTCATCTGCCGATTTTATGACGCGAAACATGGAAAGAAGAGTGGAGGTAGGCTGTCCTGTGGACGATCCTGAGATCCGGAAGCGGATTCATCGAATGATCGAGCTTCAACTGGCGGACAATACCAAGGCACGGCTTATGCGGTCAGATGGCAGCTACCGAAATGCAGGCAGTGGAACGATGACTGTAAACAGTCAGGCAGCGCTGATGCGCGATGCGTTAGAAGCGAAAGTGCCGGAGCAGCAGAGGAAAAGCAGGTTATTCGGCTGGTTAAAAAAATAATCCCAAACAGGCACGGCAAGAGAGCCGCGCCTGTTTGGAATTGGTATGGCCGGTAATTACTTGAGAATGAAAGTATAACAGATGTTTTGGCGGCTTGCTATAATTTACTTGCCGAGAATCAATTACATTTTGCATGCTATAGCTGCGAAATGTGTTGACTTGACCGCGTAAAAAATAAACAAAAAAATCAAAAAAATTTTCGAAAAACTATTGACATTTTTAAAAGGATATGGTACAATAAAAATGCACAAAGGAAGTGGCTTAAAGCTAAAAAAATTGTGCAGTTCATATAGGAGGAATATGCAATGAGGTATATTAAAACCAGAACCAAAAATCTCGGCGCAAAGCTGATTTCTCCGGGCAGAACCGATATTTATTCGGTACCGTATCATAACAAAGCCAAAGTAAGAGCTTATCCCTTCGTGGATAAAACTCGCACAATGACCGGGAGGGTCTCAGAAAATATTTGATTAGGGCATCTTCTGATACCCGAGTTAAATGTGATGTGATATACAAGGTGCAGAGGATGCCGAATCTTCCGATCGTTTATAAGTTATGTAAAGCGGAAGATACAATCTTTGCATCGGCTGCAGGAGAGAACGAACGCAATGCCAAAACGATAAAGCGGTGTTATATACGAAGTAACAAACCCTTTCATCATTTATTTTTAGAATTGCATATGCGTACCACCGGAATGCCTGCTGCCGAATAAAGGAGTACTACCATATTCGAAAGAGTGAGGAATGTTTGTCGCTATGTTTCGGTATATTAGATAGATACACCTTTTCAATTAAATAATAAACACCGAATTTTGGGGCATACCGTTCGTCGCGTAAGCGGCAGGCGGTATGTCCTTTCACTGTTCTTATGAGGTCTGCTTATTTATTTTAAACTGATAAATATGTAAACTTTTGTATTTTATAGCTTGGAAGATTGACATTCGGTTAGGGATGTGCTATACTGAACTTAAAAATCGGTAAGTGGGGAGGAATCTGTATGACAAAGCGTGCTTGCGGCGTAGCGTTGCTGCTTGCTTTTGCAATATGCTTGGTTGTGCTTTTTTCCACTTGCTGTATTGCGGTTAGAGCTGATCATGACTGTATTGGGGAAGGTTGTTCAGTCTGCTGTCAGATTAGCAGCTATAGGCAGACGCTGAATTCTCTGGCACTGGCTGTTTGGTCAGCTTGCGCAATAGCCGCATTCGCATCTCATTTAAGTGCAAGATTGTTGCTTTTGACTGAGCTAAAATCGGCTAATACGCTTATTATGCTTAAGGTAGAGCTTTTGAATTAAATCAGTGTATTATATGCAAGGGGGGAAGTCTGCTGATTGGGGCAGGCTTTGCCGTCGTTTTTCGATCCCCTTGCTTTTTTGCGCCCATTTTTATAGTGCTGTTTTAATTCGGAGGTCTTTGGTTTTATGAAAAAGGTGTTATTGGTGTTATTTATTCTATTGACTCCTGTTTTGCTAATAGGAGGCTTGAACGGTTGTAGGAATAATAACGATGGGGTAACCGATAAGCTGCGTATTGTTACAACTATTTTTCCGGAATACGATTGGGTACGGGCGATTTTAGGTGATCAGACTGATTACGCGGAACTGACTATGTTGCTCGATAATGGAGTCGATATGCATAGCTATCAGCCTACCGCGGATGATATGATCAGAATATCCACCTGTGATATGTTCATTTATATTGGCGGAGAGTCGGATGCGTGGGTAGAAAGGGCTTTGAAAGAAGCGGTCAATAAGGAGATGATCGTTGTCAATCTGTTGGAAGCGCTTGGCGATCAAGCGAAGGAAGAAGAAATTGTTGAGGGAATGGAAAAAGAAACGGATGAAGCCGAAGATACGGAATACGATGAGCATATTTGGCTGTCGCTGAAAAATGCCGAGATACTTTGTCGTGTCATTGCCGATAAGCTGGCTTTGGTCGATCCGGACCGTCAAGCTATTTACGATGCCAATGTAACGGCATATATTGAAAAACTGAATGCGCTGGATGTAGAATATAAAGCTTGGGCAGACGCGTCGGAAAGCAGAACGGTCTTGTTTGCCGATCGGTTTCCCTTCCGTTATCTGGTAGACGATTACGGTCTTACGTATTATGCGGCCTTTGCCGGCTGTTCTTCGGAAAGTGAGGCGAGCTTTGAAACCATTGCTTTCCTTGCGGGCAAAATAGACGAACTAAATCTTTCAGCAGTGTTGACGATTGAAGGAACCGGTCATAAGCTTGCCGAAACTGTTGTGCAGACAACCCTAAAAAAGAATGCACGGATTTTGTCGATGGACTCAATGCAGTCTGTTAATTACAATGATATAAAAAGCGGAACGACCTATCTTTCCGTTATGGAAAAAAATCTGGAAGTGCTGAAGGATGCGTTGAAGTAAGGGGGCAATGTTTATGGCACAGCTGATTTGTCAAAATCTTTCGCTTGGATACGATGCGAAAGCTATTTTAAGCGACCTGAGCTTTTCGGTAAATACCGGAGATTATCTTTGCATTGTGGGAGAAAACGGTTCCGGAAAAACCACTTTGATGAGAACTATTCTTGGGCTGCACGCGCCGATCAGCGGCAAAATACTGACAGGGGACGGGTTGAAACCGAATGAGATCGGATATTTACCGCAGCAAACAGTCATTCAAAAGGATTTTCCAGCATCTGTGAAAGAAATCGTTCTTTCAGGGTGTCAGGGAAGGTGCGGATTACGTCCGTTTTACAGCAAAGCGGAAAAAAAGCTTGCTTCCGACAGCATGCAAAAAATGGGGATTACCGCGTTTGCAAAGCGCTGCTATCGGCAGCTTTCGGGCGGTCAGCAGCAGCGGGTTCTGTTAGCGCGAGCGTTATGCGCAACGCAAAAAATGCTGCTGCTTGATGAACCTGTTTCGGGCCTTGATCCGAAGGTGACCGCTGAGATGTATCGCTTGATTGAAACGCTCAACCGAAAAGACGGCATAACGGTGATTATGATTTCGCACGATATTGCGGCGGCAGTCCAATACGCCAGCCATATTCTACATTTGGGCCAAACGGTATTTTTTGGTACTAAACAAGCGTATCTGCAAAACGAAATAGGCAGCCGCTGGATAGTCTCGGAAGGAGAGGGGAAAGTATGATAGCGCTTTGGGATAAGTTGATGCTTTACTTTCAATATCCTTTTGTACGCTATGCGTTAATCGTAGGCGTTCTGATCTCGCTTTGCTCCTCACTGCTCGGTGTTACTTTGGTATTGAAGCGCTTTTCCTTTATCGGCGATGGGCTGTCGCATGTGGCTTTCGGGGCGATGGCGGTGGCGGGCGTGTTAGGACTCACCAATGATATGGTACTGGTTCTGCCGGTTACGGTAATCTGCGCGATTCTGCTTCTCAGAACGGGGCAGAACGCCAAGGTCAAGGGGGATTCGGCTGTAGCAATGATCTCCGTAGGCGCGCTGGCAATCGGTTATTTGCTGATGAATCTGTTTTCAACCTCCTCCAATCTGTCCGGCGATGTGTGCAGCACACTATTTGGCTCTACCTCTATTCTGACCTTAACGCCAACAGAAGTATGGCTTTGCGTTATTCTTTCCGTAATTGTCGCGGCGGTATTTATTTTGTTCTACAATAAAATATTTTGTGTTACTTTTGATGAAAATTTTGCGAAGGCAGCAGGAACTAAAGCGGGGCTTTATAATCTGTTAATTGCGATTGTCATTGCGGTTATTATTGTGCTTGCAATGAATCTTGTGGGTTCACTTTTGATTTCAGCGTTGGTTATTTTTCCGGCGCTTTCGGCTATGCGGGTATTTAAAAGCTTTAAATCCGTAACGCTTAGCGCGGCAATTATATCGGTGTTCTGCGCATTGCTCGGTATACTCATTGCCATCCTTGCCGGAACGCCTGTCGGTTCAACTATTGTTGCGGCAAATATTGCCGCATATGCCATATTTTACCTTGTAGGAGCTGTTTTAGGAGGAGCTGGAAAATGAAAAGATGGTTTTGCGCTATTTCGATTTTAATGATTTTATGGATTATGCCAGGATGCTCGGAGTCTGCTGTATCTACGGAGTACATTGATATTGATCTGACTAAGCTCAGCAGCACAATGGTATATTCAGAGGTTTACAATATGATGGTTACGCCTGAAAATTATTTAGGAAAGACCGTAAAAATGAACGGCGCTTTCTCAATTTATTATAACGCGGGTCTTGATCAGTATTATTTCGCCTGCATTATTGCCGACGCGACGGCTTGCTGCTCCCAGGGACTTGAATTTGTACTGAGCGGTGATTATACATATCCGGATGATTATCCTGAGCTTGGCAGTGATATTACAGTTGTAGGAACATTTAATACTTATGAAGAAGACGGGTATGTATACTGTCAGTTAACAGACGCAGGATTGATTGGCTAACTGCTGAAACTGAAAAAGCGAGGGAATTCCCTCGCTTTTTCAGTTTATCTTTCAAAAGAAATAAACAGCCGCTCTGTTTTTATACAAAATGATGGAATGAGAGGCGACGCAGTTCAAGAAGCACAATAGATCAAAGTTCTTCTATATCGTTAAGCGCCTCAGTCAATTTTTCACGGTTGCCGATGGCGCAGACGGGAGCGGCAGGCAACAGCTTTTCCAGCAGATCGGCGTACTGAACAAGGTCGGAGGCGGTCGTCGAGAGGATCTCGGCGCGTACTTTCGCTCTCCACTCAGGCGTGGTTTTGCAGAAATAATGGTTGTCAGCTACAGATCCCATTTGTTTAGCGCTGAAAGGATGGTCAACATCTGACATAGTGCTGATAATATATTTAGTCGCATCACCGTTCTTGGCAAAGCCGCGCAGATAATCGGGAATGCCTGCATAGCGGGCAAGGGTAGGTGCAACGGCGGGGTCACGGTAGGAGGACATGACAAAATGGCCAGACGCGTCTGCCCCGAAGTGTGTGCCGTAAGCACCGCCCTTGACTCGAACTTCATTCCAAAGATAGTCTAATGTGAGAATCTTCGACATTACTGCCATGCTGCCCGAATAGTTCGCGGCAGCGAGAAAATCGGTACACTGAACCGCATAGCAAACGCCGGAGGGAACGCTGATCCCGAAGGAACGGATGGGATTTAGGGCGATGCGGTAGGGAACGGGTGCTTTACCGTCAGGCAGCTCAAAGGAGTTCAGCGCCGATTTCAGACTGTCTGCCGCCTCGGAAGCGCCGGTATAGCTGACGGTCAGGTTAGTCGAAGTGAAGATCTTATTCATCAGCGCAGAAAGCTGCGCGGTAAATTCGGGATAAGCATTTTCAAAGTTTTCCGACCAACTGCACAGCTTGCGATAATAGGCGAGACCGTTGAAGGCGGCATTGACCGCTCCCGCTGCCGAGAGGGAGCCTCTCAGCTCGGCAATGCCAAAGGAATTGCCGCTTCCGATAATGTTCATGCGCTTATTGTTGCGCTCTTGAAGAATGATTTTGCCAATTTCAGCCTTTTCAAAAATGGTTTCGGTAATCACTTCGTGTACCAGTTCCAGAGCGTCTGGAATTTCGTGATCCAGTACCGAAGCGCGTACCACCAATTTAGGGTAGCAGTGATCGGTTTGACCGGCTTCTCCATAGATCGAGGTGAAGCAGGACAGTTCTCCCAATTTTAAGTCGATGGCACAGCGTAGGTCTGCGGCGGAGTGACGCTTGGTGGACAGATTGCCCAGCAGAGAGGTCAGCAGCTTTGCATAAGGCAGCTCTTCCTTGGTAAGGGAGGAGAGATCAAAATAGAAATTTAGGTAAGCAATCTTTTTAGTGTCCAGCGGGTGAATCAGCAGCTTACAAAGTGATGTTTGCGCTTCCTCGGTGGGGTAAACCTTCCCGTCTTTTTGAATATCAGAAAGGGAGAGCATAGGAATGGTCGCTTGTGCTTCGGGGCTGTCCTCCGACGACTGATAAGCGACGAGGGCTTCGTTGTCAGCTTTCAGCGCCGCGATTTCAGCGTCAGAGAGGGCAGCTTTGTAGTCGGCAAAGCGCTTGGTTTCAGCAGCGATTTCCTCTTTTTCCAGTGTATAGGAGGGGAGCATGGTAACAAACGCTTTGTGATTGCTTTCAATAATAGCAGTTTTTAGCAGGTTTTCAAAGTAGCCATCCTCAAGACCGGCGTTCATGTGCGCCAGTGCTTCCTCATAGGTCAGCGGAGCTGCCGGATCGCCGCCGTACAGCCATGTGTCCAGCATAGTCAAGCCGTAGCCAAGGCCGGAGGGCTGACCGCCTGTATTGCCTTCCCGTAGAGAGAATTCATATCTGTGCAGAGTTGCCTTTAGTTGTTTATGATCCAGTCCCTGTTCGGAGTATTCGATAAGCGTGTCAGTAAGCTGCTTCAAAAATTCATCCTTTTTGGCGCCATCGGTCTTGCGCAGTTGAAAAACGGCGTAGGGCTGCGCAATGCCGTCCATAAGGTAGGCATAAAAGTCCTGACCTAACCCTTGCTCTAAAATTTTCTTTTTGAGAGGGGATTCATTATCGGATGCGATAGCGTCGAATAGGACGGAGAGCGCCAAATTCTTTTCCCGATCCGCATAACTGCCGGTGACGGCGGCAAAGGTGAGGTAAGCGCTCTCTTCCGCCTTATCGCTTTCGGCGGCAGGGTAGTAGGCGACCTTATCCATGCAGCAGACGGGTGCTTGCATGGGGACTTCAATTTTTGCGCCGGTTTTGGTATAATGGCATAGGTATTCATCATTCAGGAATGCCAGCCGATCGGCAAGATCCATGCTGCCGTAGAGGAAAAGAAAGCTGTTTTCAGGATGATAGTATTTCTGATGAGCAGCGATAAACTGATCATAGGTGAGATCGGGGATGTTCACCGGATTGCCGCCTGAGCAGTGACGGTAGAGGGTATCGGGGAAGAGCGCCTGTTTGACCGCCTCGAAATTGCGGCTGTCTACCGAGGAGAAAGATCCCTTCATTTCGTTGTAAACTACACCCTTGCAGGAGGCGATGCCTTCATCGGACAGCTCCACATGCCATCCTTCCTGCTTGAAGATCTGAGGACGTGTGTAAATATTGGGGGCAAATACGGCGTCCATGTAAACGCTCATCAGGTTGGCGAAATCCTTATCGTTGCAGCTGGCGCAGGGATAAACTGTTTTGTCCGGGTAGGTCATGGCATTGAGGAAGGTCTGCATACTGCTTTTCAGCAGATCGACGAATGGTTCCTTTACCGGAAATTTCCGGCTGCCGCAAAGAACGGAATGTTCCAAAATGTGAAAGACTCCGGTGGAATCCTCAGGCAGCGTTTTGAAACCGGCATAGAACACCTTGTTGTCGTCATCGGTGTCGAGATAGACCAGACGGGCGCCTGACTGTTGATGTTCAAAGGTGTACAGATTGGAAGATAACTCATTGATGGGGGTGATCTTGTTCAGCACAAATCCGCTGATACGATCTCCGATAGAAAGATTCATGGGAATAACTCCTTTAAATTATATATTTTCAAAACGGCAGAACACCGTATGACCGGTTACGCCGTCCGCTTGAATCATGACGGTTTAACTGTTTGCTGGAGGGAAATTAACTGCGATCAACGCCGATGCCAATTCAGGCGTAACAAAATCAATGGCAAAGACGCCATAGCAGCCCGATTCCGCTGCCGCAAAATATTCAGTCAATTGAGGGTTAATTACGTCAGAAACGGCAGTGATATTGGTAAGACCGGTATAACCGCTGGTAAAGTTCAGGCAGAGGGTGGTTCCCTTAGAGGAAGAGTGAGCAAATTCAGCAAGGGCTTTTATTTTATTCCACTTTTCATCGATATTAGCGCTTTTTTCAATATTGTAATAATCCTGTACCTTCATAGGTACCCCGTTGTTCATCGTAAAATCGGTGTTATCCGCCCAACCATTATTGCAGTTGATTCCCATGCCGCCTGAATCATACCGTGCGAAGAGGACAATCTTTCCCCGAACCTGTTCTAAGGCAGGCAGGGAATCGCCGGTGTACCAGTAGTCGCTGTCGGCTTCAATAGCGGATTTCACTGCTTCGGAGAAGCCGGCAGCAGCATTGCCCTCCTGCTTTATACTCATAAGGATCACTTCATCGGGGTGAGCTTCCAAAAACTCAATGCAGGCGCTGCGTATCTCACTAAAGCTCAATTTCTGATCAACAACGCCATGATAAACCTTCAGTGTGCTGCTGCTCAGCTTTAGGCGGATGTCCAAAAAGCGCACGCCGCAGGTAAGCTGGTCGGTGATCGAAAGGGATTGGCATTGACTGAGCTTTCCAATGGCATCCGATCGAATGGCGCCGCTGTCATGGGTACCGGGAACCGTCAGATCAGACAGAGAAACTGAATCGGGGAGCTGCGCCATCCAATCGGCGGTACTGTTGTTCCAAACAGGAAGCAGTGTAAGCCCGCTCGCTGTGCACAAGTCGTTATAGGTGATGGAGGCTTGATACAGGATTTTTTCGTTTTCGGTAATGAGGAAGGTGCAGCGCTCCCAACTTCCGTTGGCAAGCCCGCTCAGTTCTACCGCATAAAGCCGGGCGCCGTCTTGGGCAGCGTATCGGTTATTGCCGGCATTCAGCGTTCGATAGAGGGTCCAGTCTTCATAGGGAAAGGTTTTTTCAGAAGGCTGATTTCCGGTAAAGGTAAGGGTTAGCGCGGCATGCTCCAGTCCTTCGGTATAGCGCTCCAGCAGTACTGCCCGAAGAGCATGAGTGGACTTGCTTTCCTGACTGACGGACAGATAAGCGCTTGCGCTGTCAGCGGCAACGCTCAGTTGGACCGAAGCGCCTGCGACCCAAAATGAAGGCAGCACTAAAAGCATGGAAAGGCAGATAAGCAGACAGAAAAATTTCTTAGACATGGGAACGCTCCTTTTTAAATAGAATAATTGAAAAACGAAACAGAGAATAGGCAAAAAGCCGCTGACAAATTAAAGACGAGGAGTTTTATCAGAAAGACATTTTTACTTCAAGTGTTTGGTGCAGAATTCGCTGATCATTGTGTAAATGACCGCAAAGAGGGGAACGCCCAGTATCATACCTGCGATTCCGAACAGTTCGCCCATAACCACAATGGCAACCATGATCCAGACCGGCTCCAGTCCCAGCGAATCGCCCAGAATCCATGGCTCCAGAATATTACCTTCGATTTGCTGGATGATCACGACCAATATAATAAAGATCAGAAGCTTATCCGGTGCTGAAATCAGGATAATTACACCCGATGGAACAGCACCAATAATGGGACCGAAAAACGGGATCAAATTGGTAACGGTGGTAATGAGCGTTATCATCTGGAAATAAGGAATTCCCAGTGCGCCATACAAAATAAAGGAAACAACACCCAATATAGCCGAATCAATCAGTTTTCCCTGAATAAATTTGCCGAATTTACGGTCAGCTTCCCAAATAATGCGGCGTCCGACAGCATATGCCCGATCAGGCAGCAGTGCGGCGGAGAATTTCCGGATCTGTCGAAAAAGAAGATCCTTTGAGGAGAGAAAGTAGAATGAAAAGAACAGAGCCGGGATAAGGGCTGTGACATTGGACACGATGCCGGTGAGGAGACCGGGCAGCCTACTGAGAAGGGAAGCAAAGTAAGCAAGAAGCGTGGTGGACAGGCTAATTCCCCATGTCCGTATTTCCTCTGTCTGTTCAATACGGTTCAGCAGCTCACCAAGCTGTCCGCTCCATTTGTGGGCGGAAATCTTTTCAGGCAGCAGAGTGATAAAATTTCGGCAAAGCAGAATAAGCTCACCGATGCTCTCAACACAGGGCGGGACGATCATCCAGATAAAGAGAAATAACAGCAGTAAAAAAAGCAGATAAGTGGCGGCAAGCGAGCAGGTTTTACCGATTTTACGCGGCGCAGGCGGTGCTTTTCTGAGATAGGATGGTTTTTTGAGGCGGGCGGCAAAGCGTATTTCACGCAGCTGCGCCTGCTCGGTCAGATTGGTCAAGTATGCTTCTGACGCCTCACGCAAGTTTTTTTGAGCCGCCTTCAGCGCGGCCTCAGCGTTTTCACGGCATGACTGATCGGCTTCATTCTCGATCCGGACAAAATCATAGTGCAGCTTTGCCTTAAAAAGCGCCTTACGGGCGTGAAGTATACGTCTGGAATACTTGCCGATAAAAACCTTTTTTTCAAAAAAACGGAAAATAGGGTAGAGCAGATAGGCGATCGCCGCTCCAATCAGGATAGGGGAGCAAATCGAGTGAATGATATTTAAAAGTGCTTCTAAACGGTCGGGATTGATCAGCATATAAACGCATACCGCAGCAAATAGGATAACCAGCATCACATAGATGGTAATGACGGTGTATTTTTTGTAAGAGTCGGTATTTCGATCCGGATTTGTATGGCGTTTGGAAGGCGGCTCTGTTTTCATCATTGATAGGTGACCCTCTTAAACGGTTATTTTGGTTCATTATCAAGCGAAGCGGGTTGTTCGGCAGCTGTTTTTTTCAGTTTCGCCGCTTTGATTCGTTTATCAGCCGCTTCACGCACTAACGTATAAATTACTGCAAACAACGGAACGCCGAAGAGCATTCCAAAAAATCCGAACAGACCGCTCATGATCACAATGGCGATCATAATCCAGATAGGCTGAAGACCGAGCGAATCGCCTAAAATCCACGGTCCGATGATATTTCCGTCGATCTGCTGTAAAATCAGAATAATCAGAATAAAAGGAATCACTTTAGGCGGGTCGGAAATCAGCACAATGACGGCGGAGGGAATAGCGCCGATAAAGGGACCGAAAAAAGGAATAATATTGGTAACACCAATGATCAGCGCGATCATTTGATAATAAGGAATTTGGAAAATCCAAAGAATGATTAATGCCAAAATGCCAATAATGGTTGAATCAAGAATTTTGCCTTCAATGAATTTACCGAATTTGCGGTCAATTTCATAAATTACATGGCAGGAGCCTTTATAGAATTTACTTGGGAGAAAGGCCTTTCCGAGCTTGTGCGCCTGACGGCTGAGCATTTCTTTGGAAAGCAGAAAATATACCGAGAAGAAAACGGCGAGGACGATGTTTTTGATTCCAGAAAAGGCGGAACTGACATAATTGGGCAGCGCGGTAAGCAGGCGGGAGAGATAAGAGGTCAGTCCGCTGACCAATGACGTAACCATTTCCATGAGTTTGGCTTTAATGTCTACATCCTTGCTGACGTATTCGCTGATATAGCTGTAAATGTTTCCGGCGATCTCATTGGTAGTCAGCAGCTTATCCATTTGAGCAGGCAGCGTCTTGACCAGATCTCCGATCTTGATGATCAGGCTGGTAACTGATTCAATACACTGAGGAATTACGATCCAGAGGATCAGCGTTACGATTGCCAAAAAAATCAGATAGGTGCAGAGCAGCGAGATCCCCCGCGCGGGATGAGAACGGTCTTTGACCGGCAACGGAATATAGGAAGGCTTTTTATTCTTTTTGGCAGCCTTCGCCTGAAGTTTTTCATTCCGTTTAGTCTGTTCTTCTTTTACTGCCTGGTAGGCTGCGGCAAGCGTCAAGCGGGTATCGGCAAGCGTTTGGCGAGCGCTTTCAAGCATTTTATCCGAGATTTCCGGCTTATTGCGCAGGTGATCATATGAAAGTTTATCCTTAAATAGCTGACGTCTGGCTTTGTTCAGTTTTCGTTGAGCAGAAGAAATAAATATCTGCTGCTCAAACAGCTTCAGAAAAGGATTCAGAATATAGGCAAGAACCATGCCTATGAAAATAGGGGTAATAATTCCGCTGATCGTAGCAAATGCGCTGGCATATTTATCGTTGTTGATTAGAAAATAAACGCATACTGCGCCGAAGCAAAGAATAAGAACGGCATAAAGCGCGATAGTTGTATATTTTTTATTGAAGCCAATATTATGATCAAAATTTAGCAAATGCTTGCGTTCCGGCGCCTTTTTCATGCTTGGTTCACACCTTTCCAGAATATGACGGCAATTGCCGTTATTATTATCATTATACAATGAATCGTTCTGAAAATCAATACGCCTGAAAAAAACGCTTGCTTTTTTTTTATTGAACTGCTATACTGTATACATCTTTTATAAACGAGGTTCATCATGATTAAAACCAATGTTCCGGTAGTGCTGGATCGCTGCGAAACCTATGATGTGCAGACACTGAGAAGGGTGCTTTCGCAGCAATGGAAGACCATTGGAGTGGATGATGCCTTTTTTCGGCAGAAAAAAGTAGTTATCAAGCCCAATCTTGTCCGAAAAATGGATCCGGCGTTGGGAGCGACCACTCATCCTGCTTTGATTCAAGCGGCGGCGGAACTGATTCTTCAGGCGGGCGCTGCGGAGGTGCGGATCGCGGAAAGTCCGGGCGGTCCCTATTCGGAAGGCGCGCTGCGCGGTATATACCGGGTATGCGGTACAGAGAAGGCGGCCCGCGATGCGGGGATCGGGCTGAACTATCAGACCGATTGGCGGCAGACTGAGTATCCGGAGGGAATTGCATCCAAAACCTTTCACATTATTGAACCGATTCTGAATGCGGATGTAATTGTCAATTTGTGTAAACTGAAAACGCATGGGCTGACAATGATGAGCGGGGCGGTGAAGAATTATTTTGGTACCGTTCCGGGGACTGAAAAATTTGAAATGCACGCCCGTTTTCCTGATATTGGTGATTTTTCGGAAATGCTGGTCGATTTATGCGCTATGCATACGACTCGTCATGATACCCTGAATGTTATTGACGCCATTGTGGGAATGGAGGGAAATGGTCCGACCAACGGTTCTCCCCGTAAAATAGGCGCGCTGATCTCTTCGGAAAATCCATTTGCGGCTGATTTAGTGGGCGCGGAACTGATCGGTATGAGCGGTAAAGTGATTATGCTGAATCGGGCGATGGAACGGGGCTTGGTCACAGTACCGCGGATCATAAGTTCCTCATCAGCGGGGCAGCGCGAATTGGATGGGCAGTCAGAACTGGAAAAGTTGAGAGTGACCGACTTTTTGCCGCCTGACAGCGAAAAGGTGCCCATTCTCACATGGCTTTCCACTTTTTGGGATGGACGGTTGATGAAGTTTTTTGAACCCCGTCCGAAAATTAACGCTTCCCGCTGTGTGGGGTGCGGGGAATGTGTACGCTCTTGTCCGGTTCACACCATCATGCTCAACCAAAAAAAGAAACAGGCGGTAATTCATCCGGAAGCCTGTATCAAATGCTTTTGCTGTCAGGAGCTTTGCCCTAAGGACGCTGTAAAAGTTCGGCAGAATTTCTTAATTAAGTTAGTAAAATGAACGGAAAGGATTTTGAGCTGCAGCCCTAAGCTTGTACAGGCTTAGGGTTACAGTTTGAGGATAAACTCTATGGAAATGGAACAGAATCTACGCAGTGAAACACTTTTCTGCCCTGCTAAAATCAATTTGTTTTTGGAGGTGGGAGAAAAGCGGGCAGACGGTTATCATGAGATCGATTCGGTCATGCAGGCGGTCAGTCTATGCGATCGGGTGTCTGTGACGCTGACGCCCGGAAACGGGCGGATTAACCTTACCTGCGACCATCCGTCGCTGCCTGCCAATGAAACTAACCTTGCTTGGCGGGCAGCGGAGCGCTACCTTGCCGAAGCCGGTATCACCGAATGGGATGTGACGATCGACATAGAGAAAAAGATTCCTTTGGCTGCGGGACTTGCCGGAGGCAGCGCCGACTGCGCTGGGGTATTACGGGCGCTTTGGCATTTGCTGGGTGAAGTGAGCGAGGAAACGCTGTACAAGCTGGGAAAAGAACTGGGAGCGGATGTGCCCTTTTGTTTGACCTGCGGCTGCTGTCGGGCAGAGGGAATCGGAGAACGGCTCACCCGATATCCCTCTCTCTCCCCCGATTGCATAGTAGTGATCGCCAAAGGAGGCGAAGGAGTATCCACTAAGGAAGCCTATTCCAAGCTTGATAAAGCGGCAGGGGAGCGCCGAACGGTCCAGTCAATGCTGAAGGCGTTAGAGCGTCGGGACAGCGGGGAAGCCGCCGCGCTGATGTTCAACCGGTTTGAACAGGCGATCCTGCCGCTGCGTCCGGCGGCAGCATATGCCAAAGCGCAAATGATCTCGGAGGGCGCCGCAGGCGCGATGATGAGCGGCAGCGGACCCTCTGTATTCGGTATTTTCTACTCTTGGGATGATGCTGAACGGGCGCACGATCGTTTGATTGCCGCAGGCTACGACTGTTTTGTGGTCAATCCGGTTCAGTGATCATTCTTTTTATTTGCAGAACAAGTCGATCAGGAGCCGTTTTCGGAATTCTCCGAACCTGCTTTTTTGCAGCTTATTTTCATATAACTGCTGCGTTTGCAGCGCTATTTCATTCGATTGACCGGAAAGGGAGGCAAGATGTTTTTGGATTTGCCGACCGCATTCGTTCAGTTCCCGATAGGCGCCCCGCAGCGACTGCGTACGGGAAAGGAGATAACGGCTGAGTGTCATCAGTTTTTGACGGTCTTCGGGCGGTTCAATCAGGTAACATAGCTTGACTGAGGGCAAATACAGTCCGACAAAACTGCCTGACCACTGATCAGTCAGTTGAAACTGATCGGCGCCCCGCAGGATAAGCGCTTCACTGAGCAGTCTCAAAAAATGAGGCGCGACCGCATATAAATCATTCAGTCCAATAATTCGGGTATTGCCGCCAAAGGGAAACAAGCGAAGGCGATGATCGGACGTGACGGTGGAAACAGGCAGCCGATAGACCTTTCCGCCGCCTAAAGGGATTGTGTTTGCAATGCGCGAAGCCTTTTTTTTCAGCAGATCGGTGCGATGCAGGGGGAATGTAAGCCGTAATTGCAGCTTTTCCAAACGGGCGATTATCTCTCCCGCTGTTCGGCAGCGGTCGAGCAGCGAGTCCCGCTCGTTTTCAAGGGCATTCAGATGCGCGCGTTCATCAGGTGTAAAGGGCAGAAAAAGAGCGGACAGATCAATCAGCCGGGCGGAAGGAGGAAGGGTCGTTTCGGTTTTTTGCAACAGCCCAACTCCTTCTATCCGCAATGCGGTAATCAGAGAGGGATCGATGGGATCTCGGCATATAAACGTATCAAGAGAACGGTTAGCCGCCTCTGTTGCGGCGGCGGACAGCAGCGCGCTGACGCAGCGATCGCTTCCGCCCCACAGCGCGTAAATCGGCTTCAGGTCGGTATCGGATGTCGGAGTTGCAGGCGTTTTTTGAATTTGATCCGGCAGAGCGCGGTCAGATACACCAAGCACGTTTATCAACTCCGGACAAAAAGAATCGGGGGGAAGAAAGGCTGCTTTTTCCTCCCGATAATCAGTGATAGGCAGAAAAAAAGACATAGAATGACCTCATTTCTCTGATGATTTGCTGTCATTCTATGTCAAAAGAATATTTTTGTGCAAAAGGGCTGTCAATTTGACTTGGCGGCAGCTTTTAGCCGCCTTTCGATTTTCTGAAAGCGTTCATTTTCCCGTAAAAAGTCGAAGCAGGCGTACCGCATTTCCTGTAGGCGGAGCATGGAAGTGCTTTCGGTATAATTTTTAGAAGTGGCGGCAGGATCATAAACACATCGATCGGTCAAAAGTGATGTGTAGGAACCGCCTGTAGCGGTATCGTATAGGATCGCGCATTGAACCGCTTTTTCTAAGCAGTCCAGCGTACTATCCCATTGGCTTTCCTCTGCATACAGTTCTGCCAGCCACATATTCCACTCGGAAACCCTTATAGAATAAAAACCGTAGTTGCCGTCGTCGTAGAGCAGATCGTACAGCTTTAACACAAATGCGTAAGCCTTTATTTTTTCGCTCGCTGTGAAGTTAGCGTTTTGCAGCATGGCAGACACATTTAAGGAGACAAGATCAATTAGCATTTGAAGGTTTTGCTGACAGCAGCGAACGGCTTCTTCTCCTTTCAGCAGGTTTTTCATGAGTTCGTTTCGACAGGAATAATAGCTGCTTGCCATGGCGGCATATTTTTGGGCGTCATCGGTTCGGTTTAAACCGATGCAGGCAAAGCATGCGCATTGAATCGCACCCATCCGAAGTTCCGGAACGTCACATTCTTTCAGTACGCGTTCGCCCAGTGCAATGATCTCCTCATAATCTTGGGGGTTGTCGTTAGATAAAAGCGCATACATTAACCTGTAAATTACGTTTATGTCATTGGAATGATCCCTATACGCTTCTCTCCAAAGAGCGACCCGTTCTGCGGTTCTTCCCTGATTGGCTAAAACGGTACTTTTTTGGATATATTCGTCAATTTCAGCCTGCTTTTTCAGTTCGTCCACCCCCAGCAGCTCGTCCACCGAAACGTTGTAGTAAGCGGAGATGGCAGGCAGAAGGGTGATGTCGGGATAGCCTTCGTTCCGTTCCCATTTGGAAACTGCCTGAACCGACAGTCCCAAAAGAGAGGCAAGCTCCTCCTGCGTGTTGCCCTTGTCACGGCGAAGCTTTTTTAGTTGCTCGCTTAGTGTAATGTTCATTTGTCCAATCATCCGTTTCTGAAATAAAGTAACAAGCGCTTGTTCTGTTTTTATTATAAATCAAATGCGGTCATTTTTCAATGACCGCATTGTTTAGTTTAAGTCGAAAAAATAAACGAATAGTTGAGTTTGACTGAGGTTCAGCTTTCAGTGGTAAATATTTCTGTCCGACAGTTATTCCGGTGATAGATATACTCATCATCCCCGCAACCCTGCAGGACGATTTCATCGTCGGTATAACGCTTCACGCACCACATAAGTCCCTGTCTTGTCTGTACACATTTTCCATACTGACATTCAACGGTGGGAACGGGCTGATCGGTATATTCAGAATCGAAATCGCAGGTGAATGCGCAAAAAGGCTGTGTATTGTCCTGATAATTTCGGATACGAAAAAACTGTTTGCCCCCGAACAGTCCCATTTCAAAGGGAATGTTATAGGATGCGCCGCAATAAATGTTGACGTCTTGAGGGATTACCGAGAAAATATATTCTGTTTTGCCAGTGCATAGAAAAAAGTGAAAGCGGTTGTCGGTTGCTGCAAGGGAGTCCGACATCCTCCAAAGCTGCAAACATTTTTTGAAGCCCGCTTCGCTGACCGTTGGAAGGGAAGCGCCGCCGCGGTTTACGAAAAATGTTTCGGTACGCTTCATGGATTTAGTTTGTGAATGATCGTATCGTTCGCCAAGCATGTTTTTCAATGCTTCATTATTGGCAATTACCGCATGTGCCTCAGTTTCATAGGCATAGAGCGTGCGTTGATTTATTTGATCGCGCTCGCAGACCGCCGTCAGCTTCTTTTGACTGTCTATTCCGGCATATAGCTTTGTCCCGAGCAGTGTCTGATCGGTTGAGCAATAATAGACCAGCGCAAACCGCTCTGTTTCAACGATTTCACTGACAGGGGATCTGTAAACACCGCAGGGAAGTGCTCCATATAATACGGAATCAAAGCTACTGATTCCGTCAATTAGAATCGAATCTGTGGTTACAGAAAACAGTTTACTCATTAAAACGATTTTGCTGAGTTCCGGTACAGTTTGATCCAGTTCCCACTTTGAAACCGTCTGCCGTGTGGTTCCGAGCTTTTCGCCAAAGGATTCCTGCGAAAGCGACAGTGTAGTTCGGATCTGCTGAATTCGCTGCCCTAATGTCATGGTGTCCTCCCATATGTTTTGAATTGAGTATAGTATTGGAAAATACGGCGGTTTTGCCTGCAAAATCATGTTGTAAGCCGCAGAGTAGAATTTTCGCAATAATTGTCATACCCTTTGATCACACCTGTTTTATGCGTCAATTGTAGCATATCAATGGCGAAAAGTCCACCTATTCAAAATGGAAGTTTGTCAACTGACAAGTGACAAAAGGCGATTCAATATTTCAGCTTTTGGCTCAATTGAGCGTTATCTCCGGTTCTGCCTTGCAATCTCGAACGCCAGTATAGACGCCGCTGACGCGGCGGAAAGCGCGGCAGGGAAAGGACGTCCGTAGTTGATGGATACGATTCCGTCGCAATCATTCAGCAGCGCTTTGGGGATGCCTCTCCTTTCACCGCCAATAAGCAGCAGCAGCGGAAGGGACAGGTCTGCGTCCCACATGCAGGTTGAATTTGGCTGATCGGCAGCGACGATCTTATACCCTTGACGCTTGAAGCGATGAATTGCTTCTTCCGGTTCACATTCAAACAGCGGAAGCTGCTCGGACGCGCCGGCGGAGGCCCGGCAGACCACACCGGCGGCGCTCATCCAGTTGTGAGGAGGGAGCAGTATACCGGACGCGCCGGCCGCATAGAGTGAACGCAGAGCATAGCCAAAATTATAGGGATCTTCAATGCCGCAGAGCAAAATATAGAAGCCTTTGGGTTCCGGAGAAGCGTTTTCCAATATCGGCAGCGTTCGGGGCGTACAGACGGTTAACAATCCGCCGTGACTGCTGCCCACTGCCAGCGCGTCGATTTCCGCTTTGTCTACGGCGGTTACAGAAAAGCAATGCTGATAACTTTTGGCTTTGATATAGGATAGATGGCGAGAGAGCGCCTTTGCGCGGTCTATATCAAAAAGCACACGCTCAATGCGGCGGTCGCTGACGCCTGCTTCCATACCGTCAATGACCGCCCGAAAGGAGATCATTCCCTCCATTATGCTGTTTTCCTGAAAGCGTTCCTGTTCTTTTTGCATAAAATCCTCTTCAATTCAGGTGATTGTGTTGCTTATTGACGGCGGTCAGCCGTCCTTTTTTCCTCGTTTAATCTGGAAATTAAATAGCCTTCCCGAATGCTGGCGGTTGTGACGACCAGTTCAGCGGCGCCGGATCGGTCCATAATAGCGAGCAGCGCGCAAAGACCGGCAGGAAAAGTGTGGATACGGGTAGGGACTTCTTTAATTAAAAGCTGCTTAAATGAGCGATCCATAGAGGTGATTAGTGCCAGTATTTCTTCCATGTCGCCGTAGGGAACGCGATAGGGTAAAGTACTGTTTTGACCGTAGAGATTGGCGTGTAATCTTGCGAGCGTCCGCCCGGTACCGCCGTTTATGTAAAGCGTGCTGCCGTACCCTGAAAGCCATGGCTGTTTGATCAGCTTGGCTGAAACATAGGCGCGGATCCTTTTAGCCTCACGAGGGGTAGGCAGAATATTGAAAACAAACTTAGTATAGAGTACTAACGCGCCCAAACGAAGCGATACGTTTCGCTGCGCGCGCCGGTTGGAGAATCCGACCAGTTCAGTGCTGCCGCCGCCCATATCAATAGCGATGCCAGACTGAATATGCTTGTCCAGAGAGGGAAGCAATGCTTCAAAGGAAAGTTTTGCTTCACGATCGCCGCTGATGAGGTCGATCATGAGGCCGGTAGCGTTTTTGACTGCCTCGATTGCGTCCGCACTATTGGTGGCGGCCCGAAGTCCGGCGGTAGCAAAAGGGTAGATTTGCGTGCATCGGTCCGCTTTGGCAAAGCTCTGAAGATCTCTGACAGCGGCTATAAGAATGCGGACCCCTTCATCGGTAAGCTTTCCATTCTGAACATAAGCGATCAGACCGGCATTTACGGTTTTCCGTTTCCGTTCGGTCAGTCTGCTGCCGTTATAGTCGTAGGTGGTCATTTTAATGGTATTGGAACCGATGTCTATGACAGCACATCGGAGTAATGAGTGATTCATATAAGATCTCCTTTTGAGACAGTCAATCGGTCAAGCCGACGCGCATATACTGCAAATAATCGTATTTATTTTAACACTTTTTGAGTCGATTGTAAACAGGTGAATGCCTGCTTTTGTGAATTTTTTAATTTTAATCCGGAAAGGAAGAGATTACATGCTGTTACAGGCGCTGACTGGAATGATTGCGCTGTTTTTAAAGGTAGATGAAGCATCCTGCTTTCCGCCGCCGCTGTCCTATGAGGAAGAACAGGAGTGCTTTCGCAGGTGTAAGGAAGGCGATGAAGCCGCAAGGGAAAAATTGATCCTGCATAATTTGCGTCTGGTGGCGCATATTGTGAAAAAGTATTACATATCCAGTCATAATCAGGAGGATCTGATTTCAATCGGCACGATCGGGCTGATTAAGGCGGTAGATTCTTTTGACTGCACCAATGGCGCGCGTTTTGCCACATATGCGGGCAGATGCTTGCAAAATGAAATTTTAATGTATTTTCGATCACAAAAGAAAACCCAATGTGAAGTATCGCTGAACGAACCGATCGACGTAGACAAGGATGGAAATCCCCTCACTTATATTGATATTATTAGCTGCGATGATACGATCGCGGATGATATTTACGTAAAAATTTCTTCTTCACAAGCCAAAAAATTCATTCGAACAGGGCTTACGCCGAGAGAGCGGCAGATCATTGTATTGCGCTATGGACTTTCCGGAAAAGCACCTTTGGCTCAGCGGGAAATTGCGGATAAAATCGGGATATCGCGTTCCTATGTAAGCCGTATCGAAAAAGCGGCGCTGCAAAAGATCTGTGATTATCTGACCGCGCATCCCAGTCTGGATCAATGAGGCTTTTTGGATCAGAGCATGTCATTCCGAAGAAATCCGGTCGAAAAGAGATGAAAAATATTTGGGCGGGAATTAAATCAGCGCCGGATAAAAGGGGAAAAGCCTTCGACTTGCTCACTGTAAATGCAAAAATTGAAAAGCATATTCAAATGGGCCGACGCATAGAATATCAAAAAACGTACAAGGAGCGATTGGCTTGGAAAAAATGACGCAAATGCCTCTGTGGAGGCGATCGGATGAAAAGCTGCAAATTCACGCGGAATGCACCAAGGATTTTATTTTGCCCGATTCATATCCCGATATTCGGAAAATTCTTTACACTGCCGGTACCCTTTGTCCCGGGCGCTGTTTTGCTGAAAATGGGAAGCTAAGCTGTGGAGGAAATCTGATTTGTAAGGTTCTTTTTTCAGATGAAAATGACGAGATTCACACCGTTCAGTTTACAATGGAATATAACGGTCAGACGCCGATCAAGGATCAAGCGGGAGAAGCGGCGGTTACTTCGGATGAGGTGCTGCAAAATGTCAGTGCCAGAGCACTGAATCCCCGGAAGCTGAATTTAAAGGGAAAAATTGAAGTAATTCCAAGAATTTTTTATGAAATTGAAGCTGGTCCTTCCATTTCAGAAGATCTTCCCGAAGATTCACTGGAAAAACGGTGTAAAGTGATTCCCTTTTGGAAGCTGAGCCAGGTAAGAGAACAGTCGTTGGAAGCCAGCGAGGATCTTTCTTTGCCGGGGGACGCGCCGGTACAGGAGGTCATTTTTGCCAATCTGAACATGGGGACCGCTTCCTGTGAGGCGGTTCAGGGAAGCATCAGATTTTCCGGGGAGGCAACGTTGGAACTGTTCTACCGTTCTCCTGACGGCGGATTACATTTTACAGAACTGCCTATTCCTTTTCACAGCAGTATTGATGCGGATGTATCTTCTGACGCTTTCTGTATGGTTAGCCTGACGCCGGAACAGCTTTCCTGTGTGCCTTCGGAGGATGCTACAGGCGAAGCGCACGGTGTGGAATTGGATTTTTCCTACTCGGTGACCGCGTGGATCGCTGTAAAGGCAGAAAGCAGTCAAGTGACTGACTGCTATTCGGTCAATTGTCCTACCAAGCTGAAAGAAGGGCGGGCAACGGTGATACAGTCTTTTCGTAAAGCTCAGAAGCAGCAGCGCAGGATGATGAGCTGCCCGGCGGATGGAATGAAGAAATGCCTGAAAACCTTTGCTAAGGTGTATGCCGATTCAGTGGAAAAAAATGAAGGAAGAATGATTCTGCACTGTATGGCAGAGGTTACGGTGTTGGGAACCGATGAGAACGGAAAACCGATGACGCTTACATTGATGGAAGCTTTTCCGTGGGAAATAGAAGAAGGGGATGAGGTGAGCGTTTGCTTTTCCGCTTCGGCTGATCCGATGACGGAGGCAGAAGAAATAAAAGCGGCGCTTACAGTAAATGCGGAAATCTTTTTGTGGCAGAACGGTGAGTTGAACTTTGTAACCGATATTTTGCCCGACCTGGATCAGAAATGCGTGTCGAGAAGCGCGGTGACGCTTTGCTATCCGTTACCCGGCGAAAGCATTTGGGATATTGCGAAGCGGTACCGGGTCCCGCAGAGTGTTCTGCTGGCGGCAAACACCATTGGTGAAGGCGCACTTCCACAGGTGCTGCTCATTCCGGGAGAGCGAAAACCGGTTTTTTCCAAAATGATTTAAGGCAGTTATTACATGGCATAAGAAGCGCCCGATCCACACACATTAACAAGGCGGTGGATCGGGCGTCCGTTCCACGCAGGGAAAAAGGAATGTGAAAAATAAGGATGCGTGACGAGATCAGCGATCGGAGCACGCAGAAAGGCATGGTCATATATGAAACAATCAAAAATAAAGGAGCGGGCAGCCGCCTTGTTGTTGGTCTGTTCGCTGGCATTGCCGATGGCAATGCTGCCGGGCGGGGGATTCGCTTTGAACGCGCACGCGGCAGAGCAGACTGACAGTAAGCAGGAAATGCTGCTGCCGGGCGGAACCTCATTTGGCGTGCAACTTCAGACTGAGGGCGTTTTAGTTGTAGGAACCGCGCCGGTGGACTGTCCCGGCGAGGATATTTCTCCTGCGGAGCAGGCCGGCATTCACGCCGGTGATATCCTTTCAAGTATTGACGGAAAAGCTGTCAATACGGTCAGCGGAGTAGTGGAGCAGGTGGAAAAAAGTGACGGACAGCCGCTGAAGCTGACGGTTACACGCCAAGGCAAGTCCCTTGAGGTAAATTTGTGTCCGGTCCGTTCTGAAAGCGAAAACACATGGAAAGCGGGCGTGTGGATACGTGATAGCACAGCAGGGATTGGAACCGTTACTTTTTATTGTCCGAGGTCAAACAGTTTTTCCGGTCTCGGTCATGGCATTTGCGATTCTGACACAGGTGTGCTGATGCCGTTGCTGCGGGGCAGTGTGATGGAGGTTACTATCAGCGGCATTCAGAAGGGGCATAAGGGCGCTCCGGGCGAACTGAGAGGATATTTCAGCAGCGCTAAGATTGGTTCGCTTATCGGAAATACTGTTTGCGGCGTATTTGGAGTGCTGAATAAGCTGCCCGATTATTCGGAAACAGATCTTCTGCCGGTAGCCACCGACGGGGAAATAGAAGAAGGCGATGCGAGTATTCGTTGTACAGTAGACGGAGAGGGCATTAAAGAATACACGGTAAAGATCATAAAGCTTTGCGGAAACGATCCGGGTGGAAAAAATTTTGTGATTGAACTGACCGACCCGGATTTGCTTGCAAAAACAGGCGGTATTGTACAGGGAATGAGCGGGTCGCCGGTCATTCAAAAGGGCAAACTGGTCGGTGCGGTGACGCATGTGCTGCTGGACGAGCCTACCAAAGGATATGGCATACTCATTGGAAATATATTGAAGAAAATGCCTGAAATCATTGGATAACCTATCTTCAACCTCCCCGAGTAAGCTTGGGGAGGTTGCTTTACTCGGTTCTTCCGTTTATATTCGTAGAAATTTAATACATTCGAGAGTGATTAGGAAAGCAAAGCATATGCGGATTTACTCTTTAAAAATATATTTAGAAAATGCACGAGCTGTTGAATAGCGTTATGCTTTTTGAAGAAAGCAAGTAAATGAATATCATATTTACGCAAGAAATTATACCCTAAAAACGGTTGTCTGATTTTTAGGACGAATCTCTTTTGATTTAACGCTGTCCTGCGAGCGGCAAAAAGAATTATTCCCGCATTTGAATGCGGGGATAACTTTATTTTAGCGGTTTTTATCGAGAAGGCGAAATCGGCTTGACAAATTGATTGGCGATAGTGTATAATAAAAAAGATTATTTTAATAAAATTTGCTGAAAGGAAATCTGTCATGCCCCGTTTTTTTCTGTCGCCTGAACTGCTTAGGTCGGCTGCCGCCCAAAGTGCTCCTGTAGAGATCGGCGGAGAGAATGCCCGCCATATTTCACTGTCTCTACGCATGAAAACAGGCGACCGGCTGCTGCTTTGCGATGGAGAAGGAATGGAGTATGATGCTGCTATTACCGCTATTACCTCACAAGCTGTGACGGTTCAGATCGACCGAGAATATCCCAGCCGCAGTGAATCCCCTGTGGCATCAGTGCTTTACCAAGCGATTGTAAAGGGGGATAAAATGGATACAGTGATCCAAAAGGCGGTAGAGTTGGGTGTTTCTGAGATCGTACCGGTGGAAACGCTTCGCTGTGTGGCCAAGATCAGTCCGGAAGCCGCCGAAAAGAAAATATTGCGTTGGCAGAAAATTGCCGATGAAGCGGCAGGGCAGAGCGGGCGGGGCGTCCTGCCCAAAGTGCATTGGCCTATGAATTTTTCCGATGCGGCAAAGCGGGCTACTCAAACTGTCTGGGATGAAAGCAGGGTGGCATTGATTTGTTATGAAGGTGAAGAAAACCAGACGCTGAAAACCTTGCTGCCACCCGCGCCGCCCAAGCAGGTTTCCTTCTTTATAGGACCGGAAGGCGGTTTTGAACCGACGGAAATAGAACTGGCGGCTCGGCTTGGAATTTTGCCCGCTGGGTTGGGCAGACGAATCCTGCGAACCGAAACCGCTTCGTCATTTGTGCTTTCGTCTCTTTGTTATGTGTATGAAATTTAAAATTTGTTATTTTTTTAACAGAAACGTGCCGAATTTATCAAATTTTTCAAAAAAAAATTAGATTTTTTATCAAAAACGGGAAATTCGCTATTGAAATTCTACAAAAAATAGTGTAGAATAATAGCTGTATTACACAAGTCTGAAGGATTTGAAAGGAGACACATGATGTCGAATCGTTTATTTCAGGGGATTATTTACCAAATGAAGGATGCGGTCGATCGGATTATCGGCGTGATCGATGAAACAGGTGTGGTGATTTCCTGCAGCGAACTGGTGAAGATCGGGGAGATTCGTCAGGGAATTCGGGATGAGTTGTCCTATACCTCTGATGTGACTACGCTGGGCGGATATACCTATAGGGTACTCAGCACCGCCACCGCCAAAAGCGAGTATATTGTTTTCGTGGAGGGAGAGGACAAGCATGCTGAGAAGCTTTCGATGCTGCTGGCAATTTCATTAGGCAATATCAAGGTTCTCTATGATGAAAAGCATGACAAATCTTCTTTTATTAAAAACATTATTTTGGATAACATTCTGCCCAGTGATATCTACATAAAGTCTAAAGAACTGCATTTTGCTAACGATGTGTCCCGCGTAGTCTTTCTAATTAAATTTAACGGAAAGAACGATGTTGTGCCTTATGATATTCTTCAGAATATGTTTCCCGGAAAGAACAAGGATTATGTGATTAGCGTGGGCGAGCGGGACAGCGTATTGGTGAAGGAGATTAAGCCCAACTACGATATGAGAGATATCGAAAAGATGGCGCGTTCTATCGCGGATACTATCTCTACCGAATTTTTTACCAAGGTTTCCATTGGCATCGGTACTGTAGTGGACAATATTAAGGATCTTTCCCGTTCCTATAAGGAAGCACAGGTTGCGCTGGAAGTGGGCAAGGTATTTGACACCGAAAAAGATATCATCAGTTATGATAATTTGGGTATCGGGCGTTTGATTTATCAGCTTCCTACCTCTCTCTGCGAAATGTTTCTTCAGGAAGTATTCAAGAAGGGACCGCTGGAGTCGTTAGACAGAGAAACGCTGATCACGATTCAGGCGTTCTTTGAAAACAATCTGAATGTGTCCGAGACTTCCCGGAAGCTGTTTGTACACCGGAATACACTGGTGTACCGTCTTGAAAAAATTCGCAAGCTGACCGGGCTGGATCTGAGGGAATTTGAACATGCGATTACCTTCAAAGTGGCGTTGATGGTGAAAAAATACCTTTCCTCCAAGCCTGTCAAGTATTAAACCTATCAAAAACAACAGCTTGTGCATATCCGCTCGGTTTATGTGCAAGCTTTGTTTTGTCAGTCGGAGATGCTATGATCGAACTGAAAAATGTTACAAAAACATATCCGAACGGAACAGTTGCGCTCTCGGATGTGAATTTAAAGATCGAAAGCGGTGAATTTGTATTCATCGTAGGAGAATCAGGCGCCGGAAAATCCACCCTTTTGAAGCTGCTGCTGCGGGAGGAAGAGGTTACTTCGGGTACTATTACGGTAGACGGTTGTGAACTGTCATCGCTTAAAAAGAAAAAAATTCCCTATTATCGGAGAAAATTGGGAGTGGTCTTTCAGGATTTCCGGCTTTTCCCTGATAAAAATGTGTATGAGAATGTCGCTTTTGCCTTACGGGTGATCGGCGAACATTCGGCAACGGTTAAATTAAAGGTCAATGCCGCCCTGAAAATTGTGGATCTGTCCGAAAAAGCAAAATGTTATCCTTCCGAGCTGTCAGGCGGCGAGCAGCAGCGGGTGGCGCTGGCGAGAGCGCTTGCCAACGGTCCGGGGATTATTATTGCTGATGAGCCTACTGGCAATGTAGATCCAAGGCTGAGTCATGACATTATGGAGATGCTGATCCGCATCCAGACACGGTATCAAAAAACAGTTATCGTTGTCACTCATGAAAAAGAATTGGTGGATTTGTTCAGACAGCGGGTGGTGACTATTCGGGACGGCAGGATCGCGGAAGATAGAGTTGGTCGGATGTTTTTAGAAGCTCAGGAATCGCTTACGCCTGCTTTGGATCAAAGCTCCGAATCGGATTCGGCTGGTGACGAGTCGGACGCGCTCGGAGGTCCGGAAGCGGAATCAGAGGCTGAAGTTGAACTCTCTGCAGTTTCCGAAATAGCTGCTCCGGCGAAAGCAGATAAACAGGAACTTAAATCATGAAAAAAATTAGTATTTCCTATACCTTTACCCAGAGCCTGAAAGGCATTTTTCGCAATAGTGTTATGAGCATTGCATCGGTGCTGGTGCTGGCGAGCTGTCTGCTGGTGCTGGGTACCTTCGGATTACTTATTGTAAATATTAATGATAATTTGGCGAATATGACGCTGCTCAATGAGGTTGCGGTTTTTTTACAGAAGGACTGCTCTGATCAGGAAATTGAGCAGATTCGCTCCGGGATTTTGGCGCTGCGCGATGAAGGCTTGGTAAATGACGCCGAATATATTTCCAAAGAGGACGCGTTAATTTCCGAAATGGAAAAATTCAGAGAATATCCGCTGCTTTTTGAGGCCATTCAGGAGGGAGAAAACCCCTATCGGGCGTCTTTTGTTATTACCTATCAGCCCGGGATTTCACTGGATGATTTAGAATACAAGCTTTATAATCTGGCGATCATCCGCAGTGCGGAGGACGGCAGCCCGGTGACTGTGTACCCTATTGATACGGTAACTTCCCATGCCGATGTAGCGCGGACTATGAATAATCTGAAAAGAGGCATTACCCATGTATCGGTAGGCTTTCTGCTGGTGCTTTTTGTGGTGAGTATCTTTATTATAATCAATACGATACGGTTAGGGGTATTTTCCAGACGAAAAGAGATCTCGGTTATGCGTTATGTAGGCGCTACAAATTCCTTCATTACGGCTCCGTTTATCTGTGAAGGGCTTGTTTTAGGCGGTTTTGCAGCCGTTTTAGCGTTCTTTTTGGATTGGTTTTTATATGATCGGATCAGCCGGATTATTACTACCGGCTATCGGATGTTTACGGTGGTCGCTTTTGCCGATGTATGGTACTACTTGCTGGCAGGCTTCCTGTTCATCGGACTTTTCGCGGGCGCTATCGGGAGCATGATTTCGGTCGGTCGCTATTTGAAGGAAAAATCCTGAATGCTGTATATCGTCTATGCTGTTTGATCAGGCGTATATCTTACGAAAGGTTTGAATATAATGTATAGATACTCTTATGCCTCGACAGGCAAATCCTTTTCTGCCGGCAGGCTGGTGATTCTGCTGGCGGCGCTGATCTGTCTGCTTGGAATATGTGCAGCCCCTTTTGGACTGCTGCGGGCGTTTGCCACAGATGTGAATGCGCCAATGGACGAGCCGGAGGCCGTAAGCGACGGGTTAGACAGCGCGGCTGATAATGCCGAAGCCTCTCCTTCCGAAACGGCTGCTGATCCGGATATGCTTGAGGTTCCTGATTATGACGGAAGCGGATTAACAATTGAGGAAATACAGGCAGAGATAAGTTTGCTGCGGGAAAAACTGACTGAATATGACGATTTACAGGCGGCGCTTCAGCAAAAACTTGAGGAGAATTACAAGGAAATCGAAGCAGTGCTGGAAAATAAGAGACTGATGGACGAACAGCTTTTAGCGCTGAATGATGAAATGGCCTATTTTGATGATATTTTGGCCGAGTATGATCTGCTTCTGGCGGCGAAGGAAGCTGAAATTGCCGAAAAACAGGTGCAGTATGACGCAAAATATGCGATTTTTTCGGAGCGTTTAAGGCAAGCCTATGAAGAGGGAACGCCCAGTATACTGGAAATTTTCTTTTATTCCGATTCGTTTATTGATTTGTTGACCAGTATGGAACGGGCAAGCGATCTTCTTTCCAGAGATAAAGCGTTAATGGATGAGTTGGAAACGGAAAAAGGACGGCTGGTTGCTGAAAAGGCCGTTTTGGAAGCTTATCAGGCTGAAAAACAGTCTGTGGCGAATGAATTGGAAGCACGTCGGATTCTGCTGAACAATAAAATTTCCGAAAGCGTCTATTATTTGGAATCGCTGGAAAATGACAATAATTCATACAGTTATTATATTCAGCAGGTCGAAGCCAGTACTCAAATTGTAAACGGCGTGATCGACCAAGCGGTAAAGGATTACTATCAAAGATTAGAAGAAATCGGTGAAACTGATTTCTTTAAAGAAAAAGAGTACAAGCTGCATGTGCTTGCTGATTCCATACAGGAAAAAATGGAAAATGGCGAGATTCAAAGGGGTTCGGAATATTTTGAGGATGGCGAAGAATATATTTGGCCGGTTTCTATGGATTATTATTCGCTGACCTATTATACCAGCAAATTCGGTTACCGCACCTACTGGAACGGCAGTAAATATATTACCAGTAATCATCAGGGAATCGATATCGGGATTCATTATGGCGACGATATTTATGCGGCAAAGTCGGGAACGGTAATCGCCGCAGCCTATCAAAGCGGCTACGGGTACTATATTACCGTTCAACACGAAGACGGCACCCAAACGCGTTATGCGCACAATACCAAGAATTTGGTAGAGGTAGGCGAATATGTATTGCAGGGCGAAGTGATCGCTAAAGCGGGCAGCACCGGTAATGCTACCGGAAACTGCTGTCACTTTGAGATACATATCGACTCCAAAGCGGTGGATCCGGCCGGATTGCTCAGAATGCCCGCCGGAAATTGAATTTTTTTGTAGAAGGAAGACAGACTCATGTCGTTTATCCGTAAAAAAATAGCGTGGTACTGGCTTTTGCCTGCTATTATTATAACGGCTGCCGTGACGGTTATGGCAACCTATATCCCGATGAAGGTTTATTACAAAACCCAGATTTCCGAAGCATATCGCTCCGGCGGGGTAGACAATCAGACCTATGCTTATGTAAAGGAACTGTTTGAAACCTATTATATAGGAGAAGTCGGGGAATTCGATGAGGATGGCGCGACCGATTCACTGATTGCAGCGTATGTAGCTTCTACCGGCGACAAATATGCCCGATACATGAATCCGGAAGCTTATCGGGAATATATGACCTCTATGACCGGCAGCTTTGTAGGGATTGGCATACAGGTGATTTATGATGAAGCTGCGCAGGCGATGGAGGTCATACTGGTGATGCCCGATTCGCCCGCAGAAAAGGCAGGTATTTCGGCAGGTGATTTGATAGTAGCGGTGGATGGCAATACAGTCGCGGAGGCTGGGTATTTGGCGGTGGCGGACACTATCCGAGGAGAGGAAGGTACATCGGTCAGCCTTCGGCTTCAAAGGGAAGAACAGATATTGGAATTGACAGTCGTCCGCGCGCCGGTTACTTCACTGTCAGTGATTGGTTCGATGGCCTCTGACGGAATGACCGGTATTATTCGCATCCTTCAGTTTGACGATACTACGCCGGGACAGTTCAGCGCGGCGGTAGAACAGCTTCAAAATCAGGGATCTGAGCGTTTTGTATTTGATCTTCGGGATAACCCCGGCGGTGAACTGGAAAGCGTATTGTCGGTGCTGGGTTATATTCTGCCAAAAGACAGTCTGCTTATCCGGATTGTGGATGCCAACGGAGAAGAAACTACCCGCAGCACTGCAGACGAGCATGTGTTGGATTGTCCTATGGCAGTGTTGATTAACGGAAATACAGCCAGTGCAGCCGAATTGTTTACTTCCTGCCTGAGGGATTACGATGCCGCAAAAATTATAGGCGTCACTTCCTACGGGAAGGGCTGCATGCAGCGGCTTTTTCAGCTGCCGAACGGAGGGGCTGTGACTATTACCATCCGGATGTATAATCCGCCGATTGGCGAAAATTATGAAGGTATAGGCATTACCCCTGACCTGACAGTATCGCTTAGCGAAGAAGCGGCGTCGCTGAATCTATTTAAACTGACAGAGGAGAATGACGATCAGCTAAAAGCGGCTTTACAGCTGCTGAAACAAAGCTGACCGTTTCCCAATAAATTATTTTTACATTCAATAAGGAGATTATCACTATGGCAATTACCGTAACCAAAGAAGGCAAACAGAAGCTGCTCGATGAACTGAGTTATCTTAAAAATGTTAAACGAAAAGAGGTAACTGAAGCGATCCGTATAGCGCTTGGATTCGGAGATCTTTCCGAAAACTCTGAATACGATGAGGCTAAGACGGAGCAGGCGAAGGTTGAATCCCGAATTGCTGAGCTGGAGGAAATGCTGAAAAATGTGATCGAGGTGTCTGAGATCACGACCGATGTGGTGAGTGTAGGGTCCAAGGTAAAGGTGTTCAACGAAAAATGGAATGAGGAACTGGTCTATTCGATTGTGGGGTCTACCGAAGCTGCACCCTTGCAAAATAAAATATCGGATATGTCCCCGATTGGAAAAGCGCTGCTTGGTCATAGAGCAGGCGAAACGGTAACGGTAGAAACGCCTGCAGGTCATGCTAATATAAAAATTCTGGATATCAGTAAATAAGACTGTACTATAAGGAACTATAATTAAATACTATAAAAAACTATAATTTAAAGAGAAGAAGAAAATGACAGATCATCAAACAAATAATGAAATGGCTGCCGCAGAAAATATTGGAGTCGGCAGTGAACTGGCTGTTCGCCGGGAAAAGCTGGCGGGACTGAAGGCAGCCGGCAACGATCCTTTTGTTCAGACCAAATATGATGTAACTGCTTTCAGCGGGGATATCAAGGCGGATTATGCCGCGTATGAGGGTCAGACCGTCCGTTTGGCGGGACGGATGATGAGCCGTCGGATTATGGGAAAGGCTTCTTTTGCACATCTTTCCGATAAGCAGGGCGAAATACAGCTTTATGTTAAGCGGGATGATGTCGGAACGGACGAATACAATTTGGGGTTTAAAAAGTGGGATATCGGTGATATTATCGGTGTGGAAGGCTTTGTATTTACCACTCAGACAGGCGAGGTGTCGATACATGTACAGAAGCTGATCTTATTGGCGAAAGCCTTGCTTCCCCTGCCTGAAAAATTCCACGGACTGACCAATGTGGATCAGCGTTACCGTCAGCGTTATGTGGATTTGATCGTTAATCCGGATGTAAAGGATGCCTTTGTGAAGCGCAGCCAGATTCTGCGTGAAATCCGGGCATATCTGGACAGCAAGGGTTTTCTTGAGGTGGACACCCCCATTCTGACGCCTTTTGAGATCGGCGCTTCCGCCCGTCCCTTTGTGACGCATCACAATACGCTGGATATGGATATGTATCTGCGCATTGAGACGGAGCTGTACTTGAAGCGGCTGATCGTAGGCGGTATGGATCGAGTATATGAAGTAGGGCGCATCTTCAGAAATGAAGGCATGGATACGAAGCATAATCCTGAATTTACTACGATTGAGTTATATCAGGCGTTCACCGATTATAAGGGAATGATGGAGCTTGTTATCGAGATGAACACCATGCTGGCGGAGAAAATCTGCGGATCCACTCACATTACCTATCAGGGGCAGGAACTGGATATGGGTAATTGGACCCGACTTACAATGGTGGAAGCGGTAGAAAAGTACGCCGGCGTGTGCTATTATGATTGGCAGAGCGATGAGGACGCCCGTGCGGCGGCTAAAGAAAAGCAGGTGGAAGTGCCGGCAGACGCAACAAAGGGAACGGTGCTTGCGGAGTTTTTCGATGCTTATGTAGAGGAAAATCTTATCCAGCCTACTATTATTTATGATTATCCGGTAGAGAACAGTCCCCTTGCTAAGCGCAAGCCGGAGGATCCGGCATTTACCGAACGGTTTGAATATTTTATCTGTGCTACTGAATTCGGGAATGCTTTTTCTGAACTGAACGATCCGATTGACCAGAAAGAGCGTTTTGAAAGGCAGGTAGCTGCAAAGCGCGCGGAGGATCCCAATACGACCGCTCAGGTAGATTACGATTATATCATTGCGCTGGAATATGGGCTTGCGCCTACCGGCGGTCTGGGGTTTGGTATTGATCGGTTAGTTATGCTGCTGACCGACAGTGCTTCTATTCGCGATGTTTTGCTTTTCCCGACGATGAAGCCTTTGGATTGAATAAGTCCCTATATCTGTCTATATAGTCC
>CAZMTU010000003.1:0-60664 GCA_964569225.1 uncultured Lachnospiraceae bacterium | reverse complement strand
CGTATCGTTTTATATCATCAAAGGAAATACGGGCACCATTTGGGCATCCAAGAGTCAAAAATCATTGTTGTTTTGAATGCCTTAATCTACAAAAAATACAAGATCTTTCGCGGTTCACTATTTTTCGATAGCCAAAATTGAAATACTATTTTTTATTTAAGCCGAATAAATTTCTTTGCAAAACAGTATGAAGGCCGTTTGCAAATAGGGAACAATATTTATAAGCTTGTTCGGTATCTTTCTTCTCCCCACCAGTTTGGCAAAAGCTTTTCCAGTGTAATGATTTCTCTTTTGCCGTAGTCGACCATTATCTCCGTGTATTTATTTTGAAGGGATAGTTGGATCAAAAATTCTCTGCAAGCGCCGCATGGTATGCCGCTTCCGCCGCCGTAAGGCGCCCGAACTCGAAACGCAATTAATCTTTTGATAACGGTTTGACCGCTGTTTACATACATATTCAGTGCCGCGACACGCTCTGCACACAAATTCATGACGCCGCTGCAGCTTTCAATACAAAAACCGGTAAAAATCTGACCGTTTTCAGCTTCTAAAGCACATACCACATGATGAGCACAGATGAAAGGCGAAACATCAATGGGATGGTACAGTTCTTTTGCTTTTATATATAATTGCTCCCAAATATCCATTGGTTCCCCTGCAATTTATATAACCGACTTATTCCGCTATGGCGCGGATAATGCCCATAGGCGTTTGTTCGTGATTTTGCCCTAAAGGATTATCTGAGAGAATTCTCGCCAAATTTTCACGGGACATGTGCGGATCGGAGATGCCCAAAATTTTACCGCCAATATCGTTGATGTCAACAATAATGCAGCGACAGCCAACTCGTTCGGAAATGGAAGCGGCGGTTTCATCCGGCTTGTCCGGACCCAGTACCACATAATGATTATAGGGGGGGAGGGTATTAGGCGTAGGTCCGTCAATAGAGGATGCTTTGGTACCGGCGATGACATAAAACCATCCCCGCTGTCTGAACAGCTTGCCGATGGCGCTGATGGCAGCGGCAAAGAGAATCCGGAGAGTGCCGCATTCCTGAAGTGCCATTTCCATTGTTTCGGGAATGCCCAAACCAATGCCGCGGTTCGATTTCATTACAAATTTGGAGAGAAAAACAGCCAACTTACGGGGATGAATGTCCTCCATACGGATAGCGCGCCCCTGCGAACAGGCAACTGCCTTTTCAGAAATAAAGAGAATATCGTCAGGAAGAAGATAGGGCTTCGCATATTTTTCCGCCACATCGCGGATATCATCCTCTGCGGTAATCACATGAGTTTTAATCGGAAGGCGTTCATATCGTCCGCCGTCTTTTTCTATGATTCGTTTTTTTCCTTCGTTTTCAATCAGTTCGCTCATATACTGACTTCCTTTTAATCTATCTAAATTTTTTCCAAATAAAAATGGGTATCTCCAATAAAGGAGAATGAAAGCATTTTTAAAAATATGAAAACCTGCAACGCTTTTATTATAGCACACAGTTTGATAAAATGGAAGCGTTTAGAAGAAAAATTTACACATTTAATGCAAAAAAATGGCAGCAGACAGAAAAATTCGCTTAAATAATATTCAAAGTAAACTGTCCAACCCTTATTGATCATTCCGATAAAATACCGGTAATGATCGAAGGGTCGGACGGTTATTTATTCTGCGGTATAACCGGCAGCTTTGACAGCGGCGATTAAATCATCCCGTTTAACCGATGACTTGGCAGTGACGGTGGCGCTGTGACCTTCCAGATCTACCTTAGCTTTGGAAACGCCGGGAATCGCATGCAGCGCGTTTTCAACATGAGCGGCGCAATGCTTGCAGGACATGCCTTCAACCTTCAGCGTATAGGTGTTTTTTGAACCGAATAACATTATTTTTTCCTCTTTTCTTATTTTTATGATTTAACTTTGGGGGAATGATAGCGCCAACGTCTTAAACGCAGCGCATTGGTAACCACTGATACGGAACTAAGACTCATGGCGGCGGAAGCAATCATGGGGGATAGGAGAATGCCCAAGGGCGCCAGTATGCCGGCAGCAACCGGAATACCGATGGTATTATAGATCAATGCCCAAAAAAGATTCTCTTTGATGATGCGGTAAGAGGCGCGGGAAAGTGCCAGTGCGGCGGGAATATCCTCTAAGCGGTCAAAGAGCAGTACAATATCGGAAGCATCAATAGCGACATCCCGACCTCCGCCCATGGCAATGCCGATCTGTGCAGCTGCCAGCGAAGGAGCGTCGTTAATTCCATCGCCTACCATAGCTACCTGCCGGCCTTCTTTTCGAAGTGTTTCAATGACGGCGGCTTTGCCGTCGGGCAGCACTTCGGCATGAACATCCGATGAGGAAAGTCCTAACAAACCGCCCACCTCTTCCGCAACATTGCGGCTGTCACCGGTCAGCATTACACAGCGAACGTTCATTTTCCGCAGTGCATCCACTGTCGCTTTGGCATTTTCCTTAATCGAATCGGTAAAAATAAAGGCGGCCAGCAGATGCTCCTCATCAGCGAGGTAGATGTGCAGCTTACCCGCTTCGGGTGTGTCAGATAAATGGATGCCCCGCTCGTTCATCAGTCGGGGAGAACCGCAGAAGTAACGACGCCCCTCTACAATACCCTCCACGCCTCTTCCGGGCAGTTCCGCAAAGTCATCGGCTGTTTCTTCCATGGTTCCGATACCTGCCGCCTTTACAATAGCGACCGCCGAAGGGTGGGAGGAACGGATCTCCAGCAGTGCGGCAATGCGAAGAAGGCGGGCTTCACTTAGATTGGCAAGTTCAGCGTATTTGGAGGGCACAATTTTTTGCAGCGTTAGTTTGCCTTCGGTAAGAGTGCCAGTCTTATCGAATACTACGGTGTCAATAGATCGGGCGGTTTCAAGGGTGGCGGCGTCTTTGATAAAGATGCCTATGGACGCGCCCTTGCCGATGCCGCAGGTGACAGCGGTGGGGGTTGCCAGCCCTAATGCGCAGGGACAGGAGATGACCAATACGGAAATAGCGGCGGTAAGGGCATCCGGCAGGTTGCCGGTGATCAGCATCCAAAGAAGGAAGGAAACCAGCGATATTCCCATTACAACCGGTACGAATATAGAGGCGATTTTATCCGCCAATCGTGCAACCGGTGCTTTAGACGCGGAAGCGTCCTCTACCATAGTGAGAATGCGGGCATAAGCGGTTTCATCTCCCGCGCGGGTAACTCTAAAACGGAAGGAACCGCTTCGGCAGATGGTGGCGGCACGAACCTCGCTTCCGGGGCCTTTTTCGCTGTCCACGCTTTCGCCGGTCATGGCGGATTCATCAATAAGTCCGATACCGTCCGTGATTACGCCGTCGGCGGGAAGCTTGTCACCTGTTCGGATGAGCACCAGATCATCCTTTACCAACTCGGAAGCGGGAATATCCAGTTCTTTGCCATCCCGAAGAACGGTAGCATGATCAGGCGCCATGGAGAGCAGACCGGACAGTGCGGAGCGGGTACGCCGCTTGGCGCGATCCTCCAGTGTTTTGCCTACGCTGACTAACGTAAGAATCATGGCGGCTGATTCGTAGTAAAGCCCCATGGCAGCTTCATGTCCGGCATTAAAGAAAGCGATCTGAACAGTCAGCACAGCGGAATAGATCAGGGCAGCGCCTGAACCTACCGCGATAAGGGTATCCATAGTAGGAGAGAGATGAAAAAGGGTCTTAAAGCCAACGGTAAAATAGCGGAAATTCAGGACAACTATCCCCAGCGTCAGAATTGCCTGACTGAGGGCAAAGGGCAGATGAGCGGTAAGGAAAGATGGAAGAGGCGCGCCGATCATGTGCCCCATGGAAATGTACATTAAAACGACAGTGAGGATGGCAGAAATTAACAACTTCCACGGAAAGGAGGGTGCTTTTTCTTCTGTGGCGGTGGCGGCATCCTCAGCCCCGTAACCGGCGTTTTCAATAGCTTTGATCAGCCGATCCGGGTCAGTTACAGCCTCGTCATAAACAATTTTGGCAAAATTGCCGGTAAGTGATACTTCGGCGGTCTGAGCACCGCATTGCAGTGCTGCTTTTTCCACCCGACCGGCGCAAACCGCGCAGGTCATGCCGTTAATTTTTAATCTGATCAGTTTCATATGGGTGTTTCCTTTCTGAATCAATAAAGGGATAATAGCAGTTGGCGGACTTAGATAGAGAGTGCAAAAAAAGACGAGATTGATTGCGAAAAATGTGCGTATCTGGTATTTGCGCCAGATTAATTTCATACATTATATGGGTGATTAGTATATGAAAAAATGGCTTATTCTATTAGCTTGTTTAGCAGTTTTTCTGCAAAGTACTGCTTGTACAGATCGGGATACGGGGTATTTAGAATATCAGGATAAGGATGCAACCTTTGTAGGGACCTGTAAACTGGCAGACGGTGAATATGTGCTTCAAATCAAACTGCGTGAGGACGGAAGTCGTTCATTAATCTTCCTTTCACCTGAAACGGTGGAAGGATGCGGTTATTTCCGCTCTGCGGAGGGAGATTATTGCTTTTCTGTGGACGATATGACACTTCCTGTGGAAGAGAATCCAACAGTAAAGGCGATTTTTGACCTGTTTTCATTGAAAGAATCGGATTTGATTTCTGCTTCAGTAACTGAAAATTCGGGGGAGGGATTAAATGTTCTGAAGTTCGCGGGCGATATTACGGTCTTTCTTAGTTCTTCTGATGGACTGCCCTTGCGATTTGAGCATCCGCTGCTGACTTTGACGCTTCGTGCCGACAGCAGACAGATCGGAGCGGAATAGGTTTGCTGAACTTTCGCTTATGTATATTCTGCAAAACAGAGCTTTAATCCGTGTGTCAATACCTACTGCCGAAATGGCTGACTGTTTTTCAGGCTGCCGCTTGATAAGAAACAGGAAAAGCCTTTAAATAAAATAAGCCGATTTACTTCATTAATTTTTGAAGGGTGGAAACCAGTTCATCAATGGTGTCGTCTTTACCTGCCCGAATATCGTCTGCTACGCAGGTACGAATGTGTTCGGCCAGCAGTTCTTTGGTAAAGGCATTCAGCGCCGCGTTTGCCGCAGCTACCTGAATCAGGATATCCGGACAGTAGGCGCTTTTTTCTACCATACCTCGAATGCCTCGAATCTGTCCTTCGATGCGGTTTAGACGGTGAATCAGATTTTTATATTCATCTTCTGTTCGTGTTTTGGTTTTGTGGCAGCAAGTATGTTCCTGTTCCATTTGGTCCTCCTAAATTAATTTTACATAAAAATCAGAATTATACCCTCAAGGGGTATAAACATTATATACCCCTTGAGGGTATTTGTCAAGTCCTTTTATAAAAAAATTAAAACATCTCTATAGACAAATGCCAAACGGGCTGCCGTACTAACATGCGGCAGCCCGTTTGAAGCTTTCTATTATTGTGGGAGAATCGCTTAAATAGAAATACGTTTTAAAAGTGAAACTTTTTGCTTTCCTTTTATCTATTGTACAGACAAGAAAACGCTTTTTTCATTTTCGAAGGCAAAGATAGTAATGCCGATCGTCATCCGCAGCAGCCGGTGTACAGTCCAAAGCACCGTAACAGCCTATCAATTCAAAGCCGGTTTTGTGCAGCAGTAATTGAATTGTGCGGTCGGAGTAGCAGCGTTCTCTCTGGAGTTCCTCGCTGCGTTTCCATTTTCCGTCTGGCAGCTTTTCAAAGAAGGTCAGTTCAAAGGTGCACAGATGTGTGCGGAGATTGTAATGGTTTTGCCAACCGCAATAAACATTTGGGCTTTCTAAAATATAACAGTTATCGCCGTAAATCTGCTCAAACTTGTGAGGCGTGTTTACATCAAAGAAGAAAAGACCGTTAGGCTCAATATAATTGTGCATTAGAGTGAAGCAGGATTCCAATTCTCCTGCCCCGGTCAAATAGTTCAGACTGTCCAGTGTACAGAGCGCAGCTTTCACGGTACCGTATAGATCAATTCCTGTCAGACTTTGACAGAGCAGCAGCGGAAATACGCCTTCATCCGCACATTTATCCCTTGCTTCACTGAGCATCTCGGTAGACAGGTCAATACCGATCATATCATAACCGGCTTTGGCAAGGCGCAACGTCATGCTTCCGGTACCGCAGGCGGCATCTAAGATTAAGGCAGGCGGGTGAATATTCCGTTTAGCAAGGGCTTTACAGAAGAAGGCGCACAACCCGTCATAATTGACATCGGAATTTAATTGATCGTAGAAGGGTGCCAGCAGGTCGTATTGACTCATGATTTCGCCTCAAAGTCAGACTCGTCGTCAGGGATTTCGGAACAGTCGTTGACCGAAGTTGTTTTATCGGCAGAGGCAGTAGTATCAGCCATATTAGTAGTATCAGCCATATTAACGGTAAGACTGTCGGAGGGGTGAATTTCATTCGCGAGGGACTTTGCGGCAATCGGTTTAACGGTCGTTTCGGATAGTTGGTTGGGTGCGGAAACGAGCAATGCTTGCAGCCGAAAAAGCGCATAAAGGGCTATAAACGCTTGAAATGCTAAATAAACAGTTTCTATAGAAAGAGTCAGCTTTCCGGCAGCGGTGAGAATCAGTCCGGAGATGCCGTTGGAGCCTGCCAGCAGACTGGTGAAAACAGCGGATATAATGTAAAGGCGGGGCATAAACAACTCACGGGCAAGGCGCAGTTCGCAGAGCAAGAAAACAACAACTGCGGACAGTGCGGCTAAAGTAAGCTGCCGCATGGGATTCATCAGCAGGACGCTCATGTCAAAATAAACGCGCAGCATATATGCGCACACCCAAAGCATAGTCAGAACGGCGGCATAGGGCCAAGTTCGGCGGGCAAACTGACCTATTAAATAGAGAATGGCAGGAAGTGCCAACGCCAAAGAAACCAGCAGCATATTGTGGGCGGTAACATTAGCAGACGAAGGAGTGAGCAGCAGAACAGACAGTCGGTCATCTGAAGAAAGAAGCAGCATTTGTGTAATCAGTGTAGCCGCGATAGAAGCGGCGGTCAGTAGAGCAAAAAAATCGGTTTTCATTGTAAGCGGAATGACTTGATCTCTTTTAAATGAGGGAAAAAAACGCTTTTTCAGCGGCAGCAAGGGAATACAAAGCAGCAGGCCTATCAGCAAATAAGCAGCTTTAAACCAGCCTTCCGGTATTCCCTGCTTATACAAGCCGAGGGAAAAATCGTAGCAGTTCAGATAGAGAACTGTTTGTGTAACAGTAACAATAAGCAGTGCTGCGGAAATAAACAGGAACCATATTCGCCTTACGCGGTTAGAAGCAGATGACATAAAAAGCATCCTTTCAGATACAGAATTTAGATTTGTAACGGCAGTACAGCCTGTGGAAAAGTACCGTTAAAGGAGTTCAAATCTGTGGAAAACTCTGTCGATATTGTGTAAAACTCCATAAAATCAGCAGATTTTAATCGGTAATTCGACGCTTTTAATGCGATTTCTCCAGTGCAAGCGAAATCAGGCTGTTGATAACTTGGTCGTAAGTCATCCCGCCTGCCATGAACAGCTTAGGATACATGCTGATGGAAGTAAAACCGGGCAGGGTATTGATCTCATTGAAAATAAATTGTCCGTCATCGGCAGCAAAGAAGTCAACTCTTGATAGCCCCCGGCAGCCAAGCCTTCGATAGATTTCACAGGCACAGGCGCGGATACGATCTGACAGTTCATCGGTCAAGCGGGCAGGAATAAAATAAGAGGCGGTATCCGATAGGTATTTGCTTTCATAGTCATAAAATTCGCTGCCCGGATCAATTTCGCCGCAGACCGATGCCACCGGCGCTTCGTTTCCCATGACGGCGACCTCAATTTCACGGCCTTTAATAAATTCCTCGATCAGTACCTTCTCATCATAGCGCAGCGCTTCTTCCAAGGCAGGACGGAGCTTATCAGCGGATTTGACCTTGCTGACGCCTACAGATGAACCGGCAGAAGAAGGCTTCACAAATACCGGATAGCCAAGCGTTTCTACTTGAGCCGCAAGCTGCTCAAAGGCTTGACTGAGGTCGGCGCGGGAAGCGAAAATCGCTTTTGCCTGAGGAATGCGGTAGGGCTGTAGCACTGATTTAGTAGTGGCTTTGTCCATGCAGACGGCGGAGGACAGGCAGTCGGAACCTACGAACGGAATGCCGGTTAGTTGAAGCAGTCCCTGCAAAACGCCGTCCTCGCAGTTAGTGCCGTGGACAGCGGGAAGGATGACGTCTATTGGTTGCTTTTGAAAGCTGCCGTCGGGCGATAAAATGTACAGGCAGCCGTCCTTTCGGGAGGGGGATAGAAACGCGGGATGTAAAGCGGCTTCATCACGGCACCAATCGCCGTTTTCTATTTCCGAAAGCGCGCCTTCAAAGAGATACCAATTACCTGATTTGGTGATGCCCACCTTGAATATCTCGTAACGGGCGGGATCGATATGTGCCAGCATAGAAGCGGCACTGCGCAAAGATACTTCATATTCAGAAGAGGCGCCGCCGAAGAGGCAGCATAATTTCAATTGATTCATGGTATTCACCTTTCGTATATCAAACTTGATTTATTCAGTGCCTGGGTGTTGTCAAGGCATATTCGGCGGATCGCCCGACTGCTTAGGGTCGGTCGCTTCGCTTTGTTCACCATGCAGTTCACCGATGTCTTCCATTTCCATACGTTGGGCATATGCTTCATCCTTATAGTGGCGTTTTATTCGACAGAAAAGATATATGCAGGAAAAAAAGGAAGAAAAAATAAAGGCAAGCGCAATAAACAGAAGAATGACCGGAATGAGCCATAGGCTTCGGACAAAACGCAGCGTAAGCAGAAAAAGCAGCACACAGATACCGCCGCCGGCACATAATCCCCAATTGAAGGTAATGCGGAAGGCCGTGTCCTGCCATAGATCATTTACCGGCAAGGAAGAATGTTCATGGGTGTAAAAGCGGTCAAATAGCACATCGTACCATTGGTAGCGAATAACCTCTTTCAACAGTGTTTTGCCTTTCATAATGCTTCTCCTTTTGACATTTCAGACAGACGTGTCAGTAGGGCTACCCGATCATTGCCGCCATAATCCTTGGTAACGGCGCAGCAAAAACCGGCTTCAGCTGCCAGACTGAGTATGGCGGCACGTTGGTCGTAGCCAATTTCAAAGACAAAAACCCCTTTGGGCTTCAGCAGCCCGGAAAAACGGGCAATAAAGGCTTTGTAAAAAAGCAATCCATCTTCACCGCCGTCTAATGCCATCCGCGGCTCATAGCGCAGAGTAGGGTATAGGGCAATATCATTGGCGGGAATATAGGGCGGATTTGAAACAATCAAATCAAACAGGCCAGTCAGGGGATTTTCAGATAGCAGATCGGCGCAGACCAAGCCAATCCGGTTCTGCACTCCGATACGAATAGCATTTTCCTCTGCGATTTTCAGCGCGGCGGGTGACAGGTCTGCCATTACGCCGGTAACGTCCTGACGTTCTCCCGCGATAGAAATCGCGATACAGCCGCTTCCGGTACACAGATCGGCAAAGCGGCCGCCTTCCGGCAAATGAGCAAGCGCCGTTTCCACTACCCGTTCTGTATCGGGACGGGGGATGAGAACATCAGGACTGACCTTGAAGGTATATCTCCAAAAGGGCTGCTCGCCCAATAGGTAGGCAAGCGGTTCGCCTGCTTTATATCGCTTAAGAGCAGCGTTCAGTGAACTCGGACCATCCGAAGCAGAATAAGTATTCTGGAGAAGCTTCAGGTCGCGGGAATTTATTTCCATTATTGCCTCTTTTTATTATAGCAGATATTTCTCAATTTGTACAGCGTTTGGCGCCAGATTTTGAATATGAAGCCCCTGCTTTTGAGCATATTGAAGAGTAGCAAAGGATCCGCCGGAGGGACGGGCAACATAGCTGATAAGATAACTGCTTCGATCGATCATATATTGATTGCGTTTTTGCATGCAGCCAGGCGAATACTGCTGAGAAACCATACACACCTCATCTGCGTTTTCCCGGAGATCACGGTAAAGCGCACGGTTAGCGGCAGACCATCGGTTGGCCTGTTCCGGACAGGGCAGTGCCAATACCAGCCGAATATCGGGATATGCTGTCCTGCGCAAATTGATGACTGAAGCGGCTGCAAGCGTATCAAATCCCAAAGCGCCGCCTGTAATAAAAGTACGAACACGATGAGAGGCCAGCAGCGCGATTAGCCGCTTCAGTTCGGATTCTGCTGCTTTCAGCGTTTGTATGTTGAGATCTCTGTGACCGGTGAAGCAGCAGGTACAGAGTCGTGGGGAATAGTGTGCTTCCATAAAATCTCCTCTGTTTAACGGTGGTCCGGTCAGGTTAATGTGCGGACAGAATAGGATCAAAACAATCCCATATCTTTATTATTATAATCCTTATTTATGAATATTCCGTTACTGTTTTAGAATTTTGGGAATTTGGTTGGTTATTTTGCTTCGGCGGTATAAAAACCCCCGTACTTGATAAGTACGGGGATTCGCGGTTTGATTAGGATGCCTGTTTGATAACGGCGTCAAAATATGCGGTCAGACAAAAAACTGAGGTAATGCCGCAGGGCTGAAGCACGTCGGTGGTGGACTCGCTGGTCCAATCCCCGCTAAGGAAGTAGGGATCGTAATAACCGTCCTCGTTTTTGGTGGTCAGCTCATTGGTCAGTACGGTTTCCAGATATTCCATGGGACGAGTGTTTTTGGAGGGGTCAACGGTATAATACTTAATGAGTCCCCTTGTCAGCCAGCCTATACACCATGATTTGTAGATCGGATTGCCATTCATTTTGACTCGCTTGCCGGTACCGTTGAACATCAGACTGACCGTAGCGGTTACGGTTGCCTTCGTATCCTTGTAGTAGGTTTCATCGCCGGTAATTTCATAAAGCTGCGATCCGGCGTAGATCATAACGCCTTGATTATAAGCTGCCTTCCAACCGTTAATGCCGCCGTCCAGTCCAATGGAGTCGCTATATAGATTGTTGTCCAGTAAAGCCGAACGGGTCCAATCATAGATTTTTTTGCCTTTTTCTAAGTAATCTTCCTTTTGGGTAATTTGATAAGCCCATAGGAAAGAGATAGCGGTAGGACCGTTAGCACAGGTATTTTTGCCCGAATAGCTTTTATCCCAGTAAATACCGCCGCCCATCTGCTCATCCCAGCCGGTCCAGAGAAATTCCAGCGTTTCTTCTGCCAGCTGCAGGTACTTTTCATCGCCTAACAGCTCATAAGCATTCAGAAACTGAATGCACAGCCACGCATCGTCATCGTAGTAGTAGTCGCCTGATTGACCTTTGGTGGCGTTATAATACGAAACCTTTGCGCGTCCGGTAGGAGTAGAAATAGTGGCGTTTTCTACCTTATAAGTTGTCAGACACTTGTCTAACGCTTTTACATAAGTGTCCGCAACCTTGGTATTGTCGGGATAGAGACGGTAGGTTTCCGCCAGTGCTTCAATAAAAGATGCAACGCCCCAAACGGCAGCAGCATTTGCATTTTTGGGTTCTGAACACAATGTGTTGGTGCGCAGATAGTAGTCGCTGATTACATTCAGCATCAACTCTAACCCTGCTTCACCGAATTCACCGTAAGATAGAACAGGGGAATTATCTTCCTGTTCTTCGGCCGTGGTATTGGTAGAAGCATCGGTGGCTGCAGGGGTGTCTGAGTTTGCGCAGCCGGTAAATACAGGCAATACCGTTAATGCGGCAAGCAGCACTGCGAGCAGTTTAATTTTCATGGTCAGTTACCTCATTTCAATGAATTTTAATAATTTTATTGCATACTTCGTTGATTGCTTCAGCAGCAACAAGAAGCTCATTTTCAGTATTGTCAGCCGATAGACTTACACGAAGCGTACAGTCCGCAGCCTCAGGCGTTAGTCCGTAAGCGAGCAGCACATAGCTTTTGTGCCCTCCGTGGGAGGCACATGCCGATCCGCTGGAAACGTAAATTCCTTTTGCCGACAGCGCATTCAGTGCAGTCTGACTTTTAATTTTAGGCAGTGTGATGCTGATAATATGAGGCGCTCTCAAAGGAGGCTCATTGATCTTTATTTCTTCAGACAATGCGGAAAGAAAGGTTTGCCGCAGTATTTCAAGCCGTTCGGACGCTTGGGGCAGGCGATGAAAGTTTGCTTCGCATGCAGCGCCGAAGGCGGCAATGCCAATAGTATTTTCGGTGCCTGAGCGCATACCTCCCTCCTGACCGCCGCCGTACAGCCACGGAATCAGCTTTTTGGACCGGATCAGGGAAGTGGAAACGATCAGTGCGCCTATTCCCTTAGGCGCGCCGATTTTATGACCGCTGACGGTCAGCAGATCAGCGCCTAAACGGTCATATCCGCCGGGGACCGCTGCTTTCAGAAATCCCTGTGTCAGGTCGGTGTGGGTAATCAGATCAGGATTTTTAGCTTTAGCAAGGGTAAATGCCTGCCGGACATCGTAAATTGCGCCTGTTTCATTGTTGACCAGCATCAGTGAGAGTAAAACTGTTTGGGGGGTTACCGCTTTTTCCAGCTCATCCATATTCAATTGACCGCCTCTGGTAGACAAGCGGACAACTTCTGCTTCACCGGCGGTTTCCAGTGCCTTCAACGGCTCCAAAATCGAGGGATGCTCACTGTCAGTGGTAATAATTCGGGGCTTAAAGCGAAAATGCTTGGCTTTAAAAACACCGAAAACAGCAAGATTGTTGGCTTCGCTTCCGCAGGAGGTGAAAATAACGGTACGAGGGGAGGAAGGACGAATGGACAGCGCGGTGAGCAGCTGTTTTCGGGCGGTTTCAGTCATTTTTTTAGCCCGTTCACCGACGGCATGAAGAGAAGAGGGATTGCCGAAATTGACCGCCGCCGCGGAGATTGCTTCAGCTGCTTCCGGGCATAGAGGGGTAGTGGCGCTGTTATCTAAGTAAATTTCATTCATAACAGACTCAGTTAAATACAATATAAGTAAGCAGTTCTTCTACCTCTTCTGCATACTCATCGTATCGCTCTGCGGCGGCGGTAAAAGTGAAGAGATAGAAATTTCCGTTATGATTGGCGATAACCTGCATATATTTCAAAGAAGTGCCGCCCAGTTCAGCGGTATAAACATAGCGGTAAGCGGGAATATTCGCACCGCTGGCCGTTTTACCCATCAGGGTAGTTTCTGCGTCGGTTTCCAGCTTGTAAGTGGAGTTCCCGTCTGCGTCCTGATCAAAAAGTCGGAGCAGACTGTTTTGATAGTCCGACCAATAACGGAGAACAGGAGAAATTTCGCTGCCGTCTTCGGCAGTTTCTGATGCGTAGCTGTCATTGGTATAAGCGATCATGGTAATATTGGAGGATTCATACTCCGAAACATGGGCGCTGGTCATAAGACTGTTATCGTCGGTGTCCACTACCCAGTCGTTGGGGACAAAAAGGGTGTAGTCAACTTTTTCATTGGAAGCGGTTTTATAACCGTTCGGCGCGTTGGGATCCTGCTCAGAGCATCCGCTTATCAATAATACAACAGATAAAATAAGCGCAGTAATGGGCGCGGACAGAAACTTTTTCATAAACCTTCCTGCTTTATAAAAAACTAAAATAAAAAAAGAAAATTAAGGTGAAAGGGGACATATTGATGGATGTCCGGTACGGCGTTGGCGTTTCAGAAACGGCTGCCGTGCGGCGGCATTGAAAACTGAGGCGCCAATTTATTACAGATACGTTTATTATACCGTATTTGGGCCCGCCTGTCAACAATGATTTGTAAATAAATATAAATTCATCGTAAAATTTACGGCTTAAACAACCAGGAAGCGGAGAAATCAAAAAGATTTTCCGCTTCCTGAGGAAAGTATTTATCAGGCGCCGTTTTTGACGGCTTCAATATTTTTCAGATGCTGCTGATAGGTTTTTGCGTACAAATTATAACCGTTCGACTGTGCGACAAAATAGTAATAACCGCATTCGGTATTGGGATAAACTGCCGCCATCAGGGCATTCAAAGAGGGATTACAGATCGGACCGGGCGGAAGTCCCGCATACAGACGGGAATTATAGGGATCCTCAATTTTCAGATCCTCATCGGTCAGCACCGATTTTCGTTCACCGGTGGTGTGGCGGAGAATATACTGAATAGTGGCGTCGCTCCCCAAAAGTCCGGCAAAGCTTGCGCTTTTCAGACGGTTGTGAAATACGGCAGATACATATTCAAAATCATTGATCCGCGCGCATTCCGATTCGATCATAGAAGCGAGAATTACTGCCTCGTCTAAGGTTAGTCCCAGCTCCTCGCAACGTGCCGCATAGGTGTCGGGCACCTTGCGTTTAAAGTTATCCAGCAGCTTTTTGAGCACGGTTACTTCGCTGGAATCGGTGAAGAATCGGTAGGTGTCAGGATAGAGATAACCCTCCAACCGATAGTAACGGTCTTCGCTGGTTTCAAGGTCCTCGAGAAACCAGTAATCAAAGTCATAATTTTCAATGGCGTCAATAAATCCAGCCTTTGTACCGATTCCATTTTCCACGAATATGTCGATAATATCGTCTACCGTCAGTCCTTCGCTGAAGGTAATGGTAATTTCTTCCCGAGCAGGCGTTGGATTCAGGTTGTTCAGAATTTTATCATAGTTATAGGAGGGGGAAATAGAGAAGGTGCCTTCTTTCAAATTGATTTTTCCGTCATCCTTCAGCCCCACATACAAACGGAAAATAAAAGGATAGCGAATAATTCCCTCCTCGTGTAAATAATCGGCCAGTTCTTTCAGCGACATATCCGGATCGGAGATAGTAATCTCGTAAAGCGAGTCATCCTTAGTGAAGGCGAATACGTCATTGGCAACCGAAATAATAATATAAGCGGAGAGAATACCCGCGCAAACGATCAGAATTAGATAGATCATTGCGGCGGAAAAGCCTTTTATAATGCCGCCTTTGGCATGGCGGATCACTTTTTTGCGGATCACCTTAGCTTCGTTGGGGTCGGGCGCTGTTGGCTCGGCTGACAGATCGCCAAATGCCAATGAATCATCCTTGCTGACAATATCGGGCGTCGAGCTGTCATCCTCCGGCGCAAAGGCTACGGCTTCCGCAGGATCGCCCTCCTCAAATGCGGAGACGTCCATCTGAATACCTTCAGTTTCACCTTTATTTTGAGAGGCTTTTCCCTCCCCCGAGGTGTTTTTAGACTTATCTGTAGTTTCTCTATCCGAGATATGGAGTGTTTCTGCCGTCTTTTTAGAAACGATTTCGGCATCGGTTTCGTCTTCGGCTTCAACAAAAATACCTTCTGGCTCGGTTGCCTTGGGAGATCTTTCAGACTGTGAAAGGTCTTTCTTTTCCATGTTATCAGTTCCTTTGATTAAAAATTGGAGAGCTTTTCTATATGAGGTTATCCGAATATACCGGCAATAATGAAAATGAGAATGCAGATTAAATAAGGGGGACAAAGCAAATTCTGCAGCAGTAAGGAAAAGGAGTGTTTTGGTGAAAGAAGGCGGTCATTCGCTCTGCGGGGGTCATAGGCATACTCTGTGGATACGGTTTCCGCCTCTCTTAAGGCGAGAATGGCGAACAGTAAAATTAATCCGATCAAAATAAATACAGTAAAAAGAACCCCTAACGGCGCTAATGTGACCTGCCAAAGATAAGGCGCCAAAAATATATTGAAAAGATTGGCGGCGCAGTGGAGCAGCATGGGGGCGAGCAGGCTGCGGGTTACAGTTAGTGCAAATGAAAGAAGTAAACCGCTGAACAAATAAGCGGGTAGCTGCAACAGATCAAAATGCGACATGGCGAAGGCAAGAGAGGTGATGAGCATGGAAGCCAATCGACCGCTGGCGGAGTATTCGGACAGAAGGATTCCTCGAAAGAAAAATTCCTCTGTTACAGCCGGAACAATAGCGAAAGCAATCACTACATAGAGTGCGCCCGAAACTGAACTGATTTGGGTCAGCGTATCGGCGGTAGAGGAGCCGAACTGTTCGGCGCTGCCTGCGATTGAATAAACGGTCAGGTTGATCAGCATGCTGCCCAGTACCATTACACCAAACAGACCTACCAGCAGCGCAAATCGGATGGGTAGCAGCGTAGTAGCAGAGGAAGTTGTACTGACCGGAATTTTTCGCAGTTTACAGTAAAATAATGCAGGCAATATGAAAATAAGGATCTGTAATACAATGTCGGTAAGAAATAACTCGGAAATGCTTTCGCCGGCGGGAATCAAACGGGATAGCAGCAGCAATCCGTACACCACCAGCATCAATAGCGAGGGGGCGGCGCTCTTATTTAATTTTATCAAATCAGAGTCACTCCCTTTTCGCTGATAATGAGGTTTACCGGCAGATCATACCGTCCTTTAGGAAGACGGTCGGTGATACAGGCGGAATAAGTGAACCCTACCGATGGAATAAAGCTGTCAGACAGATAACGGTCATAGTAGCCTTTTCCGTAGCCCAATCGGTAGCCTTTTCGGTCAAATGCCAATCCCGGGACCGTCATCAATATGCTTTTGCAGAAGCTATGCTTGTCAAAAAGGGCGCAGTCCGGACCGGGGGCGGGAATGCCAAAAAGTCCCTCCACTAAGTCGTTCTCTTCCGTGATAAAGTAAAATTCCATCAGGCCGCCCTCAAAGCAGCGCGGAAGCGCGACTTTTTTACCGGCTTGCAGCGCATTTCGGAGAATCGGGCGGGTATCCGCCTCGTCCGGACGGGGATAATAGAGCAGCAGTGTGTCGGCATAACGGTAAGACGCCAGTGAGAAAAAATGCTCGCAGATCTGACGGTCTAACAGGGCTTTTTTATCCGGCGGGATTTGCCGTCTTATTTGTTTATAGGTCAGGCGGAGTTGATTTTTTTCATCTCGCAGTGTAAGCATGATATTTTCCTTTCGGGATTGTCGGAGAACAGACGGACCGCTGTTCCGACAGGGTAGACGTTCCGAGGGCGGGAAAAACAAAGTGCAATTCCAACAGCGATCGGAGAAACGGAAGGATCAGCGGATCGGAGCGGCAATGATGCTCTGCCTGATTTCACCGGCTTTTTCAGTGCCCGCCAGCAGTTCAACGGCCGCCAGCGCGAATTCCAGCGCGACGCCGGCACCCGCAGCGGTCAGGACATTGCCATCCCGTACAACTCGTTTAGATGAAAGACGGGCGCCTTTTAACTGAGCTTCAAATCCCGGGTAGCAAATGGCTTCCTTTCCTTGAAGAATGTTCAGCATGCCTAAAATGGAGGGAGCGGCGCAAATCGCAGCCAGCGGTTTAGCAGCTTGAGCGTGTTTGGAAAGCAAATCCAGAAGGGGCGCGCAGGCAGCCAAGTGCTTTGTGCCGGGCATGCCGCCGGGCAGGAGCAGCAGCTCTGCGTCCGAAAAATCATCTGCCGCTTGCATGGTGGTATCTGCAATGACCGGAATGCCGTGAGCACCGATGACGGTTTTTTCAGCGGTAATGGATACGGTGGAAACAGAAAAACCGGCGCGGCGGAGAATATCCACCGGTGTTAGAGCCTCTATTTCTTCAAATCCATTTGCAAGAAAAACATAAATCATAACGTGTCTTTCCTTTCGCAGTATAAAATTTTATTCTAAGAATCTGGAAATCAGCGGAGCGTGGATTTCCGGAATAGGAATCAATGCTTTCCAAAGCGCCGCGGGGCGGCGCGGATCGGGAATGGCGGGCATGCTTTCGACCAATGTCCTTTGCCGGTCAGAGGAAACCGAGGCTGTCAGGGAATGCTCTGCCGGCGGGATCTCTTTTTGGAAGGCATTATATCCGTCCGGAGTGGGAAAGCATTCCGTGTCCTCCATGGAGAGGGTGAAAAGCCGCGGCGGTTTTACAAATATCGCACCGCTGCATTCAGAAGCGCTTATATATCCGCATGCATTAAGATAGCGGGCGTAAAGCGTATCCGAAAAAACGGGAAGGCAGGAAACGGAGGAAATTTCTGTTGATTTTGTGGACAGTGCTTTTCGAATCGGATTATACGCAAAACGGTCATAGCCCTTGGCGGCGTAAAAATCAAACAGCGAGGGCTCGGCGGGAATCAGCAGCGCAAAATCGGGTTTAGAGGGCAGATCACTGCCGTTTTCCGCGGCTTGAAGCAGCTTTGAACCGATGCCATATCCTCTGTACGCTTCATCTACCGCGAAGGCATAGAGGTAGACGCCCCGATAAACGGTTTGACGGTGCCACAGTTCTATAGCAGGACAGTTGAGCATGCCGACGATTACTTCGTCTGTATTGACGGCCGCAAGGGTTCGCCGCAGATCGGATGCTTGATAAAAGGCTCGAATAAAGGATTCTTCGTCCTTGAAAACGCGCTGCCAAAGGGAGATCAGCATCGGCAGATCATCAGGGAGGGCGGTGCGTATGCGAATTTTTGAAGGTGTTTGAGTCATGATAGGGACAGTCGGGCGGTCAGCTCGGTAAAAATGTCCTCAACGCTTCGGGGGGTGTCACCGGTATAACATTTCAGCTTTTCCCAGCCTAAATGCTCGGCGGCATAGAGTGCGGCTTCGTAACAGCGGTCAAGGTAGCTCTGATCTGCCTCGTGAATATCAATGCAGCGCCCTTCGGCTGCTGCTCTCTTTTCCACCAGCTTACGGGAAATGGCGGGCGGCATTTCAAGGTAGATGATCTTGTCGGGGCGGGGAATACCGATTTTGTTGTATTCAATATCCCATAGCCAGTCGAGAAAGGCGTCCCATTGTGCTTTGGGCAGCTTCGAGCATTGATGAACGGCATTGGCAGTGGTATACCGGTCGCAAATCAAAATGCTGTCCGGTTTGTGATAAAAGGAACCCCATTCGGTACGGTAAGACCAATAGCGGTCCAGTCCGTAGAAAAGTGAGGTGGCATAGGCGCCGGTATCATCCGGTTTGCCCCCCAAATCCCCGTGAAGGTATCCTTCCACCAACGCGCAGCCCTTAGAGCCATAGCGGGGAAAATCAATTCGTTTGACGTTGATTCCTTTGGCAGAAAGATAAGCCTCCAATTTTTTGGATTGCGTGCCCTTTCCCGAACCGTCCAGTCCGTCAATTACATATAGCTTGCCCAATTTATGAAAATCCTTTCTGTCATTTAGGGGCTGCTGCCCTGCGTTTTTACCGAAAATCTGCTTTGAAAAAGGTTTTCGGGGTTCTAAGCGCCTTTGGGAAGGAAATAATAAGAAGTTTTATTATTTCCTTGCTAAAAATGCTTAAAGAACAGACAGATCATTACGTCTGTTTTTCCAATTTCTGGAACGCTTAGGAAACTTTTGAAAAAAGTTTCCTAAGCGTAAATTCCGGTCAATCCTCGCTTCGCATTTTGATCTCATTCCAATCGGAGGCGGAGATCAAAAGATTCCGAGGCTTGGAGCCCTCCTGCGGTCCTACAATGCCGCATTGCTCCATCCGGTCGATAATCTTAGCGGCTCTGCCATAACCCAGCGACAGCCGCCGCTGAAGCAGGGAAGTAGAGATCTTGCCCATTTCCAGCGCGACCGATACCGCTTCGTCAAATTTGGGATCAATATCGCCGCCTTCATCAGCGGAAATATCAGCGGAACCCTTCTTTTTCTGACCGCACTGTTCGGCGTTTTTGTCAATTTGCTCAATGACGCTGGTATCGTATTCTCCTTCGCCCACCTGAGCGCGGATGAAGTCACAAACCGCTTCTACTTCTTTGTCCGAAACAAAGGAGCCTTGAATTCGGATGGGCTTCAGCGCGCCTACCGGTGAATAGAGCATATCGCCCCGGCCGATTAGCTTTTCAGCGCCTGCCATGTCGATAATAGTACGGGAGTCGATTTGAGAGGTGACTGTGAAGGCGATTCGGGTGGGAATATTAGCTTTAATTAGACCGGTAATGACATTTACGGAAGGCCGCTGTGTACCGATGATTAAATGCATGCCGGCGGCCCGCGCCTTCTGCGCGATACGGCAGATAGATTCCTCTACATCATCCGGTGCGGTCATCATCAGGTCTGCCAACTCGTCTATAATAATAATAATATGAGGAAGAAATTCTTTAGAAGGATCGTCTGCGGTGATCTGATTGTAGCCCTTAATATCCCGCACACCTACTTCTTCGATCAGTTCGAAGCGGCGCTCCATTTCACCGACCGCCCACGAAAGAGAACCGGCGGCTTTCTTAGGGGCGTTCACTACCGGCACCAGCAGGTGCGGCAGCTTGTTATAGACATTCAGCTCCACTTTTTTGGGGTCGATCAGGATGAGTTTTACTTCGTCGGGCGTGGCTTTATAGAGCAGGGACATAAGCAGTGAGTTGATGCAGACCGATTTACCCATGCCCGTAGCGCCGGCGATCAGGAGGTGAGGCATTTTAGCGATATCTACAAATACCGGTTGTCCTGCAACATCCATGCCAAGCGCCGCGGTAACTTTGCTTTTAGCCTGCGCAAATGCCGGATTTTCCAACAGCTCTCTCAGGTAAACCGTCATGGGGTGCTTATTCGGTACCTCAATGCCCACAGCGGATTTGCCCGGAATGGGTGCTTCTACCCGAACGCCGGTGGTTTCCAGGTTGAGCGCAATATCGTCCACCAAATTGGCAATGGCCCTTACCCGAACGCCTACTTTCGGGACCAGCTCATAGCGGGTGATCGTTGGACCATGGGAAATATTTACAATTTCAGTATCTACTCGGAAGGACTTCAGCGTGGAAACCAATTTTTCGCCTTTTTTTTGCAGCTCATCGCTGTAGTCAGCCGCTTGGGTATCGGTATTTTGCTTTAAAAGCGTCAGCGGAGGGAACTGGTAAAGTTTTTCTTTTACTTCAGACAGCGTATCTTCTGCCAGTGGGGCACGGGTGGTATCCAACAGCAGATCGGCAATTTCTTCTTCCTCAGGCGTTAATACAGGAGCGGTTTCTTCCCAAGGCGCCAGGTCCTCCTGAACTTCCAATTCGGCGGTGTTGAATTCGCTTTGTCTTTGCTGCGCTCGGCGATCGGTAAACGTTTGCCCCAGCCGGTCGGCGGCTTCATCCTTTTCGGGAGAATAATAAATATCAGTGAGATTCAGTTCAGAAACCGATTGCGGGGCGGAGGTACGGACGGTCGGTTCGCGAAGCGGAACAGAAGCCTGATTCACATATACCGGCGTAATCGTTTCAGTACGGATAGGATCGCCCGCCTTGTCCCGTACCTGTATTTCCTGCATGTCCAGCGGCTGAACCTCCATTTGAGGCAGGGGCGGTTTCTCTTCTTCTATACCAAAAATCTTTCGTTTGCGGGCAGGCAGTTCATTAGGACCGTCTTCCGGCTCCGGTTCCGGCTTGACCTTTGGCTCAGGCAAGGCTTTCTGCTTTTTCGGCGGCTTGTCCGAAGCTGCTTTTTGTGCTTCCTCCCGGCGAGCGGTCAACCATGCGTCCATGCTTTTCGCTAATTTTTTAAAGAAACGGGCTAATGCGTTAGGGGTGATTTCGCTTAACAGCATGATGTCCGCGATGAGTAAGAATATCAGGATGACCCACGAAACGCCCTTTAGAAGCAGGTAAAAGAGTCCGCCCAATACACCGCCCAACAGTCCGCCGCCTCGATGGGCGACACCGTCCTTCCATAGCTGAGAAAAGTGATAAAGCGTGACGGGAGAGGCGGAAGCCTGTACCTTGAGTTGAAACATGGAGGCAATCAGCAACAGCAATGCCAGTGAGGCCATAATGCGCATCAGCAGCGTTCCGCTTGTCAGACAGCGGCGCCAAAACAGAGAAAGATAAATGCAGAGAAAGGGAATCAGATAGGCGCTGCTGCCCAACAGTCCGAAGATCAGCCAGCAAATGCCATAGCCTACCGGACCGGTTCCGGTTTTCACGCCCGCACTCATATCAGTGAAAAATAAAAAGATAAAGAAAAGAATACCCGCGGCAAAAAGTGAAAAGCGGACGATTTGATTGCCGATGGAATCGGGGTCGGAATCAAACCGACTGACTGTTTCGGCCGTGGGGCTCTGCTTTTTGGACTTGGCTTTGCTCGCAGCAGACGGTTGACCAGTCAGTTTTCCTGATTTTGCGGTCTTTTTATTAGCAGAAGAGGAGGAGGTTTTCTTAGAATTATTTGTAGCCATTTTTTTCCTTTCAATCAATTTTCAGGGCAGACTTTATAGGTGAGTGACGCCCCAGATTATGGAGAAGGCGCCCATAGCGGCGCAGTAATAGGAGAAAATCCGGAAATTTGATTTTTTTGAAATGTAGGAGAGAAGCTTGATAGCGGCAACTCCTACGATGGCGGCAGTAAGCGCGCCGGCAAGATAAACCGGGATCTGACTGCTTTCCGAACCGGAAGCAAGCTCATGAAAGAAATCCGGCAGTTTTAATACGCAAGCGCCCAAAATGGCGGGAATTGACATAATGAAGGAAAATTTCACCGCTAAGGGACGTTCAAAGCCCTGTGTAAGACCGCCGGTAATGGTTGAACCGGAGCGGGAAAGACCGGGCAGAACAGCCACCATTTGGCATAGACCGACAATCAGCGCGTTCTTGGGTGTGACTTCCCCAAGCGTTTTGGTCCCTTTGGCCATTTTGTCTGAAAAGAAGAGCAGGATGGCATTCAGGATCAAAATAGCGCCGACTATAATGATGTAGGAAGAGAGCGCCTCGATGCAGCCTTCCAAAATCGCCGCGGGAATTAAGGGAACTGTGGCGATCAGGATAAAAATAACAAATCGCTCATTTTCATTATAGGTGGAAAATTTGAAATTTCCATGAAGCAGTTTTTGGCAGAGTGTAAAGAATGAGTAGATCAGTCTGCCGATATCCCGCCAATATACGAAGAAAACCGCGACCAATGTACCCAAATGAAGCAGTACGTTAAAGGAAATGTTGGCGTCCGGATCACCGGTGCCCAAGATGGATTGGAAAATAGCCAGATGACCGGAGGAAGAGATCGGAAGAAATTCCGCAATACCCTGAAGCAGTCCGTAGAAAACGGATTCCCAAATATTCATGAATAACCCTCTTCAAAATAAAGTATATACATAGTATATATTACCATATTCCTTTGAAAATTACAAGGGAATTTTCCCTTTACAGGAAAATTATTTTGTTTCCGGCGGCTGTAAAGACATTTTTTCAAAAAAAGATAATAAAAAAATTCATAAAATTGACGAAAAGGGGTTGCTTTTTTTTGTAAACTGTAGTAAAATAAGAAACGTATTCCAAAGGGATGGCTTTACATGAGAGAAAAAGTGCTGCTTTTTGAGCCAAATTTACTGAGTTTAACCTGAAATGAACAGTTTGTGTAATTTGCCCTCCTAAAAAATTCCATCCCTGCGACGGCAGGAAGAAAGGAGAGGAACATGAAGAGATTGTTGATCTTACCAATCTTATCACTCCTCAGTGCTACCGCCTTCTGTACAGGTCTGTTTTCACAGACCGACGATACCGCTAATGATATACTTGATCCCGCGAACGAGTTGGTCTATATGATGATTGATTCCGATAATCCTATAGAAGACGAAGCTATCGAGGTTCCTGTTATTGATCCTGATGAAACGGAGGAGATTCTTGAAGGTCTTTTGCCATTCATTTCCGATCAAGGCGAAGTGATTTTTACCAAAAGATCGGACTTGTTTGCCGGTACTTCTGATGATCCGCTGACTACTTCGGATTCTGATACAACTGAAGCGCCTCAAACGGATGCGCCTCAAACAGATGCGCCAACCACTGATGCGCCGGCTACGGAGCCGCCTGAAACTACTACCGAAGCACCTACGGTGACGCAGGCGCCGGTTACAACGCCGCCTGTCACAACAACAGCGCCCGCTACTACGCCGTCTGTGACTGTTTCGCCGGAAACCGAAGCACCTGTAACGCCTTCAGTTACGCCGTCCACCTCTTCTCAGGCGGAAAAGATTGTTCAGATCGCAAAAGGTGAAATTGGTGTAAAGGAGACTTCCTCCAATAATGTAAAGTATAATACATGGTATTTCGGACATGCGGTAAGCGGCGGCGACAGCTATGCTTGGTGCGGCGTGTTTGTTGCTTGGTGCGGTGATCAGGCGGGAATTTCGCAAAGTATTCTCCCGGTTTACAGGAGCTCTACGCAGTATAAAGAATTTTACGAAGCAAAAGGTCTTTACTATAAATATTCTTCCGGTTATACCCCCAAGCCCGGTGATCTGATCTTCTTTGACTGGTCGGGTAGACGAAGTAACATTGCGCATATCGGTATTGTAGTGGCCTGTGAAGGCGGATATATCACTACGGTAGAGGGAAATTACTCTAATAAGGTATCCTGTAATACATACGCACTGAATAATAAGAATATTGTAGGGTATGCTGCACCCGCTTATCAATAGAGCAGCACAGGTCCGTAATTCGGACGGCCGGCGATGATCGTTCGGTTTATCAACCCCTGCCGGAGGTTCCACACCCGGCAGGGGTTTTAACGTTCCTTCTCCTTGTTCTGCGTCTGATGAGAGAAATAGCTTATTCTAAATAAATAAAACGGACTGACTTAAAATCAGTCCGTTTCGGTTTATGACGGGTATATCGAAGTGTCAGAACGCCCAAGTACCGTCCTTGAAAATCTGAATGGTTTTTCCGTCCTTGCAAAGGGCTTCGATCGAGAGATCGGCGGTGCCGATCATAAAGTCTACATGAATCATGGAGTCGTTGACCCCCATTTTATGAAGCTCCTCATTGGTATATTTTTCAAAATCCTTTACACAGTTGGTGAAGCCGGCGCCCAGCGCTAAATGGCAGCAAGCGTTTTCGTCAAAGAGCGTATTGTAGAAAAGAAGACCGGTTTGATTTACAGGGCTGTCAAAGGGGACCAGCGCCACCTCGCCAAGATAGGCAGCGCCGTCATCCATAGCAATCATTTCTTTCAGCAGCGCCTCTCCTTTTTCAGCGTGTACTTCTACAGCCTTGCCGCCCTCAAAACGGACCGAAAAATTTTCGATCAGCTCACCTTTATAGGAAAGCGGTTTGGAGGCGTATACGATGCCCTCGGCTTCTCCTTTCATGGGGGAGGTGAAAATCTCTTCAGAGGGGATATTAGGATTAAAGAAGCGGCCGTCCAGCGTATTCTCGCCGCCGCCCATGAAGATGCCCTGTTTGTTTAGCCCTACAGTGAAATCAGTACCGTTGGATGCGGTATAGTGCAGCTTTTCAATGTTCAGACTGTTCAGATAATCATATTTGATCTTCAGATTAGTGTTGTGACGATCCCAGTTCTCAATGGCATCTCCTTCACTGACACGGGAAGTAAAAAGAATGGCATCCCACAGCTTTTTTACAGCAGTAGAGGCGGGCATACCGGGGAAGACCTTCTTTGCCCAGCCTTTTCCGGGCACTGCGGCGATGCACCACTGATAACGGTTTTCCATTTTTTCGCGATAGGGCTTAGTCAGAGGATAGGTTTTGCGGGCAGCTTCCGCTTGCTTTTTTTGATTGACGCCCTTCATTCCGTCTGGGTTTTCAGACGCTAAATAGATCATAACCGGCAGTTTCTCAGACCGATGTTCCAGTTTTTTCAGTTCCCATTCCTCAACAGTGGACATGGTTTTCAAAGAACGGTGGCGAATGTGCAGCTTGGTAATAGGCTGATGTGCCCATTCTACCGTTACTTTAGAAGCGCCGGCACGGTAGCATTCTTCTACCAGCATGGTGACGAATTCGGGCTGATCCAGTTGGGCAGAAAGGATAACCTCCTGTCCTTTTTGAATATTGCCGCCTACTTTTGCAATCAGGCGGGCATATTTGCGCAGTTCGGTTTTGGTCATGGTAATCAGTTTCACTCCGTTTCTATAAACCGGCAGCAGCCGGAAACTGCTTCATTATAACATAGCTGTATGGGTTTGTCAAGTTTGCCGGTTTGTGATACATAGAGATCGATTTTTTTCGAATTATGTAATTGGAGGGCTTTCGGCGCGTCATGCCGCAATCATTACATACAAATAGATAAATTTTCTAAAAAAGTTGTTCAATCTGTCAAAAATTGATTGACAAAAGCCGTGAAATGCGATAAAATAAAGCAATAGATCATTTTGCTTATACCGAAAGGAAGATCCTTATTATGAAAAAAACAATTACGCTGTTGTTAGCCGCATTGATACTGATGCAGTGTACAGCATGTCAGACAAGTCAAACTCCCTCAGCGGATACTACCGAAGCACAGACAACAGAAGAAGAGGAAAAAGGACTGGCGACACCGGGAACCGATTCGCTGACGGACGAAGAAAAGGGCGCTTATCAGGCGCTTGTGACCCAGAACGGTGAAAGAGCGCTTGCAATCGGGCAAACAATAGAGAAATATTATCTGACCGGACGAAAGGATAACCTGACATTAAGCGAAAAGGTAAATATGACAACGCTTAAAGGGGTCAACACCGCTTCGGTGTGGCATTTTACATCGGTTGTTTCTATGACATCCAAATTACAGGCTATTAATGCCGGCGGAGAGGGCGCGCATTATGCGGCGCTCTACCCGAATCTGGTTTCCGCGCTTGATTATTATAAGGGAACCGGTTATGTGACCGATTATACTGAAACCCGTAAGCAGACTATGTACGCGGTCAATAAATCGAATACCAAGGGAACGGCGGACATATCGGGCATTGCGGCTGTTTATGACGACCAGATGTGGCTGATCCGTGAGTTTGTTTATGCCTATAAGCTTAACGGGGAAGAATCGTATCTGACCGCCGCGCTGGAGCTTGTCGAATGCTGCTTAGACGGCTGGGATACCACGCTTGACAGCCAAGGAAAAGAATATGGCGGTATTTGCTGGGGACCGGGCTATCAAACCAAGCACACCTGTTCTAACGCGCCTATCATTGAACCGTTGGTAGAAATTTATGAGATATTTACTAAGGAAGGCAGAGAAAATGCCGAATACTATTTAGAATGGGCGGAAAAGGTTTACAAATGGACTACCCGTCTGAATACCGGCAACGGGTTGTACGGCGATTTGCTTGGCTCGGAGCGAACAACTGAGGGAACAGGCAGAAACGCGCATTATGTAACTACTTCTCAGTCTTCCAGTATTGACAAAACGACCTATACCTACAACACCGGCGCTATGATCTCGGGCGCTGCGGCGCTTTACCGAGCTACCGGCAATAGCAGTTATCTGCGGCAGGCGAAGCTCAGCGCGAAGGCTGCTTATAATGAATTGGGAAATCATAAGGTAAAGGACGGATATGTGCTCTATCCTATTACATCTTCTACTACATGGTTTAATCTGATTTTGTTGGAAGGATTTATTGATCTGTTTCCCTATGATGAAAACTGTAAGGAATATATTCAGAGTATGCAGGCTTCACTGGATTATGCTTATGAAAATTATCTGACCGAAGAAGGCTTTTTGCCCAGAGATTACCTCAGAGGCTGGATAAAAACCAATTCGTTTGACAGTGAGAAGAATGTTATGGATCAAGCGTCTGCGGCGGAAATGTACGCTATTTTGGCAGAGTTTTACGCTTCGATTACAGCGGAATAATTTTAAACCGGATAAAAGCGGTAAAAACATTCTTGTGAAAATTTATACTACCTAAACAGGCTTTTTATAATATTTTTGAAGGGGCTTAAGGGCGGCGTTCCGGTTGGTTTGATTGACAGTCCGCACTCAGGCACCGGAAATCATTTGATTTCCGGCGCCTGAGTGCTTTTAAAAGAAAAACATTACAAAAAAGTGCTGACGCGAATAATGTTCTCGCGTCAGCACCGATTATTTATTTTCCAAAGTACCGTGCCAGCAGTGCTTCAAAGGCTCTGCCGTGACGGGCTTCATCACGAGCCATTTCATGAACGGTATCATGAATTGCGTCAAGATTCAGCGCCTTAGCACGTTTAGCCAGATCGGTCTTGCCGGCGGTTGCGCCGTTTTCTGCGTCTACCCGCATCTGGAGGTTCTTCTGAGTGGAATCGGTAACGACCTCGCCCAGCAGTTCAGCGAACTTAGCGGCATGCTCTGCTTCTTCATAAGCGGCCTTTTCCCAATAAGCGCCGATTTCCGGATAACCTTCCCGATAAGCGACTCTTGCCATAGCCAGATACATGCCGACCTCGCTGCACTCACCGTTGAAGTTAGCGCGCAGATCTTCAATAATGTCTTCGGGCGCACCCTTAGCTACGCCTACTACATGCTCGGCAGCCCAAGTTTTGCCGCCCTCTTCCTCCTTGACCATTTCCTTGCCGCAGATGGGACATTTTTCAGGGGGGTTGTCTCCTTCATACACATAACCGCAAACAGGACATACATATTTTGCCATATTTATTCACCTCGTAAAATTAATATTGATTATCATTATTATACAGCTTTTATTAAAAAATACAAGAGCAGAAGAATAAAAAAATGTAAACAATTTAAGAACGAAGAATACTTTAAATTAATAAAACGGCAGTCTGATAAAACAATGCGGAAATAATCCACGCACCGGTCAGTTGAAGCCCAATGGAGGCGGCGGTCCATTTGACCGATCCGGTTTCGCGGTAAATCGCTGCTTCCGCAGCAATACAGGGAACATAGAGCAAAACAAACAGCATCATCGAATAGGCGTTGAGAGCGGTAAAGCCCGCGCTGCCCAGTGCGCCGGCAAGGGATGCCATACCTGTTTGGGAGAAAATGCTGTTAATGCCGTAAAGGACGCTGAGTGAGGAAATAACCACTTCTTTCCCGGCGATACCGGCAATCAGGGATACGATAATCTGCCAATACCCTAAGCCGCAGGGTTTAAAGAAGGGAATCAATGCTTTTCCGAGCATAGCGGCGAAGGAATCGGACAGCGCGCACATGCCGCTGAAATTAAAGGATTGCAGAAGCCACAGTGCAACCGAAGCAAAAAAAATGACGGTACCCGCTTTGGCGAGATAATTACCGGCCTTTTCCCAAACATAGATCGCTACAGTGCGGGGAGATGGCAATTTATATTCGGGCAGTTCAATAAGCAACGCCTTTGTGCCGGAGTCATTAAAAAATTTGGAGAGCAGCCACTCGGCGACAATGGCTGTCAACAGTCCGATCAGATACATAGAAAAAGCGGCAGGCAGGGCGAAACGGCCGAAAAAAACTTCTGACAGCAGAACATATACAGGAAGACGGGCGGAGCAGGACATAAAGGGAATGACCAAAATAGTCCGCTTTTTATCGGATGAATCCTCCATCGTGCGGGTTGCCATAACCGCCGGAACCGAGCAGCCAAATCCCAGCAGCATAGGCAGGAAAGCACGTCCCGAAAGTCCTAAACGGTTCATAAGACTGTCCGCTACATAGGCGATCCGTGCCATGTAGCCGCTGTCCTCCAGCAATGCCAGCGACAAAAAAAGAATACAGATATTGGGTAAAAAGGTCAGAACGCCGCCAACACCGGCGAGAATTCCATCAATCAGCAGAGAGGTCATCCATCCGGCAACATGTGCGGCTTGAAGCAGATTGCGAAGCGTTTCGGAAAGCTGGTCCAGCGTCAGCTCAAAGTAGCCTTTTAGAAAATCGCCTGCTGTAAAAGTGAGAAAAAAGACCAGCGCCATGAAGATCAAGAAAATAGGAAATCCCCAGATCGGATGAGTGAGCAGCCGGTCGGCGCGGTCGGTAGCGGCAGAGCGTACAGTTTTGCCAATCAGTACTTCTGCGGTTATTTTTTCGATATAATCATATTTTTGCCCAATTATATCGGATTCATAACTTTTTGGGGGTGAAAAATGAAGGTTTATCGGATAACATTCGGCTGTTTCCTTATCCTGTTCCAACAGCTTAATGGCGTACCAGCGAAGATGGTTCAGATTCGGATATTTTTTTTTCAGTGTATCGGCAACTGCTTTGATCCGGCTTTCAGTTTCAGCATTGTAGGGACAGGCATACGAACGGTACTGACGGCTAACGGTGTTTGGCTGACGCAGATCGGCAATGGCGCGGCTGAGCGAGTCTAACCCAGTGCGCCGCCTGCCGCTGATCGGAATCACTGGCATACCCAATAGGTCAGACAGCCGGTGAAGCGCCAGCTTCATGCCGCGCTGTTCCACAATATCCATCATATTCAGAGCGACTACTACCGGTTTGCCCAGCTCTGAAAGCTGAAGAGTCAGATAAAGAGAACGTTCCAATGAGGAAGCGTCCATTACATTGACAATTATATCTGCTTCGTCTGACAGGATATAAGAGCGGCTGATTTTTTCTTCCATAGTATAGCTGGTCAGCGAATATATACCCGGCAAATCAATTAGTTTGTAAAGCCGGTTGTTATATTTATAAACCCCTTCTTTTTTCTCTACGGTTACACCGGGCCAGTTTGCAACCTTTAGTCTGGCGCCTGTAAAGGCATTAAACAGCGTTGTTTTTCCACAGTTGGGGTTGCCGATAAAGGCAACGCGAAGAGGAGAAGATTCGGTCATGGCAGGCACCTCGCGTAATGTGATAGGGGAGCTTTTTAATCAAAGAAAAAAGAAACGGCTGAACGTCGGTGCGGTCCACCCTGCGGACTGGACGAGGATGCCTTTGGTAAAGGCGGCGCCCACCGCATACCGGCAGCCTCTCAGGCGAATCAATACCGATCCGCTGTGCAGCTTATTTAGCAGAACAATTGTTGCCTGAGCGGTCATTCCTAATATTTGCAGCCGGCGGACGATTGGTATGCTTAGCATAATCGCTTTTACGGTATAAACGTTGCCGGGAACGCCTTCGTTCAATGTCATATGAGTTCCTCCGAAAAGACGGTAGATTTATTTTTTTAAAGCTGTTTGCTTGTGTTCAAGCGAATTTAATGGAAATTTTCCTTTATTTGGCGCATAATAACGCAAAAAAATTAAGAACATGTCTTGAAAATAATGTCAGAAAATGTTATAATAAAAATATTATAGAAAAATGCTTTTTGCGTTAAAGTGTCTTGGAGTGAGCGTATGTTAAAAAAATGGATTGCCGGTCTGCTTATACTGCCAGTGCTGCTGACGGCGGGCGCATTATTGGCCGGATGCGAACAGACCGATGACGGTACGGAGACCGCGTCAGATTCCGTCTCTGCACCGATCAATTCGGCCAGAGCGGTGGATCAAGGGGAACTGCTCTATTATTTGGACGATGACGGAACGCTTTGGGTGAGCTGCGATGGCAATGCCGATAAGATAGCAGCGCTTGATGCGGAACAGATTGCCCTTGTGGGACAGGAGCTCTGGTATGCCGCCGGTGAAAAGCTTTATTCCTATTCACTGGAAAGCGGAGAATCTGTATTGCTGTGCAGTTTGCCGGATGCCATAGACAGTTTTTCGGTCTGTGAGGAGAACTTTTATTGCTTAGCGCAGGGGGCGCTTTATTGCAAAGAGGGGGATCTTGTTGCCGATTTCAAAGGACAAACAGCGCCTGACGGCATGAGCCTGTCGGGGGTGCAGCGGATGTCTATGGATCAGGCGGATGAAGTGATTCTCTATCTGCCAAACCCTGATTATGTGGAGGAAGACGGGGTTGAAGAGCTGCCTGAAGATGGCAACGATATGCTCCTGACCTACAGCTACTCGCTCGTTACTAACTTGCTCAGCATTATTGATCAGTTTGAAAACAGCGATATGCCCTCCAGTACAGCTTCAAGCGGTTCCTTTGTAATCAACGGTGTTACACTTCCCTTTGCAGACTATCCGGTAGGTTCTTATTTTTCCCAGAACGGCAGAGCCTGCACCTGCCATGCCGGCGATTGTGTCACTAATACTCAATCCAACGAAAACTGCATTCGTTACTGGCCCTCCAAGGCGAACTGTCAGATTGACTTAAAGGGCGTACAGTGCATGGGGTTTGCTCGGTTCTGTCAGTGGCGGCTTTATGGAAGCATTGATTTCAGTAATACGACCGATTACTATAATGCCTTTGGAAGCAAGCTGAGCGCCGGAAAATGGACTGCTAATACAGTGAAGACAACTCTTACCAAGGTAGGTCCCGGCGGTCATATCCGTACCGGCGCGGGACATTCCCTCTTTGTCATTTCGGTATCCGCCAGCGGGTTTATTACTTATGAATGCAACACAAATAATAAGGACTGTCTTATCTATACCCGTCAGTGGACGTGGGACAGCTTTTATTCCTATTGCGGTTCGCGGGATTTGATGTATTACAATATGCCCCGCAGCATAGATCAGTCAGGGGCTGTAACCTCGCCTGAGGACGAATACAAGACTGGTTCCTATCAGGTGGTAGCGAACGGCGGTCTGAATTTGCGGGCAGAAACAAATACCACCAGCAGTATATTGGCTACAGTTCCTCAGGGGGCTATTATCAATGTATCTATCGTTCAAAAGGTTGGCAGTTATTATTGGGGATATACTCAGTATAACGGCAAATACGGTTGGGTTCGGCTTGATTATACGCTGTATCAGAATTCATCGGTTTCCGGTATCCGAATTACCACGCCGCCTAGTAAAACGGTTTATACGGTGGGGGATAGCTTTTCCACTGCCGGAATGGTGGTAGAAGCCGCCTTTACTAACGGAACTGCTTTTGAGATTGTCGGTTATACCTGTTCCGGTTACAATATGAACAGCGCCGGCACTTATACGGTCAAGGTTACCTATGGCAGCTTCAGCGATAGTTTTACCATTCAGGTGCTGCAAAAGATTATTCAACCTACTTCGGTAACGCTTGCAACCAGCAGTGTTACGCTGATCGTGGGAGACAGCTATCAGTTGGGCTATACCATTCTGCCTGCAGATGCAACCGAAAAGGAGGTCACTTGGTCGGCTTCCGCCCCGGCGGTCGCTTCTATTGAAGGGTCCGTGGTGAGCGCGAAGTCACCCGGCAGCTCTGTTATTACTATTCAGACTAAAAACGGATTGAAGGCGACCTGTCGGGTAACGGTCATTACGATGCCGACCGGTATAAACTGGTCGACAACTGCTGACGGAGAACCGTTGTATGAGCTGCCTGAAGGGATTCGAAGCGAGGATTATTCCATTCGTTATCGGCTGCCTCAGGGAAATGACTGGGGCGAGTGGATTTATACAACTCCGCCGCAGGAGGTTTCCGGTTATCAATGTCAGTTCCGTGCCTTTACCGCTACCTTTGTGAATACATTGGATGGCAACACGGTAGAGCAGTTCACTGTAGAATTAAATGAAGTGATTACCTTCTCGCAGCATGCTATGAGTAAGGAAGGGTACCTTTTCACAGGATGGTATACCGATCCGCAGGCAGCACAGGCGCATGACAGTACTAAAGCATGCAGCAGTCAGGTGACAATTACCGGGGATTTGCTGGTTTATGCCGGATGGATAGAATTGGGTAGTATAACAGCCGACAGTGACGACTCGCTGGCAAGTGCTGTGCAGCTTCCGGAATTTGGAATGGCAGGCGTTGAACTGCGGGTAAGCGATGATGCTACCGGCTTACGTTTTCTGGCACGTATCAGCACCGATCTCATTCGGGAGCTGGAAAGTCTGCACAGCTCGAACAAGAATTTTCAGCCTTCCGACAGCAACGATACCGGTATTGGCTATGGAATGGTGGTTCGGCTAAAGGATAAAGTCAGCGGGGCATTGAATAAGGATACTGAAAGCTATCTGTATAAGGGCAGCGCCGTTACCGTTCCTGCTTATCGCACTTATGCTGCTTATAACGGTTATCTGGTGTACAATGCGTTTGTATGCGGGTTCACCTCCGAATATTATAAAACTGACTTTGTGGCGCGCCCGTATTTAACTTATGCCGATGTAAACGGAAATATCCATACCTATTATTTCACCTGTACCGGTTCTCAGACTCAAGGCGGCGGCTATTACACAAATTTGTATGCCGAGGCCCAGAAGCTGGCGGACAATCCCACCACCGATGCGGCAACTAAGCGTTGGCTGGAGGATAATATTCTAAAGTAATTAATTTGAACAAGAGGGGCTTTTGGGAAAAAGCCCCTCTTAATTTTGCTTTATCCAAAATATTGCGCAAATACTTTAGGCAATTGATTTGAGTTATTTGAATATACAAAAATAGAAAAAACGCTTTTCCAAGCAAACGGCGATTTTATGCTTTGAAAAATGACGTTTTTCTCTAAATGGTCTGTTTACTGGTCGGTTGATCTGTGGAAAAATAAATATAAAAAGGGAGTTAGAAAAAGAAAATAGGTAGGAATATTGCCAAATACCGGAAGGCAAAAAACTGACGCAGGAGGAGTTAGGCGTTCTGCTGGGCGTCAGCAATCAGGCGGTTTCAAAACAGGAGTCAGGGGGACACATCTATAGGAATATATATCCTTAACTATGTGAAACAGGAAGCGCAATGCCCGATATTTTGCTGCTGACCGAAATTGCTTAAGCGCTGGATATATCGTTGGAAATGATCTATGGATTGGAGTCTGAAAAAAGCGGTTAAAATTGATCCTGATGAGGTCCCTGATCTTGCCTATGACGTTGTACACCGGGGGTGATGAGCTTTAGGTTCGGTGCAGAAAAAATTGCCCTTTAACACCGGAAGAACGGATCGCTGAAAGGAAAAGCTGAAAGAAACGGGACGTCTGATAGGCTGTGTGTCCAATACCTGCGGTGTTTATTTCAAATGAACTGATTTTTATTGATCGTACCTACAAGCTTCCGGGCAGTGAAAGGATTTTTACCGTTCGGCGGACCGCTAAGGCGCTAAACCTACTGTCCGGCGAGCAGCTTCGCAAGGTATTTGAATTTGAGTACCGCTATGCGGTTCAGACGTCATTGGTAAATAATACCGCTTTGTGTCTTTTTGAAATTAAAATGGGCTGCGGACTGACGGCGGATGAAACCGAAAACGCGCTGGAGGAAATGCTTCAACTTAGTCTGATCAAAGTATATGAAAGTAATGAGGGAGAGTTCCGATATGTTTTTGGCTTAGTCATGGATTTTATGTACTGGCGATCTATGAGATTACCCGATTTACGATACAAGATAAATGCTTGGAGTTGATTAGAGATATCTCTTTTGTTTCCGATTACCTTGATCGATAAACAAGGGGCGGAGGATCCTTTCTTGGATTACCCGGCTGATTGCTTTTTCAAATGTTTGCATGTAGATTAAAGAAAAAAGCGCGTTAGGCAAATAACTTGAATCGAAGTCTCAGGATATTACAATAAATTTCAATTTTTCCCCTCAGATAGCGACATATTTTAGCCGCTTCGCAGCGTATAATGGGACTATGGTGAGGGGAGGGACGGGCATGGAGCAGGCGATTTACGGTGATCTGTATTTTGCGGTGAACTTTACGATGGATACACTGGCGCTGTTTCTGACTGCAAAGATGCTTCGTCAGCCGGTTCGTCCCTTGCGGCTGGCAGCGGCAGGCGCACTGGGCGCCGTTTATTCAGTGGGGGCATTGCTGCTGCCCGACGGAAATCCGTTGGCATTTATTTCCGCCCTGCTTATGCCTTGTCTGATCTGCCTTGCCGCTCTTGGCTGGCAGAATGCGCGGGCATTTTTAAAAGGATTGGCGGCATTTTGGACAATTTCCCTGCTTTTAGGCGGTATTATGACGGCGGTTTGTTATGGCGTAGGTGTTTGGGGAAAAAAGCAGGTGTCGGTGGGCGGCAAAGTACAGCCGCTTTTGGGCGATTTGCCCTTCTGGGGGATTTTGCTCTTTGCGCTGCTGGCAGGGGCGCTGATTTCATGGGCGCTGAAGCGGCGAAAGCCGACGGTACAAACAGTGGATATCTGCATTGAGGAACAGACATCGATCTGCCTGAAAGCGTTGGTAGACAGCGGAAATCTGCTGACCGAGCCGCTTAGCGGATTGCCGGTGATCGTGGTAGACAGAGAAAGCGCGGCTGCTTTCTTGCCGGCGGAGCTGAGCTGGCTGGCAGCACCCAATGGACCGTCTGATAAGAAATTCGCTTCCGCATCGGCTGAACGGACGGACGTGAAGAAAGCAGTCGGCTGGACGGACCCTGCAAATACCGCATGCACCGATAAACCGCCGAATGGAGCGGGCTGTTCTACTGTTCGGCTGCGGTTGATTCCTTGTACGACTGCTTCGGGAGAAGGCATTCTTTACGGTTTTGTTCCCCGACGGGTACTGGTAGCGGGGCGGCCGAAAAACGCCTGCGTTGCCATTGGGAGGGCCGATGTCTCCCATACGGGCTATGCAGCCATAATTCCTTCAAATTTATTGTAAGAGGTGTTTTGCCATGTTAAAATGCAGGGTCTTATTGCTGTTTGACGGTCTGGCAGAGAAGCTCCGCCGCCTTTTTTTCCGGAATGCCGCTCTTCATAATGCGCTTTACTATATTGGCGGGACTGAAAGTCTGCCTAAACCGCTGACGCCGGAGGAGGAGAGCGAACTGCTTGCCCGACTGGATGAGCAGCCTGAGCTGCGTTCGACGCTGATCGAACGAAATTTACGGTTAGTGGTGTTCATTGCAAAAAAATTTGAAAATACCGGTGTGGGGATCGAAGATCTGATTTCTATCGGAACGATCGGATTGATTAAATCAGTCAATACCTTTCGAACTGACAAGAATATCAAGCTGGCAACCTATGCTTCCCGCTGTATAGAAAATGAGATCCTGATGTATTTGCGGAAAACCGCCGGTCAGAAGGAACTGTCTATTGACGAGCCGCTTCATATTGATTGGGATGGCAATGAGCTGCTGCTCTCAGATATTCTTTCTGACGAGGATGATTCGGTTTGCCGGGCCATTGAAACTGAAGAGGATCGCCGTACCATCCATGCCGCGCTGGCGCAGCTTTCGGGCAGAGAACGGGAAATCATTGAATTGCGGTTCGGCTTGCGGGGAGGCAGAGAGCAGACGCAAAAAGAAGTCGCTGCCCGGCTGGGGATTTCCCAGTCCTACATATCCCGTTTGGAAAAGCGCATTATCTCCCGTTTGCGGGAAGAAATTGCGGGGAAAGTTTAGAGGTATGCGGGCAGCTTTTTAAAAATAATTTTATATCCCTGTAAGTATAAACTGCGGAATACCTACCTTATGAGGTACGCTCTGAAAGAAGAGAGTTAATCTATTTCTTTTAGGGCGTACCTCGTTTCATTCTGCGGTTATTTATTTAAAAAAATTAAATTAACGAATTTGCTGAAAAGGCGATACTGAGTTTGACAGGCTTTCGTTCCAATCTCGCGAAATATTTTAAGAAAAAAATTTCCAGTCTTTATTTTATGTATCAATTGAACAGGTTCTGGCACAATAAGGACGAGAAACCAAAGAAACGGGGGATTATATGTTAAAAAAGGCTGCAAAATGGCTCTTTTGCGCGGCATTGCTGATTGCAACAGGCGCTGCCGCGATGCATATAGGGACGAAAATAAACAATTGGGTACAGAAAGAGAATAATTTGTTGGCTGCCGCGGGGGGACAGGCGGCGAATGCGCTTCGCTCGGTTGGTGAAGCGGGACAGACCTTTTTATCCAAGGCAAATGAGAAACAAATGACCGTTCTGCTGACCGGCGTGGACGATGCATGGGGCGGAACAGACGTGATTATGCTGGTGGCGATGGATTTGGAAAACGGAAGTGTGCGGGTAGTACAGATTCCCAGAGATACCTATGTTCAGCGGGAAGGAAGTACCTCTCACAAAATCAATGCCATTTATGCGGCAGCGGCGGCACAGGCGCGCGGGCGCGGCGATAACGAAGAGGAAGCCGCGCGAAAAGGAAATATTGCGCTCAAGGGCTTCTTGAAGGAAAACATGGGGATCTCTATTGATCACTATGTTTCGGTCAGTACGGCAGGCTTGCGAACCATCGTAGATGCCGTTGGCGGCGTACAGGTGAAGGTTCCCCAGAATATTGATTATGACGATGAAAGCCAAAATCTTCATATTCACCTGACAGCGGGTGAACAGCTGCTGAATGGGGAAGCGGCAGAGCAGTTTGTTCGTTTCCGAAGCGGATATCTCACTGCGGATTACGGGCGGATGGACGCACAGAAAATATTTTTGTCCGCTTTTTTTCACAAAATAAAAAGTGAATTTTCGATTTCAACCGCTTTGGGACTGTTAAAGGCGGGATTGAGCAATACCGTCAGCGATCTGACGCTGCCGGACCTGATTCCGCTGATGAAGGGATTGCTTGGCATATCCGAATCGGATGTAAAAATGGTTACGCTCAAAGGTCAGTCGGCAAAGGATGAAAACGGCGCGCTCTGTGAGGTGCTTTGCCGAAGCTATACCATTGAACTGCTTTCTGAATATCTTCCTTTTCAAAGCGGTATTGACGAGGCGCATTTTGATCCTCACCGGGTGTTTACCTCAGAGGGAGAAATAAATGAATTATATTATGGCGATTCGGTTTTTAATATCGGCGGAATTACGGCTGATCGGGCAGAAGAACTAAAACTGAAATAGCGCTTGCGAAATGTTTTCTTTTATGATATAATAAAGAAGCAGAAAGAAAGTTTGAACAACAAGGCGCTATTATAAAACAGCGCCTTGCATTAAAAAACAAGCAAAGCGCGCGATTTTTCAAAGCTTTTGTTATAGATATATATAAAAGCATATGAGGAAAGCGCGCTCATAAGCGGCGTCTTTAGCGAGAATTTGCTGCCGGTATTTACCGGCAGCAAATTCTATAAAGGCTTAGCCGGATAAAATGTTAAAAGAATTACGGCTAAAGAAGGGGATGCATTTAATGAAACAAGTAGAAATTTATACCGATGGCGCTTGCAGGGGCAATCCGGGGCCTGGCGGTTGGGGCGCTATATTAGTATATAAAGGAAAGGAAAAGGAACTATCTGGGGGAGACGCTCAGACTACCAACAATCAGATGGAATTAATGGGTGCTATCAGCGCTTTTGAAGCGCTTCGGGAACCCTGTCAGGTGATATTTACCTCCGATTCGAAATATGTAATCGACGGACTTTCGAAAGGCTGGGCGATAAGTTGGCAAAAAAAGGGTTGGAAGAAATCGAATGGGTCTCCCGCACTCAATCCCGGCTTATGGCAGCGTCTGCTTGAAGCGGTCGCGCCCCACAAAATCGAATATTGCTGGGTAAAAGGACATGCCGGTCATCCCTATAATGAACGATGCGATAAGCTGGCAACCGCGGAAGCAGACCGATTTAAACGATAAATGTTAAAACTCAGTAGAGGTGAGAAGTCAAAAGACTCAATGATTATCTGTTTACATAGCGCATGGGGCATAGGAAGCCGCTTTTTGGCATATAGTCATTAGGACTGTTTCTTCGATGTGCGCTTTTACGTTTTGTAAGGAGCCGATCTTATGCTGATAGACCTACCTGCCGACACTGCCGCCCGTCTGCTGCTATCCGCCGCCCGTTCCGGGGACTGCGTGATTTCCTTGAATGCTGAATTAATAGCCAGAACCGATCGCTCGCCTGATTTTTTCAAGAGGATCATGGCTTGCCGGTGGTTTGTTTGTGACGGTGCGGGTGCTGCCTGTGTGCTGAATCTTCGGCGGCGCTATTCCTGTAAGCCGCCGGTCAAACGGCTCACAGGAATTGAATTGGGTGAGGCGCTGCTCTATGAAGCCGCCTGTCAATCACGGTCGGTATTTTTTTTAGGCGGAAGATCAGGAATTGCGCGAAGCGCGGCGTTGCGATGGCATGATAAATATCCTGCGTTATCAATTGCCGGCTGGGCGGACGGATATTTTCAGGCAGAAGAAAACGAGATGCTTTGCCGATTGATTGATTCGTCAGGCGCCGAAATAGTGGTGGTATGTCTTGGATCTCCTGCTCAGGAAAATTGGATTTTTGATAACCGTCATAGATTGCCGGGTGTTCATCTTTTTCTCCCGCTTGGCGGCAGCCTGGATGTGTGGGCAGGAAAGGTCAAACGGGCGCCGGTCTGCTTTCGGCATATGGGAATTGAATGGCTTTGGCGGCTCTGTCATCAGCCAAAGCGTGCCGGACGAATATTGTTTGCGGCAAACGGATTGTTCCGTGCAGTCGTTCACGGAACGGCTCAAAGCGCGTTACATGCTTTTGAATCGTCTCCGGTAATAAGTATGGTACAGTCAAAGTGGAAGCGCGAAGCCCGCAAACAGCCAATCTCCCGGAATCTGTTTTGGGGCGATTTTCCGCGAAATCGGACGGCAGATCTTGTCGAAGGAGATAGAAAATAGGCTGAAATTGTTTCTTTTTCGCTAATAGTCTGTAAACTCCCGCCGCACTCCTTGACAAAACGGAACTTTTGCGATACAATAAATTCAGAATGTGCCTTTCAATCCTGCAAAATATTAGGAGATGGATCAAATGAAAGATTCCAAAAAACAAAAGGGAATAAAGGTCAAGCTGACAAAATGTAAGCGTGTTTCGCTGCGCTGTCCGCTGACCATTGACCACACCGATCTGGAATATAATTATGATGCCGGTTGCGCGCAAATCTGCCTGACGGTAGAAAAAATGGGCGGCGGCGGGCTGACCGATGATACAGTCGAATCCGCAATTATTGTTATTCGATTGTTTGACGCGCAGGGAACGCTCATTCCCTGTACTAAAAATGAGTATTTTGCTAAGCTGCTTCGGTTTGGGGAAGAGGGGCTGGCAAGCGGCGCTCATATTACTTTTCGGCTTACACCTGACTGTGAAAGCGGACTGCGGGTGGAGAATCTTGAGCTTTACATCAGCCGGATCCGTTTTACAGATGGAACAGTTACCGATTACTTGAGAGGGGATTTCTTTGATCTGCCGGGTGATGCGGTTCCGCTTCAGAAAAAGCATAAAAAGGAAATGGAGACCATTTCCAGCCGTTTTGGATCTACTGCGCTTTATGAGCCGGAAGAGCTGACAGAAATTATATGGCGCTGTACCTGCGGGGAGTTTTGCGAATCGGATCATTGTACTACCTGCGGCGCATCTAAATCGGAGCTGTTCAGCTTTTTCGCGCCAAAGGCAGCGGCTTCCGCTGTTTCCGCTGCGGCCGCTGCCAATACGGTCCAATTGGCTAAGACTGTCGGCGATGCTGACGCACTTCCTAATGCCGACAGCGTAAGCGGTACCGATCCGGCTGTATCTGCCGATAGCGGTGTAGATATCGGATCGCCGGCAACCGAGGCGACTACTGAATATCACACCGGTGTATTTTCCGCTGGCGCATCAGCAGCGTACGGCTCAGAAGCTGTTGAATCTATTTCTGAAAGCACTTCCGAAAATAAGGATAGTGAAGACAAAGCGATCGACGAGCCGACTGAGAAAATTCCGCCCGCGGCTGTTGCGAAAAAGCCCGATAAGCTGAAAATAGGGCTGATTTCCGCAATTGCTGCCAGTGCGTTGCTGCTTATCGTAATTGTTACATTGCTGATTATCACGTTAGTTGCCCGCAGCAATACGCCGGCTCAGACGACCGGACCTGTTGAAACCGAATCGCCGACTACAACGCAGGTACCGCAGGGAAACGAAAGCGAAAAGATTGTTCGTACCTATCTTGAGCAAAACGATTTTGATAATGCGCTGGGCTTTGCCAGAATGAGCGAATGCGGTGACGAACTGATCAATGAGGTGCTGAACGCGGCGCTTCAGTATTATACGGTCACAAATCCCAATCTTTCTAAAGCGCTGAAATATGCCGAGGAGTTAAATGACAGTGAGCAGATCGCGTCGCTTTACCTCCAGCTCTATACGGAAGCGCTGGAAAAGGGCGATTATGCCGGTGCAATTCAATATGCCGATAAGCTGTCCGAAAGTGATCGGAGTGTTAAAAAGGCAGAGGCTGCCGAAGGACTGGTTCAAAATCAGCTGAAAGCAAACGATTTTGATATGGCTATTCAGACTGCCACTACCTATCAAACCGCCACTACGCCCGATCAGATTACCCGAACCGCTATTGCTTATTATACCGCCAAGTATGATTTTGACAAGGCGATCGCTATGGCCAAGGGAATAAATGATCAGGCGCTGATTGCTTCCTCCGCGGAAGCGGCTGTGACCTACTATATCAGTCAGCAAAACTATGACCGTGCCGCTGATTATGTAGGCATGAGCGGCAATGAGGATGCTATCAATGTGCTGCTTGCTCAGTTTACAAAGCCCTCTATTAAAAAGCATTTACCTACCTTCTTTTCCTATCTTTCTTTTGCGGATAAACAGGCAATTCATGCCAGTGTAATGGATTCCGACAAGTTTGTAAGCGTGATTGATGTATATGGAAATGCTTTCTTTGACGGTGACAAAGCCTATTATGCTGCCGGAATCAACAAAGCGGTAGTATCCGTGAAGTGCAGCAAGCTGACCACTGTTATTCTTCTGAATGACGGTACAGTATTAGCGTTCGGCGATAATTCTTACGGACAGTGTGAAGTATCGGATTGGAAGGATATTGTTGCTATTGATGCTAGCGACTATCATACGGTAGGGCTGAAATCAGACGGTTCTGTGGTTGCTGCGGGGCGAAGCTCTGAAAAGCAGTGCGATGTGGGGCAGTTCTCTCATGTGGTAGCCATAGCGGCAGGCGGTTATCACACACTGGTTTTGTTGGAGGATGGAACTGTCTGCGCAACAGGTATGAGTACCAGCGGTCAGTGCAATACCACCGGGTGGGAGGATATCGTAATGATTTCCGCCGGTTTCCTTCACAGTGTAGGATTGAAGGCAGACGGAACCGTAGTGGCAGCCGGCAGTTCCAATACCGGACGCTGTGATGTGGATGAATGGCAGAATGTGATCCAGATTTCAGCCGGTGAAAGCTGTACGGTAGGGTTAACGTCAGACGGAACAGTGCTGCTGGCAAGCGGTGATCAGACAAACGGCGATGTATCCGGAATGACAAATGTCATTTGGGTAAGCGCCGGCAGTCAATCGGTTACTGCGCTTTTGTCGGACGGAACGCTGGTGACAACCGGCAATACGCCTCCTGATCTCACTTATCCGTCAAGCTTTGAAATATCCACAGCTATTTATGGCGTACACTAAATCGCGAATGGAATGATACTCAAAATTAATAAAGAGAGAGTTCGGTTTAACACCGAACTCTCTGCGTGTAGAAAAATTGAAGTTTTAAAATTTAAAACATAGAAACATGCCAATTACTTAAATGTTTTTGAAGGTATTTAGGGGACTTTTTAAAAAGTCCCCTAAATAGGGTTTGGGGCAAAGCCCCAATGGGGTTTTATCTTCAGTCTGAGAGTTCGGTTTAACACCGAACTCTTTCTTTATTACCCATAAGCTTTATTGCGTAGAATTTACCGGAAACTCTCTTACAAAGTTTATTTAAAATACATCATAGCTTCCCGATAGCCGGCAAATCCTTTGCCGCAGATGGTTTTTACAGCGGCAAGCGATACATAAGAAAATTGACGGAAGGCTTCTCGAACGGAAATATCCGAAAGATGTACTTCCACCGTGGGGATAGCTACGGCCTTCAGCGCGTCTAAGATTGCCACACTGGTGTGGGTATAGGCGGCGGGATTAATAATAATACCGTCAAAAACACCGTAGGCCGCCTGAATTTTATCTACGATCATGCCTTCATGGTTTGATTGAAAGATTTCGATGGTATGGCCAAGTTCATCGGCAGACCGGTTCAAATAATCCACCAGCGCGGCATAATTCTGCGTACCGTAAATAGTGGGTTCCCTGAGTCCTAACAGGTTTAGGTTTGGACCGTTAATAATCAGCAGCTTCATGATATTGCCTCCCTGAAATAAATGGTATGTAATAGGCGTGCCCTCCCTTTTTAGCAATGCTTTATTAACTAAAATCAGGACTGGCGCATGTAACAGAAAAAATCATATTTTTTTGGCAAGTTCAGTTACCCGTTTACGGATTGCATTTGCAACCTCAGGTGAACTGGTGAAGGGAATTTCATAATGCGCTACGCTGCGGTAAAGAGGAAGACGGACGCGCAGCAGGTCGGACAGGCGATTGGATTGTGAGAGAGGCCGTCCGTCAGTGGAAAGCTGTTCAATGGGACGATTAATGAAGAAAATCAGACTGTTCTGACGAAGCAGGTCGAGATTTTCAGGATGGGTGACGATACCGCCGCCGGTAGCAATAATTTTTCCGCTTTGCTTTGTAAATTCCTCCGCAACCTGATGTTCCAATGACCGAAAGTAAGCTTCGCCTCCTGCTTCAAACAGTTCTGGAATGGATTTGCCGGTCATTTGAACAATTTTTTGATCGGTGTCAATCAATTCCCTGCCAGTGGCTTCGGAGAGCAGCTGACCGATCGTGCTTTTGCCGCAGGAGGGCATTCCCACCAGCAAAATATTCATAGTTTTGGCGCGGATTTCTGCGGTAATGGTTTCGATTTCGCTATCCTTTTCAGGCGGACAGTCATCGTTTGCCGTTTTTCCGAAGAAAAGCAGATGCGCCAGCTTAGCTTGTGCCACCAGCATGGGCAGTCCATCGGCGCAGGGGATTGACAGTCTCATGGCATCCAGCAGCAGCTTGGTTCGGGCGGGATTGTAGATTAGGTCTACTACGCCGGTAAGGTTATGAAAACGGTCCAGCTCCACAGGCGCCGCGCCTGTTTTGGGATACATGCCTACTGGGGTGGTATTAACGATCAGCCCTGCATCGGCATGGCGGCTGAGATTGTTATAGTTATTTTCTCCGCTGCGGGAGATGACAACTACTTCAGAAGCTCCCATTTTTGTCAGCATATACTGCACCATTACCGAACTGCCGCCGCTGCCCAGTACCAGACATTTTTTGCGCATAGGGGAAATACCGCTTCGGTACAGCAGGTAAGCAAAGCCGAAGGCGTCGGTATTGTAGCCTGAAAGCTGCCCGTTCGCAGCCTTTACGACTGTGTTCACACTGCCAATAGCGGCTGCGCGCGGCGACACCCGATCACAGGCGGCAAGCGCGTCCTTTTTATAGGGAATGGTTACATTGATCGCGGAAAAGGCTCTTTCTTTGAAAAAGTCGGCAACCGTTTCCTTTTTTTGCTCGATTAGATCATAATGAGAATTACCTAAACGGTTGTGGATGAGAGGAGAAAAGCTGTGGGCGAGGACCTCCCCCAATAGCCCGTAGGTATGTTGATTGGAATTCATGTACAAGCGCTTCCTTTTCGTAAAATTCTACGTATAAAGATTAGATCACTTCCGAATAAGTACCTAAATAGCGGAATTTTTCGCCTGCCTGCTCCAGCTCGCAGAGTAAACGGGCAAATTCAGGAGAGTGTACCGATTCTTCTACGTCAAAATAGAAGGTGAAATCAAAATCCCTGCCGGGAATGGGGCGGCTTTCAAGTTTAATCAGGTTAGCACCGATGGCATTAAAGCGGGAAAGGATACGGAAAAGCGAGCCGGGTTTGTTTGATACGGTAATAATCAGACTGGTGCGGTTGGCGCCGGGGAATATCTGAGGCTCTTTAGCAATACAGATAAAGCGAGTATAATTGGCATCGCTGTTTTGAGCGTTTTCCACCAGCGGAACCAGTCCGTACAGTTCAGCGCACAGTCTGCTGGATAAGGCTGCTTTGGTGTAATCGCCTCCCTCCGCTACCTGCTTCGCGGCAACGGCTGTATTGGGGCAGGCAATGGCGTGAGCGTTTTTTAACTTTGAGAGCAGGTCGCTGCACTGACTGATCGCCTGTTCGTGGGAGTAAATTTCTCGAATGGATTCCAGCTTAGCGCCGGGCAGTGCCAGCAAATTGTGATCTATTTTCAGCCGTACCGAGCGAACAATGCTTACATTGTATTCTGCCAATAGGTCATAAATGCGGTTGACCGAGCCTGCGGTGGAATTTTCAATGGGGAGAATACCGTACTGGGAAAGTGCTCCGCTGACCGATTTAAACACTCCCTCCCAGTCGGCGTGAAAAATAATTTCAGGCGCTTGAAACAGCTTTTCGGCGGCAGCCTGAGAATAAGCGCCTTCGCAGCCCTGGCAGGAAACGGTAGCGCGTTTGGGAAAGGCGGCAGGCGCTTTTGCGGCCAGCGCTTGAACAGTTTGACTTAGCTGCGATTTTTCCCCGATCAGGTCGGACTGATAAGCGCGGGAAACATCGAGCATGGTCTGATAGAGGGTGCGGGCGTAGACTTCCAGCGTTTCACCGGTGAGCTTGGAAACCTTTTGAAGCACCGCCCGTTCCCGGGAAGCGTCAAGCACCGGAAGGTGATTTTCTTTTTTATATTTGGCAATGTCCAGCGCCACATTCATCCGGCGGACGAACAGGCGGCAGATTTCCTCATCGAGTCCGTTAATTTCATCGCGAAGTTGTGAAATATCCATGTGATTCTCCATTTATATAGGGGGCTTCGCCCCGAGTCTTTCAAACATTTTTTTGAAAAAGCCCTTTACTTCAAGCGTTTTAAAATCGGAATGTCTGAAATTCCAGCTTAATTTTGGTCGCAGAGCAGATCGAGCAGGGCAATCGCGGCAGCGGCTTCCACTACCGGTACTGCCCGGGGAACGATGCAGGGATCGTGACGTCCGACAACAGTCAGCGTCTTATCGCAGCGATCAGACAGTGACACACTTTGTTGAGGACGGAAAATAGAGGGAGTGGGCTTGAAGGCAACTCGGAAAATCAGAGGCATACCGTTAGTTATGCCCCCTAAAATGCCCCCTGCACGGTTGGTGCGTGTTTTCACTGTGTCGTCATCCATATAGTAGGCGTCATTGTTTTCGCTGCCCCGAAAAGCGGCGGCGGTAAATCCTGCGCCGAATTCTAATCCTTTCACAGCGGGAATGCCAAAAATAATTTGCGCCAGCTTGTTTTCCACTCCGTCAAACATGGGGGAACCGATACCGGCGGGCAGTCCGATTACCGCGCATTCCACAATGCCGCCGATGCTGTCGCTGTCCATTCGGCAAGCTTCAATCTTCTCCAGCATTGCTTTTCCCGCGGCTTCATTCAGTACCGGAAAGCCGTCAGAGGTTTTTTTCAGCCAAACGGGGTCGCTTATCAGCTCGTCATAGGGAGTATCGGCAATGCCGCCGATCGCATAAATGTGAGCGCCTATCGTAACGCCTCGGCGGGCAAGGATCTGTCCGCAAATACCGCCGGCGGCACAGATAGGCGCTGTCAGCCGACCGGAAAAATGACCGCCGCCTCGGACATCCTGAAAGCCGTGATAGCGAAGCTCAGCGGTGTAATCGGCGTGACCCGGACGAGGAGAATCTTTAAAAAGCGAGTAATCTGAGGAGCGGGTGTTGGTATTGCGGATAATCATTGCCAGCGGTGCGCCGCAGGTAATCAATCGGTCGCCGTTTTCCAGCACACCGGAGATAAACTCGGGAATATCCGCTTCCTTTCGGGTGGTACTGTAAGCACCCTGACCGGGTGCTCGGCGGGACATAAATGCCTGAAGCGCGGCAAGGTCGATGTACTCGCCCGCCGGCAGACCGTCTATCGAAACGCCGATGGCGGCTGAATGGGATTGCCCGAAAATGGAAATCTGAATATTTTTGCCGAATGTGGAAGCCATATAAATTCTCCTTTTACCGGTCAGATTCGGCAGCGGCGATGCGTTGACAGGCAATTCCGCCGAGCGATATAAACCGTTCATAAAAATCAGGATAGGATTTACGCACCGCTTCCGCGCCGTGGAGCAGTACGGATAAAGGAGTGCGGGAAGCCGCCACTGCCGCGGCCATGGCGATGCGGTGATCGTTGAAGGAATCAATTTCACAGGCAGCGCGGGAAGCTGTCTCCCCCAAAGCGGCAGATAAAGCGCTTTGACCATAGACCGTCAGATCATTTTCAGTGGCTTTACAATTCACGCCTATGGCGCCCAGCAGCGCGCGGACTGTTTCTATCCGATCACTTTCCTTCAGCCGCAGGCGGCCGATATTCCGGAAGGTAGTGCTTCCTTCCGCAAAGGCAGCAGTGACCGCCAAAATGGGGATCAGATCGGGAATCTGCGCGCCGTCGATGTCGATGCTGTGCAGATTGGCGGCTGATACAGTACAGCTGCCGTCTGTTTCTGTGACCGCCGCGCCGAACTGTTGGAGGAGGTTTGTGACTGATTTATCTCCTTGCAGTGAGTCAGGGGACAAGCCGGTAACAGTAATCGGACCGCCGCCGATCGCGCCCGCGCAAAGCCAAAAGGCGGCGTTTGACCAATCGCCTTCTACTTTCAGTTCACCGGGAGAGGTGTAGCGCTCTTTTCCGCTGAACAACCATCCGGCGACAGTTGGGGTAGGTTTAATGCCAAAGGCGGCAAGGGCTTGCAAGGTCATTTCTATGTAGTGAATGCTTTCAATTTTGCCGGTAAGTACGATTTCAGAAGGTGCATTTAATAAGGGAAGGGCAAAGAGCAGACCGCTGACAAACTGAGAGGACACATTGGCAGCTAATGTAAACTTTCCGGGCGAGAGCGGACCCTTTACCGAGAGAGGCATCTGTCCGTTTAAACTCATTTTGGCACCGTGTGCAGCCAGTTCCTCATACAGTGGAGAGAGCGGACGGCTGGGCAGCCGGCCGCTGCCGATAAAGGTAACGGCATTTCCCAGCGCCGCTGCCACCGGCAGCAAAAAGCGCAGGGTAGAGCCGCTTTCCCCGCAGTTCAGTGCAGGAGCTGCGGACGCTGGATTGCCGCCGGCGATAGGCGTAACAGTAAGCCACTGTTCCTGCCGCGCAATGACGGCGCCCAGCGCCGTCAGGCAGGCGATTGTGGCGTCAATATCCTGATTACTGCCCGGACAGTACAGTTTGGTGGGGCGGTCTGCCAGCGCGGCGGCAATCAGCAGTCGATGGGCTGCCGATTTGGATACCGGCGCTGTCACGTTTCCCCGCAGCGTACTTGGCGAAAATTGAATATCCATGTTTGATATCTCCGTTTGATTGTATTGAGGAAATCCAAACTGGAGCGCCGCTCCAGTTTTCGCGGCTTTCATAAAAGCGGTATAAGTATACTTGTAAAAAATAGCTATAAATTTTCGTAAAGCATTTCGGCATAAATTCCAATATATTGTATATGTTTGGAGTCGATAAGAAAATACGTTTCTATAGTCTGCTTTCCTGTCTTTACTGTCTTATATAGACGGTGATTTTTATCAATTAATTTCATTTGATCTCCAAATTCCATTGCAATGAGAGGTTTGGAAATATTGGTCGTCATAGTGTAGCTTGGATTTCCGTGAACCTGATTTTGCGCTGCTGATGCTTTGGCAGGTTTAATGTCGGATACCGGGGACTCTCTTGAAGGTGCTATTAATATCCAAGGGCGGTTGCCCGCGTCTTGTACTAAGCGCATATTCTTATTTCATTTTTTACCGTTGGTTTAAGGTTTTAAAATCAAATGATTTCCTTTAAGATTGGCAGCAGTTCAACGCATGGAAGCTTGTGCAGAATGCAGTGACCGATGGATTCAGGTAAAACGAGGGTAATATGATCGCCCGAACGTTTTTTGTCGGAGAGAGAAGCGGCAAAGAGCGCATCCGCTGTAAAAGGACAGGTCAGATCAAAACCGTATTGCAGTAGCAACTCGGTCAACTCGTCCGCGCATGCCTGCGGACAAAGCTTCATGTGTACCGCCAGTTTGGCGGCCAGCGCCATGCCTTTCGCTACCGCCGCGCCGTGAGAAACAGAAAAATGGGACTCCTTTTCTATGCCGTGTCCTAAGGTGTGTCCGAAGTTCAAAAGTCCTCTCAGACCGGTGTCGAATTCATCCTGGTTTACCACATCCCGTTTCAGTTCCACGCAGCGGGCGATGACCGCTTCAAGCTGAGGCTGGAGGGGATTTTTTAGCCGGTCAAAAAACGAACGGTCGAGAATAACGCCGTATTTGATGACTTCCGCGCAGCCGTCCCGCAGGATATCCTTGGGCAGACTGGCAAGCGTGTCGGGATCGCAGACTACAAGGGATGGCTGCCAGAAGGCGCCTATCAGATTTTTGCCTGCGGGAATATCGACGGCGGTTTTACCCCCTACTGAGGAATCTACCGCTGCCAGCAGCGTAGTGGGAATCTGAATAAATTTCACCCCCCGCAGGAAGAGCGCGGCGGCCAGCCCCGCCATATCGCCTACTACGCCGCCGCCCAGCGCAATCAGCGCGTCGGTACGGGTCAGATGATTTTCCACCAAAAAATTCAGAAAAGCAAAGAGAAGTTCCGGATTTTTGGAGGCTTCTCCATGGGGAATCACATATTTGACAGCGTCATAGCCGGCAGCCGAAAGGGCGGATACCAGCTGATCGCCGTAAAGTTCGTTTACTGTGTCATCGGTAAGAATGCCCAGACGGCAGTTTCCCAGCAGAGGGCGGATCAGCTCGCCTGCCCGGGCAAGACTGCCCCGTTCGATAATTACTTCATAGGGGCGGGCGGTATTAACAGGAATAATCATAGAGTTCAGCTCCTGACTTTCTATATAAAAGGTTTGAGAGCAGGCGGCGCTCTTTCAAATTGACCGCTTAATCATGTCTGCTCCCAAAAGTGTATGATAGATCAAACGAATTGCGCGGATTAGATCGTTTTTTTGGTATTCGGGGTCAGATGTTTTGAAGAAGAGAAGCGCCAAGCGCGTGGCAGCACCTTCCAATAGTGCCGCGGCAGTCAGCTGTCCGACTGTTCTTTAGCGATGCGGCCTTCCCGCAGCAATGCTTCCAGGCGAGGGGCGTCCTTTTGACGGATGGCTTCGGAATAGGCTTTCATGTTATCGGCAATAAGATCAATTTCGTCCGCTAAATAATCACCGTTTTCCATAAAAAGCTCCGTCCACATTTTTTCGTTCAGCCAGGCGACTCGTGTGAGATCCCGGAAGGAGCCGGCAGAGTATCCCTTGTGCTGCTGAGCGGAGGGAGATTTAATATAGGCGTTGGACACTACATGAGCCAGTTGAGAGGTATAAGCGATCATGCGGTCATGATTTTCAGCGGTGGTGACAGCAATTTTTTTCAGTCCCAAGGGGGCAAGCAACGCTTTGAGTCGGTCCAGCAGTTCAATATTATCAAATACGGGCGGGACCAAAATCATGGAAGCGCCGTTGAACATGGTAGCGCGGGAATATTTATAGCCAGAGAAATGAGTGCCCGCCATCGGATGTCCGCCTACAAAAGTAAAGCCGTATTCGTCAGCCAGTTTAAAGCCCGCTTCACAGATCTTGCGTTTGGTGCCGCAGGCATCTGTGACAATGCCGGTTTTTGAAAAGTGAGGGGCATTGGTATTTAAATAGTCAATAGATGCGTCAGGATAAAGCGAAATATGTACGATATCGCACAGCGGAAGAGTGGTCTGGTCCAAAATCCCGTCGGCGGTACCTGAAAGAATAGCGTAATCAGCGGTAGTGCGGGTACGGTTGCAGACGTATACCGTCCAGCCAGCCGCTTTGTAGGCTTTGGCAAGCGAGCCGCCGATCAGTCCCAGTCCTACAATGCCGGCGATCATAGCCGGCCTCCGGCAACTGCTTCGCGAACGGCGTGAACGGCGGCGGAGATGTCAGCGAACTGATCCGGGGTCACTGACTGGGCGCCGTCACAAAGCGCGTGAATAGGGTCGTTGTGAACCTCAATCATTAGTCCGTCAGCGCCTGCGGCTGCGGCTGCCAGCGCCATTGGTTTGACCAGTCGGGCGGCGCCGGTGGCATGAGAGGGGTCCACTATTACAGGCAGGTGGGATAACTCCTTTAAAAGCGGCACGGCGGATAGATCCAGCAGATTGCGGGTGTAAGTATCATAGCTACGGATTCCCCGTTCGCAGAGCAGCACATGATCATTGCCGCCTGCCATGATGTATTCGGCGCTCATCAGCAGTTCTTTCAGAGTGGCGCACAGTCCCCGTTTCAAAAGAATGGGCTTGCGGCAGTGTCCAAGTTCTTTTAGCAGTTCAAAATTCTGCATGTTCCGGGCGCCTATTTGGATTACATCCACATCGGCAAAAAGGTCAAGATGCTCCGCGGACATTAATTCAGTGACAATAGGCAGACCGGACGCTTTCTTTGCCTTTAGCAGTAGCTTCAGTCCTTCGGCGCCCAATCCCTGAAAATCGTAGGGAGAGGTTCGGGGCTTGAAGGCGCCTCCCCTGAGCATTGTAGCGCCGGAGGCTTTGACTGCCAGTGCTACGCCGCAAATTTGTTCTTCCGTTTCTACTGAGCAGGGACCCGCAATAAGCGCAAATGCTCCGCCGCCTACCGATACGCTGCCATCAGGCGTGGGCAGCGTAATAATACTGTCTTCCGGATGAAACTTGCGGTTTGCGTTTTTGAAGGGTTCGGTAATGCGGGTGACCTGTTCTACAATGTCCAATCCGGAAAGCAAATCAATATCCACCTTAGCGGTATCTCCAATAAGCCCCAGCACAGTTTTAAACTGACCTTCAGACACATGGACCTGCAGTCCCTGTGAGGTGAGCCATTTAATGAGGTTTTCTCTTTGTACAGCGGTCGTTTCGCTTTTCAGTACAGCAATCATAGTTATTTCCTTCCTTAATTTATAAGCAGTAAAACTGCCGGAACAATAAAAATTCCGCAGGCGTTGCTGCGGAAAATACGGTTATCTAATAAGGAACAGTATTTCAGGCAACACAAAAAACTTTTATTTCATGGTAGAAATAAAAGTACACATAATAGGATGCAGCCTGAAAAAAACGCTTCATAATAAATTACCAGCTTATCTACATAATATTTGCAAATATTTTATCATAAAAAAAACAGGTTGTCAATAGTTTTTACGAAAAAACGGGGCAGACTCTTTAAAATGATTTCGGATTATAGGAAAGCATGGAAAAAAATAAACTTTTTTTCAGATAATTTCCAGCCGGTTATTGATTTGTTAATAAAGTTGGGTGTATAATAACTTTACAAAGCAATTGATTCATTTACTGAGGAGGGCCGTTTATGCCTGAGCATTCAAATGATACAAACGTCTATAAGCCTAAATTTACCGGTTTTCTGATCGCCGCTGTTTTACTTGTGCTGCTGGTGGTAGTGGTGTTGATATCCACCATTTTTATTCTATCTTCCCGATCTAAAAATCCGGCGCAAACAACGCTTTTGCCTGATAATAGTCAGAACCCCGTGATTTCGACCGACGGTTCTATCACGACGGCGGATCCTGTTGGAACTGACGATCCGTCAGTTTCCACTCTGTCGCCCGATGTGACCGACGATCCTGACACGCCTGATACGCCCTCTAAAACGCCGGTGAAGGTTTCACCTACTGAAACGCAAGTATCAGTAAGCAAGGAGGCAATGAATGAAGGCTCGTTGCTAATGTTAGACAGCACGCACGGTTACCAGAAAGACCCTTCCTTATTGATTACCCGTTCCGCAATGGCGCAGCTCTCGGCAGATAAGCTTTTGCAGGACTATGGCTTTGTCAAGATGACCGGCGGAACCGGCAACTATGTACTTGCAGGCTCTAATCGTTTTGCCAACAGTGAAGCGGTTGCTTATTTCGGGGAAATGATGAAGGATTTCGCGGCTGCAAGCGGGCACACCGATGTTCAGGTGCGCAATGCATATTATTATACAGGTGTTGCGGGGGATGAAGAGTCAGTGGAGCATGCCACCGGCTATTATCTTGATCTGGAAATCTTCCGGACCGGAAAAGGCACTTATCCTTTGAATTATGAAACTATGAAGTCTGAGTATTACGACTGGTTTATCGCGAATTGCTGGAAGTACGGCTTTGTGCATGTACGGGATATTGATCGGTCTGATGAGAAGTATTCTACTTTCCGGTTTGTAGGGGCAGCTCATGCGGCTGTGATGAATAAATACAAATTCGATCTGTCCCAGTATCTCAGCGCCATCACTGTTTACACGTACGAAAACCGTATGAAGATTACAGACGGTTACGGCTGGGAATGGTGGGTATACTATGTAAAATCCTCCGGTGATAACACTTCCATTCCTGTAATTGGCAATGAGCACAGCTACCGGATTTCCGGCAATAACCTGAACGGCTATGTAGTAGCTATCAACTCCTCCTGCTTCAGTTAAAAATTACGAAAAACCGCAGGAATAGTTTTCCGGCTGTTGCAAATGAAAATTTGCGGCAGCCGGATTTTTGAGTTAAAATCCCCAAAAACCTATATTTTTCTCAAAATTTGCTTGATTTTTGCGGTTTTATATAGTATAATAATATTTGGAAATATTTTTTCAAAAGGAGATACATAACATGAGCAATGAGTCTTATGAGTACAGAACCAGCAAAGAAGTTGCTGAAATGTGTACTGTAAAAAACGGTCCTAATCACGGACCTGCACCGCTGCCTGAAGAAGGACAGTGGATTCAGGCAAAGCAGATTACCGATATTTCCGGTTATACTCACGGGGTAGGCTGGTGCGCGCCTCAGCAGGGCGCTTGTAAGCTCTCGCTGAATGTAAAGCATGGCGTGATCGAAGAAGCGCTGATAGAAACGATCGGCTGCTCCGGTATGACTCATTCGGCTGCGATGGCAGCAGAAATCCTGCCCGGCAAAACCATTTTGGAAGCGCTGAACACCGACCTTGTATGTGACGCCATCAATACCGCGATGCGCGAGCTTTTCCTCCAGATTGTTTACGGACGCACGCAGTCCGCGTTCTCTGAGGGCGGTCTGGTAATCGGCGCGGGAATGGAAGATCTCGGTAAGGGAGCGCGCTCCATGGTGGGTACGATGTACGGCACCAAGGAAAAGGGGGTTCGTTACCTTGAAATGACCGAAGGCTACTGCACCAGAATGGCGCTGGATGCCAATGACGAGGTAATCGGCTATGAATTCGTGTCGCTGGGCAAAATGACCGACTTCATTAAGAAGGGCATGGAACCCAATGAAGCATACGAAAAATCCAAGGGTACTTACGGCAGATTTAATGAAGCTGTTAAGTACATTGATCCCCGTAAAGAATAAATAGAGGAGGAATATCGAAATGGCACAGTTTGAAGGTTACGAAAGACGCGAGGCGAAAATTCTCGGCGTACTGAAAGAATACGGCATTTCCTCCATTGACGAATGTAAGGAAATTTGCGCATCCAAGGGCATTGATCCCTATAAGATTACTGAAGAAACTCAGCCCATCTGCTTTGAAAACGCTAAGTGGGCATATACCGTAGGCGCCGCCATCGCTATTAAACAGGGGTGCACCAAGGCTGCTGACGCCGCTGCCGCCATCGGCATCGGTCTGCAGGCATTCTGCATTCCCGGCTCGGTTGCTGAAAACCGTAAGGTGGGTCTTGGTCATGGCAATCTGGGTAAAATGCTCCTTTCTGAGGAAACCGAATGCTTCTGCTTCCTTGCCGGTCATGAATCCTTTGCCGCTGCTGAAGGCGCTATTAAAATTGCCCTCAATGCAAATAAGGTTCGTGTAAAGCCCCTTCGGGTTATTTTAAACGGTCTGGGCAAGGACGCTGCGTTTATCATTTCCCGTATCAATGGCTTTACCTATGTAAAGACCGCTTTTGATCCTTATACTGAAACCGTTACCGTGGTTTCCGAAACGCCTTACTCTAACGGTCCTCGTTCGGCTGTTAAGTGCTACGGCGCTGACAATGTACCTGAAGGCGTAGCGATCATGAAGTTGGAGAATGTCGGTGTTTCCATTACCGGCAACTCTACTAATCCCACCCGTTTCCAGCATCCTGTTGCAGGCACATACAAAAAATGGTGTGTTGAGAACGGCGTGAAGTATTTCTCGGTGGCTTCCGGCGGCGGTACCGGTCGGACACTGCATCCTGACAATATGGCCGCAGGTCCTTCCTCTTACGGTATGACCGATACCATGGGCCGTATGCACTCTGACGCTCAGTTTGCCGGTTCCTCTTCCGTACCCGCTCATGTAGAAATGATGGGTCTGATCGGCATGGGCAATAACCCAATGGTTGGCGCTACTGTTGCAGTGGCGGTTGCCGTAGAAGAGGCTTTTAAGGCTTAAAATACCGTTTTCTTAGGGACTTTCATGTGTTTTCATGAAAGTCCTTTTTTTGAAAAAGGGGAAAACGGCTTTATTTGGTGTTCTCAAAATGTTGAGGAGGCAAATCTATATCTGAATAAAATGGGACGCCATACTTGGGGCGTCCCATTTTATTTGGAGCAGAGAACTGAAATCTTTTTTACTGATAAAAATGAACATTAAATTTAATTCAGCGTATTCTGGCAAAAAACAAAAAATATGGAAATTCGTGGAATTATTCTTTAAAAAACATTGACATTATTGCATAATTGCTATATAATATAAATGATAAATTGGTGAAAAAAACAAATTGGGGAATAGACACCTTAAACCAGAATTAAATTTTTGTGCCTTCTCCCGATGTTGATCAGACCGCTGATTTACCGTAAACAAAAGGTAAATTTAACTTTTAAATCCATCTCAGATGAAGCGGAGTGATGATAGATATGATTGTGTTGCGGTAAAAGCGCCGTATTGCCGTATTAGTGTATGTAATCCAAGATGTCCACGATCAAACATAATTCTAATAAACAAGGAGATTTACAATGAAAAAGAAATTTAAACGTTTAACTGTTTTCGCGCTGGGAATCTGTGCAATGGCAGCCGCTGCTATACTGCCGGCATCTGCCGCAGATACTATCAATTTGCCCTACTGTTTCTACTATGACCACTATGATTCGAGCGATACATATTTTGGGCATCAGTTTTTCATTGAACACACCGGTCAGACCTTTGAGATCGGGTATACGGAAGGAGAGATTTACACAGACCGTACGGTGCCTACAAACGATGATCTATATATGAACCTTTGCTTTTATGTTCGGTATACAACGAGAAGCGAGTTTAACACAACCAGTAAAAAATTGGGCTATTTAGAGGGGAATAAAGATTATTACTATTCGCAAGATGAAGCCCCATTTGAATTTAATACCTCTCTGGTAACGAGCGCTGTGAGATCGTCGGCGTCTTTATCAACCAAAGCAGCGTCTACCAATTCCTCTATTTTGCCGATTGCTTATACCAGTTCTGTTACGGGCGAAACATACGCGCATACCATTCAAAAAACACTGAGCGAAATTTTTGCCGATGGGCACGATTATCTCAACGATTAACCTGACCGCTAAAAAGGGAGCGGAAGACCGCTCCCTTTGCTTTATAGGAGGAAATATGATGAAACGCATTCTGACTATGCTCGCATTGGCGGCAGTCCTCTTGACGTCTTTGCTGGCAGTATCGTGTAAATACAAAAAAATTGAAGATTTAGTGGATATTGAAGAGGAGAAAGAAAACAATGTTCAGACGGACTACGGCAATTACGATTATTCTCTGAAGCCCTACTTCAGCACCTATATATTTGACGCGCCGGTCGTCTATCAAAACAACGCGTATTTTTTGAATAGCTATGTTGAGCTTTGTTATGTATCGCTGGCAGAATTGGAAAAGGATATGACAACCTATGTGCGGGAAAATCCCAGCGAATATGTGGGACTTACCCATTATCACGTTTGCCCGTCTAATGACCATAACCATGGAACAATGAATATTAATGTCGATTGTCCCGGATGGGTGGGCGGCTCTAATATGCAGTTTTTGCTTGACGCGTATGAAAGCGGCGGTTCCTATCCTGTTATATATTACGCGCATACACACAATTGGCTGATAGATGAAAATCCATGGGAACGTATGGAGCCCTATGTGCTCTACCGGTATGATACGGGGAGCAATACGCGGGAAGCACTGGCGGAATTTACAAATTCGCCCGTTCAGATGATGTCCTACGGAGAGTATCTGTATATTGTGATGTGGAGCGCTGTGAACAGCTACGAGCTGTATGAGATCCATAAATCCACTAAAGAGGTCCATACGCTTGCGCTGGGAACCGGACGAATAGAGCTGATATACGCGGACGGGGAGTTTATCTATGTCAGCGGCTGGACAGACGGAACGCTGTACCGGGTCGGACGAGAATTGCAAACCAGCGAGCCGATCTTTACGCCGCCTGAACTTGTTACGGTCAGCGAAGCAGAAGAAACGATCGGTATGTTTATAGATAACGGATATATCTATTACCGTGCCGATTACGAGGAAATACCCATGTGGATCAATGATACCCAGACGATCGAGCCGTTCCGCTACAATATCCGCCGAGTATCGCTGGATAACCCGCAGGGGGAAGGGGAACTGGTAGCCGAAGGTATTTTTGAGTTGTGCGATTTTGGGATCGCCGGGAACAAGTTCTATTTTACGCCCATGGATTACGGGGAAAAATCCAACGATTATTATTATAATTTTAATAATGGCCGGTTTTGCGTGGTTGATCTGATGACTCTTGAAACTACTGATGTGGTCAGCGATTCGGGACTTCTGTTTGAAGGCGGTGAAAACGATATTATTAGTGAGCGGTATATCATATCCCATATTCGGCCGATAGCCGATAAGGGATATGACCTTACAATGAATGACGGAGCAACTTATTTTACTCTTTACGATTTTGAAACGGGGGCGCTGTATCAGATCTATGCCACCTGAGGTACAACGGTTAGATCGTAAGTGAATTTAAATATGGGCGCAACAGCGATTATTCGGCACAGGAAACTGCCGATGCCGTTGATAGCAGTGCTTCTTTCCTATGTAACACTTATGAAAGGAGGAGGTTCACTTGAAATTTTGTCTATATGAAATTCGTAAACAGCTGACCGGCAAGCTTATGTGGGGTATTTTGGCGTTACTGCTATTGCTTAATATGGCATTTTGCTACTATGTTATAGGCAACCGATCGGGGATTGATATTCTGCCGGCCATGAAAGCGGCAGATAAAGCATATCAGGATGATCAGGCGAGTGTGCTTGAAGCCTATTATCTGTATAAGGATGAATACGAAGCATATAAAGAAGCGGTCCAGGCATGGATCGATTCAAAACGCGGTCCGAATAGAGGCGAAACGGTTGTTGAGGAGCCAGAAGATCCGAATATTCCTTCCACTTATTTTGAGGGATGGAATGACTATGAACTGATCGACGCTTATTTAAAACGTGTGCTTAGTGATGAAGAATATCGGGAACAGATTGATTCTGATATGGATACCGCTGTCCGCACATTGCTGAGTTACCGGGTCAACGGCTATGATACCGACTCTTACGTTTATCGCTATTTGCTGCGTTATGTGGAAGTGTACACCAACGCGCGGGATACGGTAAAAATAGAAGAAGGCTATGCTTATGGTTGGGATATCCTATTCGCGTACAGTGGAACGGGACTGTTCATCATCCTTGCCGCCCTCTTCATCGGCGGCCGTCTGTTCATTACCGAACGGGATAGCGGAATGCATTTGCTTCTTCGTACTACTCGCCGAGGCAGGGGCAGGCAGGCGGCGGTTAAGCTGTTTTCCGCATTTCTTCTTGCTGTTTTGATAACCCTTTTATTTACCTTCTCTTCTATGGCGGTGATCGGATGGAGGGTGGGATTTTCATCCCCCTTTAATTCGGTACAGCAAATTGACGCCATGTTCTACTGTCCGTATCCCTTAAATATGCTCACTTGTTTGCTGCTGACCATGGGGGTAACGGTACTGGCGGCATACGCCATTTGTCTGTTGACTGCCGGCTGTTCGCTGATTTATCGCCGTTCTTTGGGCGCCATGTTGACGGCAGCGGTGCTGGTGGGGGGATTCTATTATCAGTTTCATTACGGGAATCCCAATTTCGGAAAATATGTAAACATTTTTACCGCTGCTTCGGCGGAGATACTGGTGGGACAGTGGCGCGCGGTTCATGTCGGATCGCATCCCGTGTCTCAGCTCATCCTCTTGGCGATCCTGCTATTTTGCCTGCTGAGCCTTTTTGCCGTAGCCGGCTGGATTATCTGGAGCAAATGGGGAATTGGCGTATCCTCGTCAAAAGCGGGCAGGTTGCCTGAAAAAATCGCGAGAATAGCGGAAAAGCTTCCCCATTTGAACATACGGCCGCTGTCAATAGCCGCCTGCGAACGGCGAAAAAACCTTTCTCTTATACTGAGTCTTCTTTGCATTCTTTTAATTGGGCTAAAGATTTTCCTGTCGGTTTCTGCATTTGATGGACAGCTTACTTATTTGGATGAAACCAAACTGCTTTATATGGAACAGTACAAAGAGATGACGCTGGCGGAAACCTATGAAGCAGTAAGTGAACGGCTCAACTACTATACAGAGATTTCTTCGGAAGCCTATGTAAACGCCATGGCGGTCAAGCGAATCAATGATGAGATCACGCGGGAGGAATACATCGCTTATCGCAATGAGCTAAATGATGCGCGAACCTACACAAAAACGCTTACATCCTTTAAGGGCGAGTTGGAATACCTGATTGAAAAAGAGGCGGAAACCGGCATATCCGCTAAACCGGTCTTTAGTACGGGAGTTCAAAGGCTCCTTGACAGCGATTTTGAAGCGATTTTGATAATCATTTTCCTGCTGCTGTATTGCGGGGTTTATGCAAAAGAGTACGAATCGAACTTTATGCCGCTCCTTCGCAGCACTAAGCGGGGACGAAACCAGGTTTTCCTGACGAAGGCGGCTTTAGTGACAGGAATTTCTATCATACTGTCGCTGGTGTTTACACTGATTGATATGGGATTGGCATTTGCGAATTATGATATGGCCTGTGTGGATTCTCCCCTTTTTACTGTGACGACCTACAGCAATACTGCCAGCGGTTTAACAGTCGGGCACTATTTGATTCTGCTGGTTATCCTTCGCATGCTGGCTTATACGCTGTTCGGGCTTCTGATTGCCTCGCTGTCAGGGTGTCTGCGGTCCGAATGGACTGCGGCAGGTGCGACGCTGCTTCTCTTTATCCCCTATCTATTAAACGGGCTGGGATTGAATCTCTTCGAAGTAGTGGATGTTACTGCTATGCTGTCGGCAGACCGCCTTTATTTATTATCAACTAAATGGGGTGGGCTTGGAGGACTTGTATTCATAATGCTTGCATGGGGCGCTGTGATGCTTCTGTTGATCTCTCGCGCTTATAAGCGTTTTTGCAAGTAAGCAAATATATAAAAGATTAAAGAACAGCGAATAAGGAGGCAAAAATGACACTTCATTTTGAAAAGGTAGATAAATCATACGGAAAAAATCATGCGCTCT
>CAZMTU010000002.1:43414-70853 GCA_964569225.1 uncultured Lachnospiraceae bacterium | reverse complement strand
GACCTTTTCTCAAAAGGTCGTGGGTTCTTAGGGCGAAGCCCTAAGTCGCCCTCCGCAGAGGGCGAAATACCCGGCCTTTCTCTTTTTGTGAGCTTTTTCTCTTGGGCCTTTTTAGGCAAGAGAAAAAGCGGGCAAACAAATTTGTGTTTTTTACGAATAGCGCAATTTATTCTCGACTTTCTCTACAGACTAAAGGAGCTTCTTGAAAGAAGCCCCTTAACAACCCCAAGAACTTCAAAATAGCCGGATGAGAATTCATCCGGCTATTTTGAAGTTCTTTGAGGGAGTTTAAGAGGGAGCTTTCTTTCAAGAAAGCTCCCTCTTATTTGTTCTTATTTAATCTTATTTAATCAACTTTGCTCAACTGTGATCCGATCAGGCTCTTGTTACTTTTAATGTAACGATTTCGAAAGGCTTCACAGGGATGGTAATCTGGTTGCCCGATACGGGGATTTCAGACTGCGCCTCTTCCAAAATAGAAGCGTATTCCACCTTAGCTACATCAAATCCGAAGGTGACAGTTGCGTTTACAGTGCAATCGAAAGCGTCATACAGACGAACGATCAGCGCGTCGCTGTCCTCAGCTTCCTTCACTGCTTCGATAAAGATATTTTCCTTATCCACGCTGATCAGCGAGTAGCTGTCCGTAAGGCTGCCCTTTTGAGCGGCAACAGGCAATGCGGTCATAGGATTGTTCAGCTCATATGCCATCCGGATGGTGCCCGCCTGACGGAAGTCGCCTGCATGAGGATAGAGAGCATAGGTGAAGTGATGCACTTCCTTATCAGCGGCAGGGTTGGGCATTGTGGCAGACTTAAGCAGTGTCAGACGAATGACGCCGCCATGAATATCATGACCGTACTTGCAGTCGTTCATAATGGATACACCGTAGTTATATTCGGACAAATCGGCGAACTTGTGCGCGCAAACTTCGAATTTTGCCTGTTCCCAAGAGGTATTGTAATGGGTGGGGCGTTCCACGTTTCCGTACTGAATGTCATAAGTCGCTTTATCACTGGTAATATCAGTGGGGAAGGCGGTCTTCAGCAGAATGTGGTCATTCTTCCAGTCGGCGGTGGTGTCGAAGTCGATCTTGCCAGTGTGAGCGTCCAGCGTAATACGCTGAGTGACGGTGCTCTTCTGGAAGGGACGCACGATCTCAAAGCCGGCGGTTTCGCCGTTCCGAATTACCTTTACAGAGGAAACCTCGTCCAGATTCCAGAATTTCTCGGTGTAATAATTGGTGATTTCCCAAGCGTCCCATGCACGGGGAATATCCTCGTAAGCAGTGAGCCGGTTGGCGACCTCGCCTGCCTTCACTACCTCGCGGTCTGCTTTTTTATCGTAAATGCTGCAAATGTTGTAATTTTCGTCAAACTTTACGGTAATAAAGTCATTTTCGATCTTACGGCAGGATTCACAAACGGTAACGCCTTCGGAGGCTGTGGGGGCGGCTACTACTTTATAACCCTTTGCGGGGATGCCGTCTACCCAAACCTTTTCACCGTTTACTTCTACCAGTCCGCTGCCGGTAAAGGCGTTAGGGTTAAATACCAACAGACCGCCGTCGGTGGTAATGTTTTGTGCGATCGACTGCTTTGCGGCCGACAGGGCACTGTTTGCTTTGCCCTGAATGTCGGCGTAGATCACATCGGAGTCATCGTATACTTCCTTGATGGAGGAGCCGGGAATTACGTCATGGAACTGGCAGAGAAGAATCTTTTCCCAGCCGTCATGGAGCATTGCCTTGGGATATTCGGCGCCGGTCAGAATCTTGGACATTACAGACGCAAGCTCCGTGTTTTCAAAGAGAAACTCAGACTTACGGTTATTGCGTTTGTTCTTGGCAATAGAAGTGTAGGTGCCGCGGTGATATTCCAGATAGAGCTCGCCGACCCACTTGGGCAGGAAACGGTTGTCCTTTACATCTGCTTCCAGACGGTCCAAGAAGTCGCCAGCCTTTTCAAAGGTGACGGTAGGACAGCCGGGAATGCCCTTTTCCAGTCTGCGGCCTACTTCGATCATTTCACGGGTAGGTCCGCCGCCGCCGTCACCGTGACCGAAGGTATTGATTACCTCGTTATGCAGTTCCTTTTGCTGGAAGCGTTCCCATGTGCCCCGAATCTGACGGGCGGAAATATTGCCGTTGTAAGTAGTGCCGTTGCGCAGCTTTTCACGGGGATCGTAATCCTGCGCAGTTAAGAAATAGGAAAGGATTTCTGTGCCGTCAATGCCCTGCCACATAAAGACATCGCAGGGAAGGGTGTTGGTTTCATTCCATGAAATCTTGGAGGTGACGAAGCGGGTAACGCCCGCTTTTTTCAAAATCTGAGGCAGTGCCGCAGAGTAACCGAACACATCGGGCAGCCAGAGAATCTTGGAATCTACGCCGAATTCCTCCTTCATGAAGCGTTTGCCATGCAGAAGCTGACGGCAGAGGGATTCGCCGGAGGGGAGATTACAGTCAGGCTCCACCCACATGGCGCCTTCAATTTCCCAGTTGCCTGATTTAACCATCTTTTTGATCTCTTCAAAAAGCTCAGGCTCCAGTTCCTTAATGTATTTGAACTGCTGGGGCTGGCTGGTAATAAATTTATATTCGGGGAATTCCTTCATCATATTGACCGCAGTGGAGAAGGTACGCTGGCATTTTTCCTCGGTCTGACGGAAGGGCCAGAGCCATGCGGTGTCAATGTGGGAATGACCGATGCAGACCACGTTTGCCATTGGTCCGGCATATTGCCGTCCGCATTTTTTGGCGTAAAATTCGCTTTCAATATAGTCAAGCGCTGCCTTTACGCTGGCATGATAAGCATCGGAGCCTCTTTCGCGGAAGTCGATCAGATTGATGGATTCGTTCAGCGCCGTGCGGATTTCGCAGTATTCTTTGCCTTCGAAAGGCAGATAACGCATCACATCAAAAGGTACCTTCAGATCATAGAAGAGCTTTTGGGTGTCGGTGTCGATCAGCAGTAATTCCGCTTCTAAGAAAAGATTCCGGGGATTTCCGGAGAAGCCGTAAACCAACAGTTCATAGCTTTCCTTGTTCGAATCAATGGGGAAGGTTTCATGGTTATCGTCTACGCCCTGAATGATCCTGCCGTCCAGATAGACGATATACTGGGGATTGGAATGGCGGGGAGAATGTACGCACAGCTCCACATGCCCGCCCTTCATTGAGTCGGGAATTGTGAAAGTAGTCTTGAACCAAGCGTGATATTCGCCGTAGCCGGTCTTGGAGCCGCCCGCAGGCATATCCTTCAGGCAGTCACGGGTCTGGGGGATCCAGCCTTCCGCAGGCGGAGTGTGTCCTTCGCCCTTGTAGTCGCAGGGAACACAGGAAATGTTCTCAATTCCTTTTCGTTCTACGACAATGCGGTCGCGAATCCAGCCAAGTACTTGGTCAATTCGTTCTTGCAAATAATTCATAAATACCTCCATAATAGGATTTATTTTTATTTTATTCGGGAAACCTTACGGTTTTACCGAATTTTTTAAAACATTTAAAAAACAGAATAGGTGTTTAAGCTTTCAGTCGGCAGCGAAGATGCCCACGATCTGAAAGGAGCATGCTTTTCTGTGCTACGGAATATCTTCAATAATCTCTTTTGGGGGAAGATCAAGCTTTTCGGGATGCTTAATGTAGAATCGCATGGTTTTCAGCGCGCTGGCATAGTAAAAGCCATCGCAGATGCGTTCATCCATGACAATTTTATAGTCGACCACCTTTTTTTCTGTCACACTTCCGTCTGCTTGCAGGGCATATTCTCTGCGCTTAGCGCCGAAGGAGGTGAAGAGCGGGACCGTGCCGAAGTTATAGATATGATGGTAGATAGGCGGAACGCCCAGCGAACCCATTGAAGTAATGAAATAGCTGCCATGAAAAGGGGAGAGTTTTGTCAGAGCACGGGGCAGCAGCCGCCAGTAATCCAGTATTTTTAACAGTCCGACGGTAAGCCTGAAGAATACGCCCGGAATGTAAGAGAGTACCTTTGCCAGCTTGTCAAAATCGGTAGCTTCCGCCGATTTACTTTCCCGAATGGTAGTGTTGACGCCGTTATAAATGTCGATGGCCGTATCAGTACGTTCCGGAAAGAATTTCACAACGGTATCGGGAGAGCCTGCGGTCATTTCTTTTTTGATGGTCAGACAGATTTCGATGTTATTGCGCGCGTAAATCCGCTGTCCCCGAATAAAGCGGTTGACCGCCGGTTTTTCACAGACGGTGCGGACGTAGGCGGCTAAAAAAATGTGCATCAGACCGAAATTCTCATAGCCTTGCTTGCGTTTTTTCGCGATATACCGTTCAGTTTCAGTAATATCGATGGAATCGGATATGTAATTCAGAGAATCATTGCGGTCCTTCATAATGTAGGGCACCACAACTGCCATGGGATCAATTGTCCGAAGACGCCGTCCTTCTTTAAAGCGTTTTTTCTTCTGCTTTGGGCTGTTTTGGGGCGATTGAAGAGATAGTTCTGATGAATTCGGCTTGGCTTCAGACTGTTGTTCAAGAACTGGATCGAGCTGTTTGATTTCCATTGATTTTTTTTGCATGACCGGTGATCCGGACACGCAGACTCCTTTCGATGTCAGAATGGTTCTTTATGATCGTCCTTTATTTTTTTCCAGTAAAGATCAGCCGCTTGTTCGTTTTTGTTGGGACCGGGGGTATAGTAGCCGGCGTTTTTCAGATCATCCGGGAGATATCTTTGATTCACATAGTGATCGGGGTAATCATGCGGGTAACGATAGCCGTCAAAACGAGTAGTCTGACGCAGATGAGTTGGGATATTCTGCCCCTTGCCCGCAGCGACGTCGGCGGCGGCTTTCTGATAGGCGGCTTCCGCGCTGTTGGACTTGGGCGCTGTCGCCAGCAGCAGAACGGCGTTGGACAGGGGAATAGACGCTTCAGGCAGTCCTACACGAAAAGCGGCGGAAATGCATGCTTCTGTAATGGCGGCGGCCTGTGGATACGCAAGCCCTACATCCTCGGAGGCAATGACCGACAACCGTCGGCAGGCGCCAATCAAATCGCCTCCGGTAAGCAGCCTTGCTAAATAAAAGATCGCGGCGTCCGGATCGCTGCCCCGGATGGATTTTTGCAGGGCAGAGAGCAAATCGTAGTGAACAGTACCGTCCTTGTCAAAATTGCCGTTGGTCACTTGTCCCAGTGATTTCAGAACATCGGCAGTGAGCGTTCCCTCAGCGGCATAGTAAGCACCCTCCAGCAGATTCAAAGACCGGCGTACATCCCCTGAAGCCGCGCCTGCGATAATCATCAGCGCCTCCCGGTCGGCGGTACGCTGGCTGTTTGTTTGACGGTTCAGCCAATCAAGTCCCCGGTTCAGCACCGGCAGCAGTTCTTCCGCGCTGACCGCTTTGAATTCATAGACAGACGATCGGGAAATGACGGCATTATATACATATAAGTAAGGATTTTCGGTCGTAGAAGCGATCAGGGTGATTCGCCCGTCCTCCAAATAGGAAAGCAGCGATTGCTGCTGTTTTTTATTGAAATACTGAATCTCGTCCAGATAAAGCAGAATGCCGCCGCTGCCGAACAGCGTAGCGGTTTCAGAGCACACTTCTTTTACGTCGGCAAGCGAATCGGTAGTGGCGTTCAGCCTGCGGATCGTTTTGCCGCTGCCTGAGGCAATGATGCCCGCGGCAGTGGTTTTACCGGTGCCGGGCGGTCCGAAAAAAATCATGTTAGGCAGATAGCCCTGAGCGATGATTCGACGGATGGCGCCGTTTTTGCCGAACAGATGAGTTTGCCCCACCATTTCGTCAAAGGAGACGGGACGAAGCGCGTCGGCTAAAGGGGTATGATTCATTGCAGCCTCCTTTTCCGGATCACCTGACCGGAATGGTGAAAAATCAGACAGAAAATCCTCCGTGAAAACTGTTATACTGTTGGTTCAATAAATTGTAAGATAATACATATCAAATTTATTTTACCATAAACCTATTAAATTGTCAATTGGTTTGCTAAAGTTGCGGAAAGAAGATTTTGGGCAATAAAGCAATGCTTGTTTTGGGTCTACTGTTTAAAGTGGGAACAAATGTTTCGAAAATCGTACAAAATAAGACGAAATGCAACTGTATCATACATTCCGATCTGTTATACTGTCATTGCAGCCGGAAAAGTCAAAAGAAAGGAGAAATATGTAAATGGATGCAACTGATCGAGAAAAAACAACCGCAGTGTTTGAAAGTGAAGCGGTTTTCCGAAGAAAACTGAAAAGCTATATCAAGCATTGCAATGACGAAACCAATCGCCGCTTACCTAATGCGGCCGGTTTTTGCCGCTTCTGCGGCATTTCCAGAGATAACTTCGCCCGTCTGAGCGCGGTCTATCCGCTGATGTTTGATATTGCGCAGTCTACCTTTATAGACGAAGCTCTGAACACTAAAATGACCAATTCTGCCGCCAACATGTCCTTTATCGCGGATTTTAACCGTTCCCTCTGCGGAACAAAAGAGGATGACACGCTGTGCATTATCTGCGAGCATGACGGACATGCCGATGGCGTATAAGCATCAAGCCTATCAAAGCAAGGCGTCTGATCGGAATAAAAAAATACAGGGCGGTGTATTGCGGTTGGAGGGAAAGCCTTCTTCTAAGCAGCAGGCGTTCTTTGATTCGACCGCCCGCTATACCGCTTACGGTGGCGCGCGGGGCGGCGGAAAGTCTTGGGCACTGCGCCGCAAGCTGATCCTGATGGCATTCCGCTATGCGGGGCTGAAAGCACTGCTGATTCGCCGTACTCTGCCTGAGCTGCGGGAAAATCACATTTTTCCCCTGCTCAGTCAGTTGGGCGGGGCGGTAAACTACTCTGAAGTCAGTCATTGCTTTTCTTTTCCAAATGGGTCCCGGTTGGTATTGGGCTATTGCGATAAGGAGCGGGATGTGCTGCGCTATCAGGGGCAGGAATATGATGTAATCGCTTTAGACGAAGCTACACAGCTCACCGAATTCCAATTCTCTACTTTTAAAGCGTGCCTGCGCGGCGCCAACGATCTGCCAAAACGAATGTATCTGACCTGTAATCCGGGGGGAGTGGGTCATGCATGGGTGAAAAGGCTTTTCGTGGACCGGCAGTTTCGCCCGGATGAGAATCCGGATGAGTACACCTTCATTCCGGCTGGGGTGTACGATAATACGGTGCTGCTGAGACAGGATCCAGGCTATGTGAAGCAGCTTGAAACTCTGCCCGACGCGCTGCGCCGGGCATGGCTGGAAGGAAGCTGGGATGTCTTTGAGGGACAGTATTTTCCGGAGTTTTCCCGACATATCCATGTATGCGAGCCATTTAAACTGCCTTCTGATTGGATTTTTTTCGGAGCAATGGATTATGGGTTCGATATGCTGGCGGCACTTTGGCTTGCAATGGCGCCAGATGGACGGATTTATGTTTATCGTGAGCTTGGACGATCCGGTTTGACGCTTACAGCGGCAGCGGGAGCAGTGGCTTCAGAATCGGCAGGGGCTTTGCCTCAGTATTTTGCGGCGTCTCCCGATCTATGGAACAGACGGCAGGACAGCGGACTTTCAGGTGTTGCCATCATGAGCGCCATACCCGGATTGCCGGTACTGCTGAAGGCAGACAACCGGCGAATTATCGGATGGCGAAATTTGCGCGAATTTTTAGCGTTACGGTCTGACGGAAAGCCCGGACTGCAAATCTTCTCTACCTGTACCGAACTGATTCGCACGCTTCCCGCATTGCTCCATGATAAGCACTGTCCGGAAGACGCTTCCGCCCATCCTCATGCGGTGACTCATTTTCCCGAAGCGCTTCGCTACGGATTGATGAGTATTCCCGCTCAACCCGATATCCCTGAAACGCCCCTTTGGGCGGATTTTACGGAACGCTCGCCTACGCTTGCGGAATATTAGGAAAAGGGGGAGTGAGGGGGCTTGTGCAGGAAGACCTGCATCATAATACTGGCGGGCGTTCTGCGGGATTTTTGAAAATATCCCTGAAAACCGCAAGCTATTCGGAAGCAGTTTCAAAAATGCCGGAAAATTTTTTAAAGAGCCAGCTAAAGGAAGATGGCGTTCCGGATTAGGCTTACCCAATATGATGATCAATATAAAGGAGTTCTCATGAAAGATAAACAGTTGACCGAGGTCTGGCGGCAGTATGAGGAAGGTCGCGCCTACAAAAGGCAGATCGGACTGTACAGTCGGGTAGACGAAAATGAACGGTTTTACCGGGGCGATCAGTGGAAAGGGGTCAATGCCGGAGCACTGCCCACACCGGTATTTAATTTAGTGAAGCGGATCGCGTCCTATTTGGTGAGCGCGGTGCTCAATTATAAGCTGTCGGTGCGCTATGTGGACACCGGATTACCCTTTGTGGAGGACAGCAGAATGCGAAGGACGGAAGAAGATACGCTTCATGCGCTGAACCGCATTACCGGTCGCCGATGGAAACAGAGCGGCATGGACAATTTGCTGCGGGAGGCACTTTTTGACGCGGTGCTTACCGGCGACGGCATCTTCTATTGTCGGTACGATGAAACGCTGCCGGGAGAGGGGGATTATCCCGGCGATATTAGAACCGCCGTCATAGACAGCGTTAATCTCTTTGCGGCGGATATGAATTTAGACGATATTCAGTCTCAGCGTTATTTGATCCTTGCGGGTAGATGCTCGGTAGAGCGGCTTCGAAAAGAAGCGGCTGCCTGTGGATTTCGGGAAGATGATCTTAAAAAGATACAGCCGGACAGCGATACGGAAAGTCAGGCAGGCGATCTGTCCGATCGGGAGAGTGGGGAAAAGACCACTTATCTTATCAAATTTTACCGGAATCGGGAAGGTTATGTGTGTTGGGAAAAGGCTGTCCGCCAACTTGTGCTGAAAAAGGTACAAACCAGACTGAAACGCTATCCGGTGGCGATGTTTCACTGGGATCGGGCAAAAAACAGTTTTCACGGCTCATCGCCGGTCAGTGAGCTGATCTCCAATCAAAAATATATCAATAAGGCTTACGCGCTGCTGATGAAGCATATGACCGATACTGCCTTTTCAAAAGTGATCTATGACAAGCGATTGATTCCAGAATGGAGCAATGAGGTAGGACAGGCTATAGGTGTGCTGTCCGGCGGGGATGTGTCTGGCGCGGCGGTGACGCTTGGCGTGGGACAGATGCAAAGCGAATATATGCAGGTAATCGAATCGGTGATTGAAAATACAAAGGATCTTACCGGCGCTACTGATATTGTGCTGGGCGAAGCCGATCCTACCAACACCAGCGCGATTATTGCACTGCGGGAAGCGGCGGAGGTGCCGCTGGACCATGTACGGGCGTCATTGAGCCGCTGTGTGGAATCGCTGGCGCTTATATGGCTGGAAATGATGAAGGCATACTTCCCCGATCAGCGCGGCTACGCGCTGGACGGCGAAGTGGTCTACCTCAAGCTGAGGACTGTGAATACTGACGCAATCGGTGTGTATGTGGACAGCGGCGCCAGTAAAAGATTTTCCCAGTCGCTTTTGCTTACAACGCTTAACAGTCTTCTGTCGGCGGGGCATATCACCTTTGCGGAGTATCTGGAACGTCTGCCTGACGGTATACTTACCGAAAAGGAAAAACTGTTAGACCGTGCCCGAAGAGAGGATGCCGCTCAGAGGAACGCGCGCATTGACGATGCGGAATCAATGAAAGGAGAAGAATGATGACCGATAACACTACGACTGCTTTGCCGGTCAATGACGGAATACCGGACAGCCGAGGTCGATCGGACGGCGGTAAAACGCCTGATAATGACGGGCATATCGTGACTGCGGAAGAAGAACTGGCAGCATTGAAAGCAAGACTGGCGGATGAAAGCCGCAAGCGTGCGGAAGAAGCATTGCTAAAAGAGCTTTATCCGGAGGTGGAGTGTGATAAACTGCCCGAAGCGGTTTGTCAGGAAGCGGCGACGGCAAAAATTCCCTTGGCGGCGGCTTACGCGCTTTATCTGCGCAGGCGGGAACTGGCGCAGGCGGAAGGCAAAATCGCCGCTCGGACAGCCGCCTCTGAATCAGCGGGCGAATTGACGGGAAGCTGTGGAGAGGTCTTCTACTCTATTGATGAGATTCGCGCTATGAGCCGAAAAGAAATTCGCCGCAGCTATAAGGCAATTTTGCGCAGTCTTGAAAAAGGGCAATCTTCCGCATATTAAAAATGGGGCATTGCCCCTAAAATCAATATTTATTATACTTAATTAATTATATAAAGGAGAAAAATAATGGCTATTACCAACTTTATTCCCAGTGTATGGAGCGAAACCCTTCTGAAATCTTTAGATAAAGAATATGTGGCGGTTATGAACTGCAACCGTGAGTTTGAGGGAGATATTCGCAATGTAGGCGACAGTGTGAAGATTAATTCCATTGGACCTGTAACTATTTTTGATTACACCAAAAATACCGATATGTCTTCCCCTGAAACGCTCAGCGACAGCAGTGTGACCCTGCGGATTGACCGCGCTAAGGCCTTCAATTTCCAGATCGATGACATTGATCGGGTACAGTCGAAACCTAAACTGATGCAGGCTGCTATGCGGGAGGCGGCAGGCGGATTGGCGGATCAGGCGGACGCTTATGTGTTTGGACTGTATACCGAAGCCACTACCGCTAACACCATTACGAAAACAGGCGTCGCTTATACCGATATGCTGGATCTGCTCATTGAGGCACGCGAAAAGCTGCTTTCCAACAATGTAAACAGCAACACTGATACAGTGTTGGAGATTTCGCCTGCGGTGGCGGCGCTTCTGCTGAAAGCGAAGCTTGTAGAGGCGACCGACAATACGGAGGCAATGACCAACGGTTATTTGGGGACCCTTATTGGATTTGACATTTATGTGTCGAATAATGTGGCGGTGCAGGACGGTTATCACAAGTGCTTTGCCCGCACCAGACGCGCCATTGCCTTTGCCGAACAGCTCAGCAGCGTGGAGGCCTTCCGACCTGAAAAACGTTTTGCGGACGCTGTAAAGGGATTGCATCTTTATGGCGCTAAAGTGATTTGTCCTAATGAACTGGTGCTGTTGAATCTTTCAGTTTGATATTCAGCTATGATGACAAATGAAGAAGTTTTGAAGCTGATCGACGCGCTTTGCAGCGCTCCGGCTGAAACAGATGCCGCAGTTTGGCAGGACAAGCTGTTTCGATTACTGGAAGTTGCTGTACGGACACTGGACTGCGAATTGCTGGCGGTGCAGACAGAACGGCAAGCGCCGAACTTCCCGCTGGAAAAAACCTGCGGTTTTCCTCTGCCCGAAGAACTGGCACCGGCAGCCGCCTTTCTTGCCGCTTATCTCGCCGGAGGCGGGAGCGGCTGCAAAAGCGGCTACGAAAAGGCTTTGCAGGGATATCTGTACTCGCTGAATCATACGGTCGGGTCAACGGCTGATTGCTATACTTTTTAAAGGAAAGACACTTTAAAAACGCTTCCGGACGGTATTTTTACCGTTTCGGAAGCGTTTTTGTAATATAAAGGTTTATGGGCTCAATTCCGCTGGCTGAAGCGGAATTTTCTCAGAGCTTGGGAAAGGTAAATATATAGGAGGTCGGGGAAGATAAAGCTTTTGAAGACCTACCAGTTTACCCTCCATCTGGGGCTGATCTGCCCATCCGCCTCCTTTCGGGAGGAAGAAACAGTTGTATTTACCGCTGTATCCCGTCCGTTTTGGCATTTTTGCTCCAACAGTGCATTAAATGCTTCCATATCAGTTTCGGAGAAGGGCAGGGATACCGTACTGCCGCCTGTCCATGAGGACAGATAAGCGGCATTGGACAGCGAAAGCATATGAATGCCCTCCCTTCCGTCGGCAATCAGGGGTGAGCCTGTCTGAATATGATCGACAAAGGCTTGCAGTACGCCGATATGACCGATTTCAGGCGCGGAAGGGCGAAACTCACTGTAAGCGGGCTGGATGCCGCAAAAGGAATCGGTCGCGCTGAAACGGTATGCTTCTTCTGAAAAGGGCAGTGTCCAGTGCTTGAGCACCCCCTGCTCGATTACAAGCTTGCCCCGGTCACCTACAATTTCCAGTCGGTTGGTGCCGGGAAACTCACCGGTAGAGGTGAAAAAGCGGGCGGCAGCGCCGTCATTATAAGTAAGCTCTATATCAGCCTCATCTTCTACTTCAATCCGGTGATAAGCTCCCTCCCGGCAGACAGCCCGAAGAGATGAGGGCATACCGAAAATCCACTGCATCAGGTCCAAATTATGAGGCGCCTGATTGAGCAGTACGCCGCCGCCTTCTCCCTTCCAGCTTCCCCGCCAGCTTCCGCTGTCATAGTAAGCTTGTGTGCGGTACCAGTTGGTCACCACCCAATCCAGTCGGCGGCGCTTGCCCAATATACCGTCAGCCAACAGTTCCTTGGCTTTTCTGAACAGCTCATTGGTGCGCTGATTAAACATGATGCCGAAGGCGAGTCCCGAACGATCGGCTGCCTTGTTCATGGCAAGCGCGTCGGAAAGCCGAACGGTTTCCGGTTTTTCAGTAAGTACATGCAGTCCGGCGCGGAAAGCGGCAACAGTCAAGGGCGCGTGCGCGTAATGTGGAACGGCAATGATGACCGCATCGGCTGAATGCTCGGCAAAAAGCGCTTCACTGTCATTAAAGCAGGGAATGCCGATAAGATTTTTTTTTGCCCAGTCCAGTCGTTCAGGGGCGGTATCGCAGACGGCTGTCAAAACAGCTCCTTTAATTTTGCCGGTAAACAGGTGCATAGCATGGGCGCTGCCCATATTTCCGATGCCTATAACGGCGATTTTCAGCGGCGATGACATAATAATCTCCATTCTGCCGCCGGTGTGACGCGCAAGCGCGGTATTGGAGAGGCGGCATAAACTGTTTTTGAATTTATATGAAAGTTATCTAAAAGCGCGGCAATATTGCCGCAGCAGAGCTTTTCCGCGAGAGGGAGCGCCTGACACTCGGCAAATTCTCCTTTGTCAATCAGTTCGCCTAAAAAACTGCAAAGAATTCTTCGGAAATAGTCATGGCGGGTGTAGGAGAGGAAGGACCGGGAGTCGGTCAGCATGCCGTAGAAGCTGCCGAGCTGTCCGGTTTCGGCAACGGCGCGCAGCACTTCCTCAATCCCTCTGGCGTGGTCGCAAAACCACCATGCGGCGCCGCAGACTACACCTGGGAAGGAACCTGCCACCGTACAGAGCAGCGGCGTCATAGCCGGATTGAGGGTGTAAAGAACAGTGGGGGGCAGTCCTCCCGCTTTATGAATGGTGTTCAGAAGGTTGGCGAGATGAGCAGCCGGAATGGGATCGCCCATGCAGTCCCCGCCGGCATCGGCGCCCAGCGCTTCATAGAGCGGGATGTTCACATTGCGCAGCACTGCCATGTGGAGCTGCATCAGCAGTCCATGCTTGGCGTACAGTCTGCCGAGATCGGTCATGGCACGTCCTAAAAAGGCGTTAAACGCACTGTCAGACAGCAATTGACCCTCCAGTACGGAAGCAAATGCGGTTTCTGCCTCCGCTTCGCTGCCAATGGCGGAAGGAAAAACGGGAATGCCCAGATCGGTACAGCGGCAGCCTAACCTTACAAATGCGTTTAACCGCAGCTCAGCCGCTTCCATCAGCGCATGATAAGAATCAATAGGAAAACCGCAGATTGCTTCCAGCTTTTTCAGATAGCTCTGATAATCCTTTGCCCGGATCAGCAGCAGTCTGTCAGGGCGGAAGGAGGGAATGACCCGACAGGGAAGCGTGGGGTCAGCTGCCAGCTTTTCATGCCAGATCAACGAATCGGCAGGATCATCGGTGGTGGCGATCACCTTCACGCCGCTCATGGCAATGAGCTTTCGGGGAGACAGACGCTGCGAATGGATAATCTTGTTTGCCTGATCATAAATTTTTTCGGCATTCTCTTGAGTGAGTAATTCCTCGATTCCAAAATAGCGGGACAGCTCCATTTGCGTCCAGAGGTAGAGCGGATTGCCCGCCGCAGTGGAAAGAGCGGCGGCGTAAGCACGCAGCTTTTCTTTAGGCGGAGCGTCACCGGTGATCAACCGTTCTTCAATGCCGCTTTGACGCATAAGCCGCCACTTATAATGATCGCCCGATAGCCACAGGGAGGTCAGGTCGCTGGCCGGCCGGTCCTCCCAGATTTCTTTCGGGGAGAGATGGCAGTGATAGTCATAAATCGGAAGATCTTTTACCTGTCCGTACAGTCGGACGGCGGTATCTCCTCTCAGTAAAACTGTTGGATTCATTGCGTAACTCCTTATTGAGATGCCTGACATGGCGCTTTGAAGCTGTCAGGCAATTTTATAAGATAAAGCCGGAAGATTTGTTTGAAGCTTCCGGCTTTATTTAAATCATAATCAAACATTGAGTGACGGCGGAATCCGCCAAATCAAATTTTCTGCAAAAGCGCGTGGTGTGTTCGCACGGATTTCATGCGCTTTTGTTAGATCTCATCTATTTTTTCCTGAATGGAGTCGAGTCCTGTCTGCCACATTTTTTGATTACGTTTAATGGCAGAGGTAACTGATTTGCTGGTTACAGTGTTCCGCAGGAACATGCCCAAGTCGGACATTTCAGCGGAGAACTGCCATACATATACGAAGTCGGAGTAGCTGACTGAGTTCATCAGGTCGATCATTTCAGCGCTTTCACCGCCGCGGGTATACTTAAACTTCAACGCGCTGTCATAGTAGACAGGTCTGATCGAATGATAGGATTCTGCTTCCAGCGCTTCCAGCAGAGCGGCGGCGTAATCAATTTGAGCACTGTACGCGCAGATACCGTACAGGTTGATAGCGTCATGTACGGATGAAACGTAATTTTCCTGTTCCGCGCTCAGCTTCGGGTTGGGAATGACCGCATAGTCATCCATCATGTCACGCAGGTAAAGCTCCGCCTGATTCAGACGGCCGGATACAAAGGTGGCTTCGCCGGAGGAGAACTTCAGCATAGCCTCCTGATACCCGCCGCCGTAGTTGTATACGCCAGGCGTATTCAGCAAGGTATACATTTTTTCCATAAAGGAAATAAGGGTTTCATTGGAGCCGGTGAAGAGCAGAGAAATAGTTCCGTCGGCGTTTGTTGTGCTGTATTTTACACCTGCACTGATGGACATGCCGTTGGTGTTATCCCAAATCGGTTGCGCAACGCCCAACTGATCGGCGGTGTCCACTTTATCGTTGCCGTCGTCCTCATAACCGTATACCGCCATCTCAGCCAGCAGATCCAGCGACCAGTTGCCTTGCTTTACCACATCATAAATCGAACCGTAGGTTGCCTGCAGCGATCTTTCATATAGCTGCGTATTTACAAAATAGCAGTAGAAGCCGCCGGTATATCTCATACAAAGGTCGCCTGTTACCCAATAGGTGCCATCCCCTACTTTCAGTCCCTCGATGTAATCGGAGGGCCAGTAATCAGCCGACAGGTCTATGTAATCCGCGCCGTAGTCAGACAAGGTGTTCAGGTCCAGTACATGCCCTTGCAGTACCAGCGCCACATCGTCATACTGACGGGCAGCCAAAATATCGTAATCCGGGTCGCCCGCTTGAAGAGTGGTATTAATGGTGGTAGTCAGGTTCTGGTCCTGATAGTGCGCTACTTCAATCGTACAGTTGAAACGGGATTCCAGCTTGCGGTTTCTTTGGAATACAGCGATGTCTACACTGTCATCGCTTTCTTCATCGGCATAGATGGAACGGTAATGGAAGCCGTCGTTGTCTGCTTCCGCGATAGCAAAATTGATAATAGCACCATTCATATTGATATCTGGAACGTTATCCAAGTATTCTTTGTTTTGGTCTCCGTTTGACGAAGCATTGGAATCATCTGACTTTTCCGTACAGGAAGCCAGCGTCGCTGCAACAGATAGGCTTATGACCAGACATAAAAACAGGGCGGTGAGTTTTTTTCTCATTTAATATACATTCCTTTCAATAAATTATCAATTTACAATAGGCAGCGTCTATAGACACCGTCTATTGAACTTGGTCAATGCTTTAGCCAATGGGTCGCCCGTCAGTCGTGAAAAGAGGGAGCTTTTCCAAATAGATGATATCATCCCGATCGGCCGCAGCCCCTTCCGCTAAAACGGTCATTCTGCCGCAGATGTTTCCGCCTGCCTTTTTGACCAGCTCCTCTACCGCTCTCAGAGATTCGCCGGTAGAGATCACATCGTCCACGATGAGGATTTTCTTCCCGTTCATCATCCGGGCATCATCGCCATCGATGTAAAGGTGCTGAACGGAAGCGGTGGTGATAGAGCGGACCTCTACGCCGAATACGTCCGTCATATACAGCTTAGTGGCTTTGCGGGCGACAAAATACTTTTCATCCCCCCTTTGACGCGCCATTTCATGCGCCAACGGATTTCCTTTGGCTTCGGCGGTGATGAGGTAGTCAAAATCGGGTGCTTGGGCTAATAGTTCATGGGCACAGGCAACGGTTAGGGCCTGATCGCCAAAGATTACAAAGCCCGCAATAGACAAATGATCGTTCAGCGGGCAGATCGGCAGCCTGCGAGTGAGACCGGCTACTTTCATTTCGTAATAATTCATAAAAAATCTCCGAATTTGGAATTTTGATTTATTTATATTATAGCACAAATGAACGGTTTGTCAAGATGTTTATTAGAATTTTACAATTTTTTTATAGAAAACACGGATTTGATTCGTCATAATTCAGATTGATATAGTTTTTTAGCGGGTACGCTTATTTTGCACCCAAACCGAGAGGAAAAAAGCAAACATCAAGCGAGGGGCTGCCGCAAATATCATTTGCGGCAGCCCCGTGATCTGTAGACAAGCCGTTTGGAAGGTTCCGGCTTAATTCATTTTGTGGAAAGGTATAAAGCTTTTTAGAGGGATTAGGGGATTATTTGAAAAAAACAAAAAGGCTTTGACCGTATAAGCCGGTGAGCTGTATTTATACGGAAGATCAGCTTTGATCGTGCGCAGGGACGGCATGCTGATGGGTGAACAGTCTGCGAAGCGGTTTCGAATTGGTCAGCCGGTTCAGCAGAAGAAGGAAAAGAATAAACAGACCTGCAATCATCAGAATATGCAGGCTGAGCACCCAACCGGTAAGCGCGAAGGGAACGGTCCATGCGAAGATCAGTTTTGACAGAAAAGTGGCGCCGAATATAGAGATGAGCGGATTTAAGATCATAGATATTATAGACGCGGGGAATCGAACGATTTGCATTAGCCGTAAAATGGAAAGGGAGGCGTTGATCAGCTCACAGGCAAAGATTTCGGCAATATAGCCGTAGATGCCGATTCTCGGAAGCAGAAACAGTACGATCAGCACCGACAGACCGGCGTCCAGAATGTTTACCCGCATACACCAGAGTTGTTCGTTCAGACCTTTCAGAATGCTGTCTACGGCGGTGTCTAAGTACATGACCGGCACCAGCGGCGCCAGTAGACGGATATAAGTGGCCGCTTCCCTGCTGTCACAGGCAACCAGCCCCAGTTCGGTGGACAGACAGAGCATTACGCCGGCGGTTCCGATGCCGAACGCAAGGACAAAGCGCAGAACCCGGCAGGTGATCCGTTCTACACCGATTTCATCGCCCGCCGCCTTTTTTTCAGCGATTTCAGGGATTAGCAGAGAACAGAAGGGAGATAGAAAAGCATAGGGAAACATGACGATCGGCAGCGCCATTCCCTGCATCAGACCGTAGGTAGAAAGGGCTTGCGTGCGGGAATCCCCCTGTTTTTTCAGTCCCCACGGAATGAGCAGATGCTCCAGCGTCACCAACCCGGAGCGCAGATAAGAGGAAAGCGCCACCGGAAGGGCAATAGACAGCAGCTTTTTCTGCATTGGCGCCAGCAGGGCTTCAGTTGCTTTTTCCTTTCGATGATGGCGGTGAAGATCGGCGAGATAGAGGAGCAGACAGTATAGAAAGGAAAAGGAATTGCCCAGTACCGAACCGGCAACGACCCATAAGCAGGCTTTTTCCAAGCCGCCGCTGGTAAAATAAGTAAGCAATGCCACTGTTCCGCCGATGCGAAGCGCCTGTTCCAGTATTTGGGTCAGCGCGTTCTTACTGACCCGCCTCACGGCGGTGAAATAACCGGATAGCGCGGAGGTCAGCGCCAAAAAAGGAAGGGAGAGCGCCAGTAAACGCAGGGAAGGAATGGTGCGGACATCTGACAAAATAAACTTGCCGATGGGAATCGAGAGCAAGAACAGACCGACACAGGCAAGCGTACCGAAAAACAGCGCGTACCGGATGCAGACTTTCATGGCGGCCAGCACTTTGGGACTTTCTCTGCCGCCTGATTCTCCCATGGCTTCAGATACCAATCGGGTGGCGGCTAACGTGACTGCGGAGGTAGCGACGGTCACTGCTAAATTGAATACCGACATAACCAGTGAAAACAACCCCATTCCGTCGCTTCCTAACCGTTCAGTCAGATATAAATTGAAGGAAACGCTTACCGTTCTCATCAACAGAGAGGTAAGCGTCAGTAGGAACACGTTTCGTATAAATACCTTGAGTTTTGCCATATCGGTTATCCTTTCCCGGCGCAAAAGGCGTCGGCATGTTATATGCGGCGCCATGCGATGCCGTTTATGGTTTATTTTTATGTATGAAAAGCAATTGCTATGCGGATGGCTGCAAAATTTCGGAAAAAACTTGCTTTTTCCCTTTTTTTGTGTTATACTAACCTATATATTGTATTGACGCTTCCTCTGCCGCGGGCGGCGGGGAAAAGCATGGAAAATTACAGTCATTTATGGATGAAAAATAACCCGAATGATCGGGCAGTCGTTTGACGGAAGGAATGATTCAGCTTTGAAAAAAAGATATTTTATAGGCGGCGCGTGGCCGTATGCCAACAATTCGCTTCATGTGGGCCATTTAGCTGCGCTGCTGCCGGGTGATGTGCTGGCACGTTACGGACGGTTGGCAGGCTATGATGTGATTTACGTTTCAGGTACTGACTCTCATGGAACACCTATCACAGAGCGGGCAAAAAGGGAAAATGTAACGCCTGCTTCTATCGCGGAACACTATCATGAGGAGTTTACCCGGGATTTTGAAGCGCTGCTTTTCTCATATGACCGCTATACCGCTACCTTTACCGATTACCACAAGCAGGGCGTTCAGGCTATTTTTCGCAAAATTCAAAATAACGGGTATCTTTATGAAACCACCGAGGAACAGGATTACTGCGAGGTATGCGGTCATTTTGTATCCGACCGGGAAATCGAGGGAAAGTGTCCTGTATGCGGGAAGGAAACCCGGGGCGATCAGTGTGAATTCTGCAACGCTTCCTTTGATTCCAAGGAACTGAAGGATAAGCGATGCCGGACCTGTCATACGCCTACCGCTACCCGAATGAATAAGCATCTGATGTTTTCACTGTCCAAATTTCAAAAGCCTATTGAGGCATTTGCGGCTAAGATGGCGCCGCACTGGCGGCTGAACGCGGTGAATGAAACCAAAAAATATCTTTTGCAGGGCTTGCCCGACCGGGCTGCTACCCGGGATTTGGACTGGGGGATCGAGGTGCCCATCTCGGGCTATGAATCCAAACGGATCTATGTCTGGTTTGAGGCGGTACTTGGCTATATGACTACCGGCAGATGGGTTGCCGAGCAGCGGGGCATCGACTTTGACGCCTATATGAAGGATGACGGCGGTCTGAACAATTATTATGTACACGGAAAGGATAATATTCCTTTCCATACGGTGATTTTTCCTGCGCTGCTTATGGCAATGGATCCCGATATTTGTCTGCCGACTCATATTGTTTCCTCTGAATATGTAAACATGAATGATGAAAAAATGTCCAAATCCAAGGGAAACCTGATTTCTGTACACGAACTGGCGGAGCGGTATCCTGCGGATTGCGTCCGTTTTTATACCATTCTGTACAATCCGGAGCGTCGGGATGTGAACTTTTCGGTATCTGAAATGATTACCACCTATAATAAGTTTTTGGCAGGCGGATTCGGGAATTTTGTAAACCGCAACCTTTCCTTCCTTAAGAAAAAATTTGGCGGTTTGGTGCCTGCCGGAACCGTTAATCCCGAAGTAAAGGCGCATGTGGAGGGACTGTACCGGTCGATCGGTGAGCTGATCGACAACGCCGAGCTGCGTTCAGCCGCAGAAGAAATGGTGGCGCTGATCCAGTATGCTAACAAGTATTACGACGATCAGAAGCCGTGGATTCAGGCGAAGGCGGAGGACCTGACCGATTTTGGCAATACTACCGCTACCTGTCTTTATCTTATGGCGAATATGGCAAATCTTTTTGCGCCGGTAATACCGCAGGGCTGCGAAAAGCTGGCGGGTGTATTGGGGATGGAAAAGCTGAGTTGGGCGCCTGTAGAATTACCCGCTGTCTTCCAGCTGGGAGAGGTACCGATTCTCTATACCCGCATTGATGAAAATAATTGATCGGACAATGAAGCAAAAGGGACAGGACCGCCTGCCCCTTTTGCTTTCAAAGGATTTATAGCTGTGTTACAGTACGATACTAACCGTTTTAGGGCGGTGTGGAGGGGTTAAAATAAAATGATGAAATTTATTCTGTTGATCGCCGGATTGCTTCTGGCATTGTACGGATTCAACTTTTTGATTAAATATATTAAGATCCGTCGGGACGGGGTGCGTACCGTCGGGCGAATTGTGGATAACGAGAAGCGGGACGCTGACAAAAAGCTGCCGGGCGGCTGGGCGCCGGTTGCGGAATATGAAGTGAAGGGCAAAAAAATACAAGGCGTGTCTGAACTGCCCGCCGCGCAGCGCTATTCAACGGGCTATCAGGTAGAGCTCGTTTATAAAAAGGATGAGCCGACCTCCTTTTTGCTGGGCGCGTATCTGAGCGCTATGAAGCTGTACATCTGCGTTCTGCTGCCGTTAGGGTTGCTGCTGGCAGTTTGGGGCGTTTATCTGTTTTTCTGATGAAAAAAGTGAATAAGGCGGCAGTTTTATCTGACGCGGAAGTATATGCGGCTATCAGAACCGCGTTTCGTCAGACAAAAGCGGTTATTTTTGATCTGGATGATACGCTGCTCTCCTATCAGGCGTCCGAACGGGCAGTCATTCAGCGGATTTGGAATGAAAACAGACTTCCGATTACGGATGAAGCCATTGCCGCGGTGTGGGAAGCCTCGTGGGCGGAATGGGATCGGATGTGCTTGTCTGAAACCGACCGTCCGGAGGTGGCGATGAATTTTCATCGGCTTTATCGGCAGTATTTGCGAGTATTCTTTGACGTATTAAAGCAGACCTTCCCCCTTGCCGATTCGGTAGATGTGCTTTGCGAAAAATTTGTTGACTATTTGGCGGATCAGACGCCTCTTTGCGAAGGCGCGGAATCGCTGCTGTATGGGCTTGACGGACGGTACATATTGGCAGTTGCTACCAACGGGCTTTCGGCTATTCAGAATGCGCGAATTGACCGGCTGCCTGTGAAAATAGCGAACCGATTTATCTCGGAAGAAATGGGCTGTGTGAAGCCTTCGTTAGATTTTTTTACTGGGATGACCGATAAATTGGGGTGCTCGCCGGAAGAATGCCTGATGATCGGGGACAGTCTGCGTTCCGATATCGGCGGCGCATTGCGTGCGGGAATGAACGCGATCTGGATACATCATGAAAGCAGTGTCGGAGCGGCAGGCTGTCTTCGGATCGATTCATTGGAAAAACTGCTGAGCGCACTGCCCTGATAGACAAAATATCGGACGGGATCGCTTTGTGAAGCAGATCTCGTCCGATAAAACAATAGCCGCAGTCTGTGCTTAAACTAACTGCGGCTATTATAATATGCTTATGCGCTGTGAGCGCTTTGCAGAGTGACGACGACTACCTCAGGTCGGTTATTCAGGCGAAAAGGAATAACACTGTTGCCAAGCCCCCGGCTTACGATCATGGCGGTTTCGTTTTGCGTGAACAGTCCCGATGCATATTGGGGAAACAGTCCCTGTCCGGGGGCATATAGTCCGCCAATGAAAGGAAGTCGGAATTGTCCGCCATGGGCATGACCGGACAGTATCAGATCTACCGGACAGACTGCGTAGACGTCAAACAGTTCAGGACGGTGCGCAAGCAGCAAATGAAAGGCGGTTTCTTGAGGCGCCAGACTATTTAGCGTACTTTGAATACTTTGGGATAGGTCAGCTGATTGTTCGCCGGTCAAAAAAGCGGGGTCCTGCAAGCCGGTGAGGACAAGACTTCCGTCAGAGCGCGTAAGGGTGACGGAGGTATCTTCTAAAATGATCGCGCCGGCGCCCGACCAACGGTCTTTAACGGCGTTCCAGTTATCCAGCGCCGCTTCGTGGTTGCCGGTAATCAAATAAATGGGCGCAATATCCAGCGCGGCTTCGATAAAGCTTTCCGCGATCTGGAGCTCGGTATGAGAAGCATCGATCAGGTCGCCGGTCAGCACGATTAAATCAGGGGCTTGCGCTTCGATCAGCTTAAGCAGCTTTTCGTTGTTCTTTCCAAAGGATGCATTGTGCAGGTCAGAGATTTGTACGATCGTGAATCCGTCAAAAGAGACGGGGAGGCGCGCGCTTTCAATTTGATAATTCGTGACAGCCAAGGCGGTATTGCCCCAACTGATCCATATGACCAGAGCGATCAGCAAAAGAACGGTCAGACACAAAAAGGCTCGTTTTCGGTACGTTTTCAAATGCGTCAGCGTTCTTTGGGAAGCGGTCATATCTTTACATCAAAACGGCATTTGCAGCGGGGACAAACGACCGTATGCTTGCCCTTTTTCTTAGGCAGGCGAATATTTGCTTTGCATTCGGGACAAATGCGGAACACATGATCCTTATCGGTTTTCAGTTTCTTTTTCTTCTGTTTAGGCGGAGGAGCGTTATAACCGCCGTAACCGCCGTTATAGCCGCCGTAACTGTTATAGCTGTTGGGATATTGCCGAACCGGACCTTTACCGAAGGTGACTTTTTTCCATATCTTCAGCCATAGATCGTTCTCTTTTTTTCGGGCGGGAATATTTTTGGAAAATGAACGGAAAAATGCCCAGCCGATCAGCAATAGAATGATCAGATTCAGCCACCACTGTTTAATAAAAGCGCTTACAATGATCAGGATAAAGGTCAGAACCAGCAGCGCGGTGTAGAGAGAGTCGATTCCGTACCGCCCATAGAAAAAACGGGCTATTTTTTCTAAAAATCGTTGCATATTGATAACCATACCTTTCCGTTACGCAGTAATGTTTTATGCGGCTCACTTGGCAGCTGCCTATCACTTTAAATTGAAAGCCGCAGCTTTTTTATGTTTCCATATTTTAGCTTTAATTTATGAACTCAATATAAAATAAACGCAATTTTTTCAGGTATATGGGATAGTTTACAGCCAGTTTATATTCAGGGTGTATACTACTGACAGGAGGGATGAAAATGTTTCATATTTTAGTAGTGGAAGACGATCCTCACGCAAGAAAGCTGATGCAGACAGTGCTGGAGCAGAATGGCTATTCGGTGCTCACCGCCAAGGACGGTTTGGACGCACTTCACATAATGGATAACAAGCATGTGGATCTGATCGTACTGGATGTGATGATGCCGCGTATGGACGGATATGAATTTACCAAGGAACTGCGGGACGGAGGCAGTGATCTGCCTATCTTGATGGTGACTGCCAGAGAAACCTCATCCGACATCAAGCGGGGATTCATTATCGGGACCGATGATTATATGACTAAGCCGGTGGATGAGGAAGAAATGCTGCTGCGCATCGCGGCGCTGCTTCGCCGTTCCCGGATCGCCAGCGAAAAAAAGCTGACCGTTGGGAAAACTACGTTAGATTATAACAGCTATACGGTGACGGTGGAAAATCAGCGGTATGAACTGCCGCAGAAGGAATTTTTGCTGCTTTTCAAGCTGCTTTCTTATCCCAACAAAATTTTCACCCGACGGCAGCTGATGGATGAGATCTGGGATATGGATTCCTCCAGCGATGAACGGACGGTAGATGTGCATATCAACCGTCTGCGGGACAAATTCAGGGACAGCGAGGATTTTCAGATTATTACCATGAGAGGATTGGGTTACAAGGCGGTTTATTCTAAATAACGCCTGTAAAAATCATGAATAAAGTTAAGAAAGAACAGAAAGAAGCAAGGGACGAGGGGAAAAAGGCTGAGAACGGCAGACTGAATGTGATGCGCAGGCAGATACGGACGCTCCGGTTCATGCTGATCGCTTTTGTAGTGCTGATCATGGCGGCATCCGGATTGTTTTCGGGAACGCTGCTGATGTTGGGGTGGCTTTTTCGGTTTGCGCCGGTTCGGGGGTTGACCCCTTTACTCATTGTACATGTGTCTATCATCATTTGCTTTGTGATGGGGGCGCTGATTTCTATTTTTGCTTCCAAACGCATGTTCCGACCGTTGAATCAGTTGATTGCCGCTACTAAAAAAATCTCAGCGGGCGATTTTTCAGTGCGGATCCCTGAACAGGGCGGACAGGGGGAACTGGCGGAACTGATACACAGCTTCAATATGATGGCGAAGGATCTGGAAGGCATTGAGCTTTTCCGGAAGGACTTCATTAATAATTTTTCTCACGAGTTTAAAACGCCCATTGTATCTATCCGCGGCTTTGCCCGGCAGCTATACAACGATGAGCTGACCGAAGAACAGCGAAGGGAATATGCCGATATTATTATTGCCGAATCCGATAGACTGGCAGGCATGTCCTCTAATGTGCTGCTGCTGTCTAAGCTGGAAAATCAGACTATCGTGACCGATAAACAGTCTTTTTATCTGGACGAGCAGATACGTCATGAAATTCTGATGCTGGAAAAGGCATGGGAGAGGAAAAATATCAGTTTTTCGCCTGAGCTGGAGGAAATCCGTTATGTGGGCTGTTCTGAGCTGATGGCTCATATCTGGCGGAATTTACTGTCCAATGCCATTAAATTTTCCCCGGACGGAAGCGAAGTCAAGGTGAATCTCTACCGCAGAAGCGGGCAGATCATTGTGGAAGTCATTGATGAGGGACCTGGGATGGATAAGGAAACGGCGCTGCATATTTTCGACAAGTTCTATCAGGGGGACACGTCTCACAAAATGGAGGGCAACGGATTGGGGCTGGCCATTGCGTACCGGGCTGCCGTTTTATGCGGCGCCGCCCTTTCGGTGCGTTCCGCGCCTAACTGCGGCTGTACCTTTACGGTCGTGCTGCCTGAAACCGAAGAATTGATTGAATAAAAAGGAGATTTCAGTATCATTATATAAAAATTGCCGCCTGGCGGGTCTTTTAAACGCCGCTGGGCGGGATTTTTATGGTCGAACTCGCTTAATTGGATGGAGTCATTTTCACTGGCAGGATGTGTCCGTCATCGGTAAAGCGCATCTCGTCAATGCAGACCTGACGGGAGTTGCAGTCAGTTTCAGAAAGCGGGCGGCGATGGTAGACGATGTACCATTTGTCCGGCTCTGCGGCGTCCTGCAAAAAGCCGTGATGACCGGGTCCCTTTGCGACCGCGTAATCGGTTTTCAGGATTTGCGCTTCCTTAGGAAAAGGTCCGAAGGGTGAGTCCGCTCTGCCGTAGCAGACGCCGTAAGAATCGTTGCCCCAGCCGCCTACTGACCACATGAAATAATATCCGCCGTCTTTTTTCAGCATACAGGGGCCTTCCACATAGTCGGGCGGTGTAATTTCATGAAATATCTCGCCGTCTTCAAAGGGCACAAAACCGTTCATGGCGTCGTTCATAATCGCCATATTGCAGTGTCCCCAACCGCCGTAGTAGAGGTAAACAGTGCCGTCGTCGTCTTTAAACAGGTGAGCGTCGATAGGCTGGGCCTTATGGTAGAACCTTCCTACCAGCCGGTCGGGCAGCATAGCCTTAAAGGGCCCCTGCGGATGATCGGCAACAGCGATTTCCAGACCGCCTTCCTGATCGCTATTCTGAATGTCGTTAGTGGCGAAAATTAAATAGTATTTACCGTTCTTTTCAATAATAGTGGGTGCCCAAACCGCCTGCCACACATGAGGAAAACCGCTCATGTCAATAATGGATTCCGCTTTGGTCCAGTGCCTGCCATCCGCCGAATGAAAGGCGTCCAGATTTAACTGTTCACGGTAGGGACGGGAGCGGGTGGCGTAAATCCAATATTCGCCTTCGTAAAAACGCGCCTCAGGGTCGGCATACCAACCGGTGTTAATGGGATTTCTTAAATAGATCATATGAAAGTTCCTTTCTGTAAAAAAATCAGCGTTAGAGATAGGTTCAGTTCCGGCGCTTCATCCGGCCGGCAAGGGTGCTGTTGTGCTGCCAAGCGCCGGCGTCGGTTTCCAGTACGGTTCCCCACTTTTGAAGAATGGTTTCAAAGCTGTCGTTTTGCAGATCCGCTGCAGGGAGGTCTTTGACATACAGCGACCAGCTGCCTAAATTGCTTTTGGCAGACTTATAGGTCCACGCGGTACGGGAAATACCATATTTCCGATATTGACGGTATGCGTAAACCTGATTTTCGTCGCCGTTGTTATACTCACCGATGTAAACAGCTGCACCGTACTGTTTCTGTGCCGTTGTTCGTTAATCCGGTAATCGATCCTATCGGCGGAGCTGTCATAAAGGTGGAGCTGATACATCATTTTTTTCAGCCGTAGTCGGCAGGATCGGGGAGACAGTCGATCGACCCAATGCCTTCTACAGTGATCACATGCCGGGAGTCGATTTGGCGGATCGCTTTAATGATTCGATTGTAAAAGGCAGTCATGCATTCGATGGTCTGCGAGCTGCCAGCCGTCCAGCCGGTTGGATAGTCGGTGCTGTTGTTCATAGGTTCATTGAGAAGATCGTAGGCGGCTGCGTCTGGCAGTCCTTGTAGCGCTCCGCGTTGGATTCGGGCGACCGCGGGATTTGTTTCATCGGTGTACATGTTTTGACCGATCACACCGCGGGAACGGTCGGTAGACTGTCCACCGGGAGCACCGTGCAGATCGAGCGCTACATACACGTTCCGTTGTTCCGCTCAGCCAATCGCCTAAATTAATGCCGGTGAGAAGATCTGATTCCCTGCCTGATCGGTGAGCTGACCGTTCCGGACTGTTAAAATCGGTCGGGAGAGCCGAGCTTGAATGAATCGGGCGGAGTACGGTTGTTTGAGCAAATGGAAGAGGGGGCAGAAACAGGCGTACTTTGTTCCATCGATGGATTGCAGTCGGTCAGAGAGAATAAGCAGCTCAGTGTCAGCAGCATAGACAGCCTTTTTTTCATAAAATGTGTTGAAGCTCCTTGTATTTTGGTAAACTATTATATCGCGTCCGCGATGAAAAACAATGGCTGAAGGCATTGAGCCGATTTTCAAAATAGCCGCTGTCTGTGTTCGCGGGAACTATATGCGGCTGCTGCAGCCTGAAGCCGAAGCTAAGGAAAATCGCGCGTTTTTTCATCGCGTCCGCGATGAAAAACAATGGCTGAAGGCATTGAGCCGATTTTCAAAATA
>CAZMTU010000002.1:0-43314 GCA_964569225.1 uncultured Lachnospiraceae bacterium | reverse complement strand
GCCGCCGTCTGTGTTCGCGGGAACTATATGCGGCTATTATAGCACGCAAAAGGGCGATCGGTCAATCATTTACAGAAAAAAGGTTGAAAAAAAGAGAATATTATGTTATACTAAAATATATTCAGGCAAAAAGGCAACGGCTTTGCCGCTGCCCATTTGCGGAAAGGCACGGTTATAAGCGTGATGAAAACCTTTGTGAATCCGGTAAATCCAAGAGGGGACGATCCCTTTGTTACCCGTGATGGGAAGGATTACCTTTACTGTTACAGCATTGGACGGGGAGTAGCGGTTACCCGCGCCGCAAAGCTTCATGAAATAAAAAAAGAAAAAGAGGCGGCGGTATACAAAGCGCCTGAAGAAGGACCTTGGTCTGAGGAATACTGGGCGCCTGAACTGCATAAAATCGGAAACCGCTGGTATATTTATGTAGCAGCGGATGACGGAAATAACGATCATCACCGAATGTATTGTTTAGGCGCCACAACCGATGATCCTGCCGGTTCTTATGAGCTGCTGGGGAAAATCAGCGACGCCAGCGACAAATGGGCGATTGACGGGACGGTTTTACAGCTTGACGGAGAATGCTATTTTATCTGGTCCGGGTGGGAAGGCGAGGTTAATGAAACGCAGAAGCTGTACATTGCGCATATGAGCAGTCCAACTGAAATCGACAGTGAACGGGTATGCCTCAGCAGTCCTGAATTTGAATGGGAGAAGAGGGGCAGCAATAACGGATTACCCACCATCAATGAAGGACCGGCGATTCTTCAGCGGAACGGCGGTACGTATCTGATATATAGCGCGTCAGGAAGTTGGTGCGATGATTACTGTTTAGGGATGCTGACGCTGACCGATCGCGATCCTATGAATCCTGCCTCGTGGGTCAAATCAGAACTGCCGGTCTTTTCGAAAGCGGAAGGCGCTTACGGACCGGGGCATTGCTCCTTCACGACCTCACCCGACGGCTCGGAGGATTATATGGTCTATCACGCCAATGAGATTTCCGGCAGCGGATGGGGCGGACGAAGCCTGCGAATGCAAAAAGTAAATTGGCAGGACGGAAATCCGGTATTCGGCATGCCTGTACCGATAGGGCAGCCTATGACGCTGCCTTCTGATGGATACAGCCTTCCGCATGGCAGATTGCAGCCGGCTATGCTGGTTCAGTCCGCGGCAGCGGCGGGGATCTCGCTGCTGGCGCTGGTGCTGGTAGGGATCGGCGGTATTTGGCACAGGCAGAATGCGGTCTGGTTCCTGCCGCTGATCGGGATCGCCTTGATTGTGGAATTGATTTGGTTGTGGCAGCGCAATCTGGATTGGCTGGGCAAATTTCTTTTGACCAATGACGGAATCTGCTACGAGAGCCCGCTTTCATCCTCCTGGCTGCTGAAGTGGGACGCCATTACGGATGCTTGTTATATAGCGGGCAATCCCGCCAAAAAGAACAGCGGAACCTTCTGTTTTTCTGCGGTGAAGCTTACGCTGGCTGAAAAGAAGAAGCTGATCACCGATCCGGTGGGGGAACGCTTGGTGAAGCTCCGTGATCGGGAGGGTCTATGGGAAGCATTGGCGGAGCGGCTGCCCGAAAACATCAGGAAGCAGTTAGAGGCAGATCTGACACTGGCGAAACCGTAAAATATCCTGACAAATTGTTACATCGGCGGAAAATTTCGTTTATCTTCTGTTCATGACTATCCGTTATAATAATTATGAGGTGAACCAAATTGAATGTAGCTTTTTTTCTGCAGCCTAAAAGCATGGTGGATTATGTGTATGAAGATTTTTCCCTGCGCCGCGGACTGACATGTCTGCGGGAGAGCGGGTTTACCGCGCTTCCGGTTTTGTCCAGAGAGGGCAAATATTTAGGCGCGGTCAGCGAAGGGGATTTTCTGTGGTATCTCGCGGATCGGGAATTGCGGACGGCGGCGCTTCACGAAGCGAAGATAAAGGATATTATGAAGTCGGATCGCGTGAAGGCAATGCCGGTGACGACTTCCATGGAGGAACTGCTGCAATGCGCGGCGGGACAGAATTTTGTTCCGGTAGTGGATGACAGCGGCAGCTTTATCGGTATTGTGCGGCGGAGCGACATTATTCAGTATTTTGCCCGAAGCATCGATCAAACGCCGGTCAGCGCCAAGCTTGTAAGCGATTCTGAGTGAAACTAAAAAATTAGTGGAGTAAAAAATGATAAAAACCCTGTTTTTTGATCTGGACGGAACCCTTTGTCCGCTGGATCAGACCCTGTTTGTGAGGCGGTATATGAAAGCGATCTGTAGGAAAGCGGCGGAATACGGCTATGCGCCTGACGCTTTTTCGGATGCGCTTTGGAAGGGGACCTACGCCATGATAGCGAATAACGGGGAAAGGTCTAATTGCGAGGTGTTTTGGGAAACGGCCGCAAAGCTGCTGGGCAGTGATGTCAGGGAGAAGCTGGATGCTGAACTGAACGATTTCTATCGAAATGAGTTTGATGAGGTGCGGGAGGTGATGGGGGAGCGCTTTCCCTCCGCCGAGCTGATCGCGCAGCTTAAGGCTAAAGGCTATCGGCTGGTGCTGGCGACCAATCCGATGTTTCCCATGACGGCGGTACATACAAGACTTGGCTGGTCCGGACTGAAGCCGGAGGATTTTTGCCGGATAACATCCTATGAAAACAGCAGCTATTGTAAACCGAATCTGCGGTATTTTCAGGAAATTCTCGAAAAAATAGGGGAAACACCTGAGCATTGCATGATGATCGGAAACAATCTGCAAGAGGATATGGCGGCAAAAAAACTTGGTTTTTCGGTATATTTAATTACCGATTATCTTGAAAATCCGGACGGAGCGTGCTATAATACACTCAGTCACGGAACCTTTCGTGAATTCATGGAATTTGCCGCCGCGTTGCCGGAGCTTACCGGAAAAGCGAACGGCTGACAAAAGGAAGTGTCTGTATTGTTAACGCTTGATAAGGTTTATCATGCTGCCTTTGTACTGAAGGATGTGGTCCGTCATACCGAATTAGTGCCCTCCCCCCTGATGGGAAATGAGTGTCAGCTTTATCTGAAGCCGGAAAATCTTCAGATGACCGGTTCCTTTAAGGTCAGAGGGGCAGCTTACAAAATTTCTCAGCTTTCAGATGAGGAAAAAGCCAGAGGGGTGATCGCGTGCTCCGCAGGCAATCATGCGCAGGGCGTGGCGCTGGCCGCTACCAAATATGGGATCAAATCGCTGATCTGTCTGCCTGAGGGAGCGCCTATTTTAAAGGTGGAGGCGACCAAGGGCTACGGTGCGGAGGTCTGCATGGTGCCCGGCGTATATGACGACGCCTATAACAAGGCACTGGAATTGCAGGCAGCGCGTCATTATACCTTTGTTCACCCTTTTGACGATGAAAATGTGATTGCCGGTCAAGCGACTATCGGTGTGGAGATTTTGGATGAACTGCCGAACGCGGACGTTATTGTGGCGGCGGTAGGCGGCGGCGGGCTGTGCTCCGGAATCGCATTTGCCGCGAAAGCACTGAATCCCAATATTAAAGTGTATGGGGTTCAGGCAGCAGGCGCACCCAGTATGGCGATGTCTATTGCTAACGGGAAAATTACCCGTCTGGAATCGGTGAAAACGGTTGCAGATGGGATCGCGGTCAAAGAACCGGGCGAGCATACCTTTGAATATTGCTCGAAGCTTTTGGATGGGATCGTGACGGTTACGGAGGATGAAATTTCTTCCGCTATCCTGTCGCTGATCGAAAAGCACAAGATGATTGCCGAAGGGGCAGGCGCCGCACCGGTGGCCGCCGTTATGTTCCATAAGATTCCGGTGGAAGGGAAAAAGGTAGTTTGTGTGATTTCGGGCGGCAATATTGATGTAACCATTCTTTCCCGTGTAATTAAACGGGGACTTTTAAAATCCGGCCGTTCCTGCAATCTTTGCATTGAACTGTCCGATAAACCCGGACAGCTTGCGGCTGTGTCCAAAATCATTGCCGAAAACGGCGGAAATGTAATCTCGGTGCATCATGAGCGAGCCAGCGATGCGTCGGAGATTACCGGCTGTTTCCTGCATTTGCTGCTGGAAACTAAAAACTTTGAGCATATCCGCCAGATTACTGAGGCATTGGCAGATGCCGGGTATAAGCTCAGCGATGAGAAAAATTGGTGAAAATTTTATGTCAACGGCGCGTTAAACCGAATTTACTGAAAATTACTGAAAACACATTTGAATATACGGGAATTCGGACAGTTAATTATGAATTTTTTAGGCGATATCGAGTAAAATTGAACTTTAAAACATCTAATAAGGAGATAGAAAGATGGAAAAAGTATACACTGAATCAGCGCCCGACGCCATCGGGCCTTACTCTCAGGCAATAAAGACCGGCGGGCTGGTATTTACTTCCGGTCAGATTGCTATCAACCCCGCTTCCGGCGCAGTAGAGGAAACGACTATTGAAGGACAGACCGAACAGATTTGCAGGAATTTGACCGCTGTATTGGAAGCTGCGGGTACTTCTATGGATAAGGCAGTAAAAACCGTCTGCTTTCTTGCGGATATGAACGATTTTGCCGCGTTCAACGCTGTATACGGCAAGTATTTCACTTCCAAGCCCGCCCGCTCCTGTGTGGCGGTGAAAACGCTGCCCAAGAATGTACTGGCAGAGATCGAAGTAGTCGCTGAGCTGTAAAATGGAAGAGCCTTGCGTCTAAATGACTGCGCAAGGCTCTCTTTTTATAAAAATCAAGTAAATAAGCTTAACGGAAAGGAAGAACCTCTATGAAAAATACGTTGCTTCGCAAATTGTCCCGCAAATTTTTACGCTGTTTGCTTTCGCTGGCGCTTTGTTTTGCTTTGCTGACCTCCGGTCTGCTCTTTACCGGCTGTGAGCCGAACATGGACGATCAAACAACTGTATATAAGCCGGTACTCTACCTTTATCCTGAATTGTCCTCTGAAATATCGGTCAGATTGGATCTGAACGGTGAATTTCTTGTGACTGAGCCGCTTTACAATGACGGATGGCTTGTGGATGCTGACCCAGATGGCACACTGTTTGCGGCTGACGGGAAAAGCTATCCGTATCTTTTTTGGGAAGCATCCTTGGCGTATCATCCCGACCGTTCAGTAGGTTACTGTGTGGCAGGGGGCGAAGCGTCCGCCTTTCTTGCCGATATGCTGCCTAAATGGGGGCTGAACGAAGCCGAAGCAGCGGAGTTTGCCGAATATTGGCTGCCTATAATGGAAGCAAATGCCTATCAGCTTGTCATCTTCAACGATCCGAATTATCTTGCCGCTGCTGTTTATTACATCAATCCCGCTCCCGACAAACTGATACGCCTGTTTATGACGCTGATACCGGTGGACGCGCCGGTAGAAATAGCCGAACCGGTGCCGCCCGCAGCCGAGGAAATTGCGCGGAAGGGCTTTACCGCGGTAGAATGGGGAGGAACGGTAGTAAAATGAGTTACGGATATTGCGCTACTCCGCTGGGAAATCTACGGATTGAAGCGGAGGCAGGCGCGCTGACTTCGGTAATGTTTACAGATCAATCGCCGCTAACTGAAGAAGTATGCGGCTGCCCATTGATCGAGCGGGCAAAGCAGGCGTTGACCGAGTATTTTGCCGGCTGTCGTCCCATATTTGATCTGCCGCTTTCGCCCAGGGGAACATTGTTTCAGCAGCGGGTATGGAAAGCGCTTCAAACCATTCCATACGGTAAAACGGTCAGTTATAGTGAAATTGCCCATGCCATTGGAATGCCGGCGGCTTGCAGAGCGGTGGGAAAAGCGGTAGGAGCCAATCCTCTTCTGATTCTGATTCCTTGCCACAGGGTAGTTCGAACAAACGGTGAATTAGGCGGTTTTTCCTGCGGCATTGAACGTAAAAAATATCTTTTGTGGTTAGAATCTAAAAAAAATGTCGACTAATTTTATTAAAACGGTTGACAATAGAGGATAGATTTGCTATAATGTAAACCAATCAATAAAGAAAGGTTTACATTGAAAATGAAAAGAAACAAAACAGTTTACGCAATGGTCTGTACCGCGCTTTTTACCGCGCTGATTGTGGTATGCGCGCTGATTCCCCAATTTCCCATAGGACCGATCCCAATTACGCTGCAAACGCTTGCTGTTTACATTGCGGTCGGGATGTTAGGACTGAAGTGGGGAAGTATTTCTGTTCTTCTTTACATAGCGCTTGGCGCCATCGGACTGCCGGTATTCAGCGGCGGAAGAGGCGGAATTGGAGTGCTGCTTGGCACTACTGGAGGATATATTATTGGATTTATTTTCATTGCGTTGGTTACAGGTGTGATGATTCACTTTTTCGGCCGTAAAATTTGGGCGCTTGCGGTAGGCATGATAGGCGGGACAGCGGTTTGCTACCTTTTTGGTACGGTCTGGTATATTTTGCTGTATACGCAAAATACCGGCGCTATTACAGTGGGAAAGGCGCTTTCTCTTTGCGTGATTCCTTTTTTGCTGCCCGATCTCCTGAAAATTGTAGTAGCCTGCCTGCTGACCAATCGTCTGAGCAAATATTTGAAGCTGTAATGCGCGTGATACATCAAACGCCCCGACGCAATTTGCGTCGGGGCGTTTGATTTAGACGGATGGTTAATCGCTTTATTCGCTGCGCAGCGCCACAACGGGATCCTTCTTCGCGGCAAGCCTTGAAGGGATCAGACCGGCAATAGTGGTCAATACCACGCTGAGCGCGATAAGAATTACAGCGCCGAGCCACGGCATAGAGGCAATATTGTTTACATCGGCAAGCGCGCTGATGATCAAATTGATAGGAAGACAGAACAGCAGGCTGACCAAGATGCCCAGCACACCGGCAACTAATCCTACGATCAGCGTTTCGGCGTTGAATACACGGGATATATCTCGCTTGGAAGCGCCGATGGCACGGAGGATACCGATTTCCTTGGTCCGTTCCAACACGGAAATATAAGTGATAATGCCGATCATGATGGATGAAACTACCAGTGAAATGGAGACGAAGGCAATGAGGGCATATGAAACAAAGCTTACGATAGTTGAAACGGAGGACATCAGCAAGCCTACGTAGTCGGTATAAGAAATTTGCTGGCTTTCTTCTTTTCCCTCGTTATATTCGGAAATGATTTCTTCAATGGCTTCTTTGGCTGCGAAATCCTTAGGGTAAAGGTTGATGGAAACAGGAGAGGAAAGGTCGGCGGAACCCAGTGCCGCCAGTACTTCCTCATAGGTGTTTTCAGATACCTGTACCGGCATATATGCATCATAGAGCTGCACCTTGTCTTGCGGCGTTTTTTCGGCATATTCCATATCAAATTGCACCGCAAGCGCTGCTTCACTCATAGCGGCGTATTCTGCCAGTACGGTGTTTTCATAATCGGTGGCAATCTGTTCGGCGTAGATCAGCTTGACCAGCTCCAATAATGTCTGATCGTCTGACGCGGCAAGAAATTGCTGAAGCTGTGCCGCTTGTTCCTCCGGACTGGCCGCGCCTGCTTGTTCTTCTGCCATGGCAAGCAGGTCGTCATCGCTCATATCAGCAAAATATTCAGCATATTCGGGGTTGGCGGCAATCATTTGCGCTACAGACAGCTTGATCATTTTCAGTTGAATCTGCCGTACCAGTGAGTCTATGGTGAGATTTTCATTAATTTTTTGCAGCATTTCTTCCCGCGTCATAGAGGCTGTCCGTTCGTCCACCAGCTTGGAAAGCGCCTCCCCGGACATGGTAGAGAGCATTGCCAGCATCAGTTCAGCCTTCTTGGCATCGTCTAATCCGGCGACATACTGATCAAAATAAGCTGCCTTTTGTGCTTCGTCCAGATGATCATACTGACCGTAGTTGAATTCCAATCCGTTGGTTACATCAATATCTGGATTGGATTTTAGCTGCTGAACGATGGCGCTGGACTCTGCACGGCGGATCATTTCCTCGGTGAGAGAGGAAAGATAACCGATATTGCCTGAAATGCTGGTGGAAACGGCATTTTCGCTGGGGCGCAGAATACCGACAACCTTCAGTTCCAAGCCATTGGAGATGAGATTTTTCATAAAAGAGAGGTTGTCGCCCTGATACAGCCAGCTTCCGTCGGCCTGTTGGACGTACTGATCGGTAGGCAATACCGCCCTGAAGGTCAGGTTCAAAATATCGTCGTAGGAATAGACTTCAGAGGTGTTGTCGAAGGCTTCACCCTTCTGAGCGGAAAGAATCATCTGATTTAGTTCGTCCGGGTCCTTTAATCCCAGCGAATAAAGCGTCAAATCGGAAACTTCATTGTTTTCATCCACGACCAGCACGATCTCATCATACTTTTCCGGCCATTTTCCTTGTAGCAGATCATATTGCGAATGAATCAAATCAGTATTATCCAGCATTTCCGACCAAATATTGAAATTTGCCATAGCAACCATTGCGGTCATGTGGGCTGCCTGAAAGGCGTCTGCCAGCACCTGAGAGGGATTTACCAGCAGCATTTCCTCTGGATCGGAAGCATAGACATACAGCGGGATACCGTAGGTGTATTGAATAGCGGAAAGATAGTCTTTGATATTGCTGTCGCCGCTTTCAATAAATGTTTTGAAGGATGCCAGATCATTGATTTTGATCTCATCCATCATGGTTTTCATCATTTCATACACGATAGCATTGGTATATACGGCGTCGTTTTCATGATTGCCCGCGTTCGTAGACAGTCCCATCATGGAGGTCATCATGGAAGTCATATCTACGCTTGTTTGCTGGATCGAAAGCGGATAGGAGGAAAGCGTATCTTCCTGAACCCGCTGAATATAGAGATCAATGCCGTTAGAAAGCGAAAGAATCAGTGCGATTCCGATTATGCCGATAGAACCCGCGAAGGAGGTAAGAAAGGTCCTGCCCTTTTTGGTCATTAGATTATTCATTGACAGCGAGAGAGCGGTGAAATAGGACATGGATTTGTTTTTGACCCGCTTCGTTTTTTTCTTTTGATCCGACCTTTTCTGATTGGCGGTTTCTGCGGCGGATAAGGAAACGGAGGACGTTGATTCCTGATTCGGTGTGTAAGGCCGCGAATCGCTTACAATCAGTCCGTCCTGAAGCCGCACGATCCGAGAAGAATAAAGCTCTGCCAGCTCCGGATTGTGAGTGACCATGATGATCAGCTTGTCTTTGGAAATCTCTTTCAGGATATCCATGATCTGAACGGAGGTGGCGGAGTCCAGCGCGCCGGTAGGTTCATCCGCCAGCAGGATATCAGGGTTGTTTACCAGCGCCCGCGCGATGGCAACCCGCTGCATCTGACCGCCGGACATTTGGTTGGGCTTTTTATGAATTTGATCGGCAAGCCCGACTTTGGTCAAGGCGTCAATTGCCCGCTGACGGCGCTCCGCCTTGGATACGCCTGAAAGCGTCAGCGCCAGCTCTACATTGGCCAGCACAGTTTGGTGAGGAATCAGATTGTAGGACTGAAAGACAAAGCCGATCGAGTGATTCCGATAGGCGTCCCAGTCCGCGTCTTTGAATTCCTTTGTGGATTTTCCGTTGATCACAAGATCGCCGGTTGTATATTGGTCCAGTCCTCCGATGATATTCAGCAGTGTGGTTTTTCCGCAGCCGGAATGCCCCAAAATAGATACGAATTCATGCTCACGAAAATCAATGGAAACCCCTTTCAGGGCAGCTACGACCGTATCGCCTGTTCGGTACTCTTTTACAATATTGGTAAGGCTCAGCATTTTATTCTCCCCTATAAAAATATGCCATATTGTAGCACCGGTTTGTGAACTCAGAATAAACAATAGATCTTTAAAAATAGAATTTTCCAAATTTATCTGACGCAGGCTTGACCCCCATAGATGAACATGCTACAATATATAGGAATTGAAAATAAAAAAAGGGAGTTGCATATGAGATATAAGCTTGTGATATTTGATATGGACGGTACGATCCTGAATACACTGGAGGATTTAACCGATAGTTTGAATTTCACGTTGGAAACTGCCGGTTTTCCAACGCGGAGGATAGAAGAAGTACGGCAGTTTGTAGGAAACGGAATTCAAAAGCTGGTAGAGCGGGGTGTACCGCAGGGAGCCGATAGCGATTCGGTCAAACGGGTGTATGAAACATTTAAAGCGTATTATAAACTGCATTGCGCGGATAAAACCCGTCCGTACAGCGGAATTTTGGAATTGCTCTGCCAACTCAGAAACGCGGGCTGCAAAACAGCAGTGGTTTCCAATAAAGCGGATTTTGCGGTGCAGTCCCTTTGTACGCGGTATTTTGACGGACTGTTTGACGCGGCAGTCGGGGATCGGGATGGCATCCGGAAGAAGCCAGCGCCTGATTCGGTAAACGAAGTGCTTCGGCAGCTTGGAGTAGCGAGGGACGACGCGGTTTATATCGGGGATTCAGATGTCGATATCGAAACTGCCCAAAACGCTTGTATAGATGAAATCGCTGTGGATTGGGGATTTCGGGATCGGACGTTTCTGCAAAGCCGCGGTGCGAAGCATATTGTATCCGCTCCAAAAGCATTGGAAGCGCTGCTGATCGGCGCGACCAAAAGCCGAAAAAGCTTGAGTTAGAAAATAAAGCAGGCTCTCCGCCGCTTTGGCGGCGAGGAGCCTGCTTTATTGAAGTTTGCCGAAAGCTTGGAGAAAATAAGTCGGCGAATTATAATCCTTTTACGCTAATCTGACAGCATTGCATGGCAGTCAGCGCCGCTTGATGAGTGGCAGGGCTGACGCCGGCACGGCAGGCGGCGTCTACTGAAATCTCCATTTCCGGATAATGCGCTTTTAGGAGCAGTGCATTGGAAATCACGCAGATATCGGTACACAGACCGATCAGTTCCGCTTCAAAGGGTTCTTCCATGGCTTTTTCACCGATGAGCTTGGGCAGTTCCACTGAACCGAAGGTGTTTTTTTCCACGGCGGTATAGGATTTATCCGCCAGTACTTTTGCGATCCGATCGTTTAGCTGCCAGCCGTCCGTTCCCTTGATGCAGTGCGGGACAGGCAGCTTTTTTCCTTCGGCGGTTTCCAGATAATTCTCAAAGTGAGTGTCCTGTGTGACGAAAATGGTTCCATCAAAGGCTTTAATCTTCTTTGCGGCATTTTCTACAATGGCTATAGCCTCTGCTGAGCCTAACGCGCCGTCTATAAAATCCTTTTGCATATCTATTACGATCAAAAAATGTTTCATATTTCCTCCTAAAATTATTTGTGCAGAGTCAGACCCTATTCGGTGCGGACGGGTTAAACCTTTGAGCCAGTAGATTTACAGATTCCTTCGCTTTCTTTGGATTTTACCGGCTTTGGGGCTTTTTCGTGCTCATTTTCGGTAAATCCATGGTTTTCAGCAGGCGGTACAGTCCATTCTCCGCTTGATCAAAGGAAACGTTAAACCACATCGTGTCCGCATCGTCATCTCCGCCGGTTGTTTTTACAGCTTCTTCACTAATGACAGATACAAAGGCGTTGGAAATAATTCTTCCTCTTGGATTGCGTTTTACTTAGCTGCCCCTATCGGCATAAGCGTTGCGGGCGTTACCCCTGTTTCTTCAATGATTTCACGGTAAGCGCATTGTTCGATCGTTTCGTCTGACCGCAGAAATTCACCCGGTAATGCCCGTGCGTTCAGGATAATCTCCCCGTCTGATTAGCAGCAGCGACAGGCTGCTTTTGGGATCCAGACGGCAGTTTTTTTCCGCTTCGCTTCGAATTGTGAGCGCGGCAAAGGCGATCGCTGCAGACTGTCCTTTATAATCTTTAACCCTATAAGTTTGATAGAAATTCTTTGTTCCAATGCCATCATGATTTTCCTTTTTTCTGATATTACTATATTGATAATATTATAAAAATAATAACATGTCAACCCTTTTCAGCTATTTTTTATTTATTAAATTCAGTCAAAGCTCCGGATTTTGCAGGTCTGCGAAAGGGAAACGAGGATAATGATCGGCAGAACTTCAAGGATAGGACATTCGGCGGCGTCTTTTTTCGCCCTATGCTTTTTTCATATACTCAAAAAATTACCGCCGCAATTGATTGGCAGTCATTGCGGCGGCATTTCATTTGTATACAGTTACAGCTCGGTGGGCGGATCGACAGGCGGAACTATATCATTTGAAGCGCCTGATTCGATCGGTTTATTTGATTTTGCGGTCGCGTCTATATTGGCTGCGCCGGCTGATTCTGTAAGCATATCTTGCGTTTTCCCTGCATCTGTTTGGGAAGATTGTGTGGAAGCTGCGGGCGTTTCAGCGGAATTGCTTACTTTTGCTTTCGGAACAGTCGGATCCTGCGGAGCAGTCTGCTCGGGGGGCGGTGCGGGAGAAATTGGCTGTGAATTTACGGAGACTTTCGATACTTTCGATACTTTCGGTGGTTTGGGTGTTTTAGGCGCTTTGGGCGCTTTTGGTGCTTTGGGAGGGGTAGGTGACTGAGGTTTTGCCTTACGCGCCTGAATTTTCTTCACGATCAGACGGATCAGAATGGTCAGTATCAGCAGCCCTGCTGAACCTGCTGTCAGCCATACCCACAGCCAAATTCTGTCGGGGGCGGTTTCCAGATCGGTAAGCAGCGCGTAGGCTTCCTCCAAAGAGCGGCTGACCAGTTCGGAGAATGCCATAGAATGGGCGGTGTTTTCAAGCTGTACTCGGTGGATGATCTGCCAGATAAGCATTGCTAAAGTTCCGGCGGTGGTCAGGGAAAAGAAAACGATCAGTGAAGCGAAGGAGAAGCCCTTAAGTTTCTTTTTCCGAATCAGTAGGACAATTGACAAAATGATAACGGCGAGGCTGACAGCGCCCGCAATAATCAATGGCAGATAATTTTGGGTGAAGGTAGCAAGCTTTCCGGCTGCAGTGATGGTTTCATCGCCGTAGAGATAGAGGGTGCGGGTGGTACGGTTCCCCGCGTTGTCCTCCGCTACAAAAGTTAGTTCATTTTCACCGACGGCAAGCTCAATTTCAGCGGTAAAGTTGCCGTATTCATCAAGTGCGATCTCCTGATCTCCAAGGTAAAGAGAAACGGCATCGCTGACATTTCCCACGATTTTGAGAGAGGCGTCAGTGAACTTTTGCCCGTCATATGGCTCGAAGAAGGCGAGGACCGGAGGAAATCCGTCTTTATAAATGTCTTCGGAGAGGTAGTATTCTACATCGTTTACAATAGCGGAAGCAGTCAGCGTGTTGTTTCCGTTGACCAGGTCCACTGCCACAGTGTTTTCATTGCCGTCAGAGGTGAACTGATACTCAGTTTCACCTACCGCTATGCTCATTACCGTTTGATCGGGCAGCTTCATTTGAATCTGAGCCTGACTGCTGGCGGTGGGGGATGGGGTCAAAATGGTGATAATCGGTTTATCGTCTAATTGAATCTCCCGGATAACCGGCTCAGACAGCCTGTTATCCTGACGTCCGTAGAAGGTGAGTGTAAGTTGATTGTACTGTGCTTCTAAATATTGTGTGAACATGGTTTCATCACTTTCAAAAGCACTGTAATAAATCGGTTCCTCCAGTCCCGGAGCAGAGATGGAAACAAAGTAGCTGTCATAGCGATAGTGGGTATATGCCGACCAGTCGGCAGTAAGAACGCGATTGCTGAGATTGACCTGCACATCAATGCCGGCAGGCGCTTGCAAGCTGTTAGGGTTGACATAGTTAAACGGCTCACTGCTAAGACTGTCGAATAATTCGACTTCATCGGTAGATTTATAAACGTACAGTACCAGTACGTATCCCTCATAAGAAGCGTAATCGGTCAGATCAAGGGTAAGGCTTTCTTCCGTGCCGGTAATGGCGCTGCCTTCCCGAAGCGTGACCTCGCCCGCCTGCTCGTAATCGGCAGATAGGCATAGCTCGTATCGGTAGGAAGTGCGTTCTTCACCCAGTTCAGCCATAAAGGCGACATTTACTCTGCCGGAGGCTTGAGGATCAGCGGTAATATATTGGATCCAGAGGTTTTCAGTCATGCCCATGAGCTGATAACTGACCTCGCTGTTGGAACGGGGATCGATTTGAATGTACCAGTCGCCCGCGGCGGCAGAGGGGATCTGAACCAGCGCCCATTTTTCATCTACCAGCAGGTTGATGCCGGCGGTGCTTTCCGAAAGAGGGAGCTGACTGCCGTCCGGCGCTGTAAAGGTGACGCCGGGCAGTTCTGTATCAAACCAAATAGTCAGCGTAATATCCTGCGAAGCTTCCAGCGTAACCATTTTTTCGGAAACGGGTTGGGCGGTTTCGGCAGCCCGCAAGGGAAGCGAGAGGTAAAGCGAGAGGGAGATTGTTATACAGAGAAATGCCAGAAGGCAGACGCCTGCTTTTTGAATAATGGAATGCTTCATTTTTGCTGTTTCACCTCTCAGTATTTATAATTCAGATCGTAATCCATTTTACCGGTGGATGTGATATAGAAGATAGCGCCTTTTCGCTTGCCGTTTGTGACCTGCGATGTGCGGATGGTAAATTGAATATTATCGGAATGATCCTTATAGAAGCCGACCAGTGCCTGACCGTCGGAATAGGCGGATTTTTCAAAGATCCACCAGTTCAGTTCCATAGCGGCAGTGCCCTTATAGGTGACGCCTACGAATCGGCTGTTGATGGTACCTTCTCCTTGACCGGTAAGCTGAACCTTTAAATTGTGTTTATCCCACTGGAAGCCGGCTGTCATAGACATATACACGCCGTCCGTTTCTGCATTGCTCAGCCCAAGCAATGCGTTGGAATATTCAAAATTTCCCAATTTGATTTCAGCTTGAGCAATGGTCACGCAGTTTAAAAGCTCTAAGCTTGCGGACGCTTCCAGCAGAAAATGATTGAAGCGCAGCTTAAATTGGGCATCGGGAATGGAAAGCAGACTGGCATCGCCTACATAATTTTTCAGCTTGGGAACCACTGCCGATACCTTGCAGGCATCGATCTGCATAGATCCGGTAAGTGCCAGCGCGCTGACCTCTTCATAGGTGGGATCGGGCAGCGTTTCCGCCATACCGGTGAAGCCCAGCATAAAGTCGCTGAAGGTAATCGGAATCCCGCAGATGGTCTTGGTTACATCCCGATCGCAGTGAAACTGTACGCCGTTAAGCGCTATACCCTTCCACTGCATGCCAAGACCCAGATAAGTATCAATTACCAGTCCGGGGATCTTGACATTGAATTCAAAACCGAATTCGTTAGTCAGTGTATTAAAATCAAGCTGCGCAACCGTCTTTTTAATGGTCGCTTTGGTGTCCAGCAGCTTAACTAACATTGTGGAATCGCCATCCGGTACCTGTGCTTTGATATTGCACTTGATGGAAATATTCTGACTGCTTAAGGTTCCGACACAGTTAAAGCTGAAGGAGAAGGGAGAAGCTGAGCTCTTGGAAGTCTGGGAAAGGAGAAGCTCCTGAAAGGGCAGCTTGGTGTCGCCCTTGTCGATTTCCAGTGTAATCCGATCGGGATAAAGCCGTAAAATGGGATAGTAGTAGTTGCACAGGTTCATTAGCTGCAGATTGGGAATGGTTTTAGGCGCGGTAGGGTAATCGGATGCGGACGCCGCGGCATTGTAAATGGTTACTTCTCCCATAGGCAGCAGAAACTGAGGAATACCGCTTTCCTTTAGAAATTTAGCATAGCCGGTAGCCGCCGCGGAATCGGTGTAATCAATGTAACTGCCAACGTAATCGACCAGTGTCATCTGAGCATCCTCTACACTGCCCTTCAGTGTAATATCTCCTACAAAATGCAGCCAATCATTCATGGTAACATAGCCTGACAGATTGATATAGCCGTCATATTCGTCGATTTGATAAGCGGTGAAGGAATAGCCGCCGAATTTCACTTCTACGGCTTCACCGTCTACAACGGTCAGTTCGTTCAGAAAAATGGCCCGACGGTTGTTCAGGTATACTTCCATGTCATAGCAGCCTACCGCAATATCGGCAGGAACTGAGATCCGGAAGGTGGTTTCGTTGATATAAGTGGCTCTCAAAGCGTAATTCCGATCGCCCAACAGTTGAATGTACATGGAATCGCCGGCTGTGAAGCCTTTGCCGGTGATGTCAATGTCGGTGACATTCTTTTGCTTGTAGATAAGTCTGGTGCGCAGACCGTAAACCGCTACATCGCAGTCGAAAGGAAGATAAGCGCTGCCGGCGTCTTCCTCGTTCAGCGAATAGTACCGGGTATCGCTGACATTTTTGCCGTCCAAGGATACGGTCAGTTTCCGATCGACGGTAGTGAGCGTGTCTTTGGTGAAGAAGGTAATCTTATACTGATTTTTCAGTGCGCCGTGGATAAAGGTATAGAGCGAGTCCAGTTCGCTGTCTGAGGGGGAATAGATAAACTGTCCGCCGGTGGCTTCCGCGATGGAGGTGAGGTAACCGGTGTCAATGTTGGAGCCCATGCCAAGTACATAAACAATATAACCTTTCCGCAACGCGGTGCTGCCAATCATGGACGTGATTTCATCAGCGGAATGATTCTTACCGTCCTGACCATCGGTCATCAGGATAATGACCTGATTGGTATCGTCGGCGGTAGGTGCTGCCGCCAGAATCTGCTGCAGAGTGTCAAAAATATTGGTTCCGCCAAAGGCGCCCATGCTGGAAACGGCGTTTTGCAGACTTTCCGGCGCAGCGCTTCCCAGCGGAAGCGATTGCAAAATGGCGCTGTCAAAGGTATAGAAGCCTAAGGTTTCCTTTTCATTGGAGGAAGCGATAAACTTGGATACGGCATTTTTCAGGCTGCTGATGCTGCCTGACATACTGCCGGAATTGTCACAGCAAAGAATAATATTCGCTTTTTCATAATCAATCTTTTCAATGGTGTATTCGGTGATCTCATAGTTGCAGTCATTCAGACGTACCAAATTGATCAGTTCCCGTTCGGAGAGAAATTCATCGGAAAGCTGTACTTTTACCACTAATTTATTAAATTCGTCTGTATCAATGCCGTTGATTGTGACTGCGGCGCTGGCTTTGACGGTGTAATCTTGCATTGCCTGTACCTGCTCCTGCTCTTTTTCAGGGTTGCGGATAATTTCGCCTACGCCTTTCAGATAGTAGCTGTTCTGGATGGCCTGTTCAGCGTATTGGGGAATATCCTTTACCGATTCACTGCCGTCAATGCCGGCGATAGTACCTGCAAGCTGGTTCATGGCGTCGGCATAGCTGCTGTCATCTGAGCTGGGAGAAGTCAGCAGCGCGTCTGAGAAGTACTGGTTTCGGTTAATGGCATTTCCGCTTTCATCAGACAGCTTTGCCAAAGAAAGGTATATTTTGGAAGCGGATTTGTAATTGCGCCGATCCTCTGCCTCACTTGTCAGAACACCCTCCAGATAATAGAGCGCTTCATCGGATTTGTAGGTTTTCAGCTTTTCGATCTGCTGATCCAGTATAACCAGCTCATCGTTTTCCAGTTTATCCTCGCCTTCCTCCCGAATGAGTTGTAGCTGCCGGATCAATTCGTTGATGCCGTCTGCCTCTTTCAAATCAAAGGCTTTGGTAAGCAGGCGTTTTTCCACTCTTCCATTCAAATACAGGTCTAACGCGATCATATATTCCGCACAGGTAGTATAGTCGTCCATCTGACGGATCGCGCTGTCAAAATCGCCGTTCAATAAATTTAGCTTTAAACGGGCGATCCTGTATACAGAGAGCTTATTCAGCAGTTTACGTTCGGAAAGTCCCGTTAGCGCGTTTGTCAGCGTGGCAAGCGCGGCTTCGTCCTTCTGACCGGTCGCGGCATAGCTGCTGTACAGCTTATTGACTTGAATGACCCATTCGGCACCTTCCTTCAGATCGTCTCCTGCCTTTTGATCCGCCAGTATCCGTTCAATGAGCGCTTTGGCGCCGCCTGAGGTCAGAACCGATATTTCTGATTCGTCGGCGGGAAGGGCAGGCATATCTATCCCGGATTCACTCAGCTCGTCAGCAAGTACATAATCGGAACGGAGATAAGCGACGATCTTTTGAATGGCGGCTGCTTCTTCCGGCAGATTTGTGCCGTACAGTTTTTCATATATGCCAAGCGCGGCGGTATAGTGCTGGTTGTAAACGGCAATGCGGGCAGTCATCAGAGAGCACGTATCGTCGTAGCCGTATGCGTCGGCATATTCTGTAACCAATGCTGAGGCGCTCTCGGCATCTTCCGCCCGAAGGAAAGCGTAAACGGCGGTTTCCAGATCACTTTTCTTTGGCAGCGAAACGATCTGACTGTTCGAAGCATTGTCCTCTGAATCACTCTGTATCACTTGGCTGATGCCTGTTCCGGTGCAAAATGCGAAGGATGCCAGCACTGATACGGTCAGCAGAATATAGGAGAGTTTAGCCATTTTTCGTACAAACAGAAAAATGACAGTTACCAGCAGAGCGGGCAATAAGGCAAGCGCGGCTTGTAACCATGAGTTTTGTAAAATAATATCCATATGTAATACCTTTCCTGCCCAAAGCGGTTTGGGCATTATTGCTTTAAACTGAGAAAAACGGTTTAAGAATGATAATGGAATCGTTTTTTCTTCCTTAATTACAATTATAATATATTGCAATGGAGATTGCAATGCTTTATAGTTGTTTTTTTTAAGTTTGTGAATTTTTTATAAATCATTTCCGACAGGTCTGACGGTCACTTCGCCGGTAGAGAGCGTATGTCGGCTGCCCGTTTCATCATCAATGATCAGTCCGCCGCGATGATCGATGTCGATGACAGTTCCGCGGTGTTCGATGCCGTTCTCCCAAAAGTTTACCGTTTTTCCGCTGAGGTAGGAACGGCTGCGGTATAAGGGCAGCCAACTGCCGGCAGCCAGTTCATCCGCAAGATTGAGCAGATGGTCGCAGATAGCCGCGGCAAGCTGATTGCGGGAAAAGGGAGGTTTTTCTTCCTTAAAATAAAGCGATGCCGCGCGGGCACTGATCTCTGTCGGGAAATCATGGGTAGACAAATTAATGCCGATGCCGATGATCACGCTTTTCATATGACCGTTTTCCATATCGGTGATGGCTTCGGTGAGAATGCCGCAGATTTTTCGGTCGCCCAAATAAATATCATTTACCCACTTAATGGTGGGGGAAAGTCCGGACAGGGCCTCAATGGCAAGACAAACGGCTACGGCGGCAGCACTGGTGATACTGATCCACTCAGAGGCAGGGGTATCGGGGTGAAGCACTAAGCTCATATAAAGACCGGTGGAGGAGGGAGAATAAAAGGATCGCCCCATTCGCCCCTTTCCGGCGGTTTGGCATTCGGCAGCCAACAGCAGCGGATCGGTCAGACCGGCGCTGATTTGACGTTTGGCTTCGCTGTTGGTGGAATCAACAGAGGAAAAGGTAATCACCTTCAGCGGATGGGTCAAAAAAGCCCCAATGCCCTCCGGTGAAAGCAGATCGCTCTGTTCGGACAGACGGTAGCCGCGATTAGGTGCCGAATCAATGACATAGCCATCGTCCTTCAGCGCATTGATCGCCTTCCAAACGGCGGAACGGGATACTCTAAAGCGTTCGGCGATCTGCTGGCCGGACAGGTCTTTTCCCCGATTTTCTTCCAGAAGCTTCAAAAGCTCATTTTTCAGCATATTTATGACCATACCTTTCCGCCATACGGCGCTGACTTTTTTACCCTTGCGCAGCAAATGCGTGTCTGTTCAATATAAAAGTTAAATTCGTCGGCTGAAGTCAGATTTCCGCTTTCTTCCGCGCTTTGCTTACTTGATTATAGCAAAAAAAGCAAAAAAAAGCAATCGGCATATTGAAAAACAAACAGATTTGTATTATAATATTTAAAAATAAGCAAATTGGATATTTATGCCCATTGCCGAATATTTAACGGCGATCGGTTATCTGAACCGATTTATCCGGACGCTTTCGGCGGGGATTTTTCCTTTCCAAAGACGGCAAAAACCTTGATACCGATTAAAGGAGCCAATATATGAACATCCTGCATCTGAAATATGCCATCGAAGTGGAGCGCACCCGTTCGATAAACAAGGCGGCGGAAAATTTGTTTATGGGACAGCCCAATTTATCCAGAGCGATCAGGGATCTGGAAAATTCTTTAGGGATCACCATTTTTAAGCGTACCTCTAAAGGGATGACGCCAACGCCTCAGGGAGAAGAATTTCTTCAGCATGCCAAGCGAATTGTCGCGCAGATCGAAGAAGTGGAAAGTATGTATAAGACCGGCGGCGGCGGACAGCTGAAATTTTCAATATCAGTTCCGAGAGCCAGTTATTTATGCGATGCGTTCACCCGTTTCGCGGCGGAACTGGACGGCGGCAAACCGGCAGAAATTTATTACAAGGAAACCAATTCTCTTCGCGCTATTAACAATATTCTTCAAGCCGATTACCGGTTGGGCGTTATTCGCTATCAAAAAAGCTTTGAGCCTTATTTCAAGGCGATGCTCCATGAAAAAGACATTTTAGCGGAGCTGATTGCCGAATATTCCTGTTATTTGCTTATTTCAGCGAATGATCCGCTTGCGGATAAAGCGGATATAGTCAATGCGGATCTGACGGATTATACCGAAATCGGCAATCCGGACCATTATGTTCCGTCGCTTCCTTTTACCGACGCTATCAAGGCGGAAACCTCTGAATATATTACCCGCCGCATCTATGTATATGAACGGGCAAGCCAGTTTGAACTGCTGTCCAAAGTGCCTAAAACCTTCATGTGGGTTTCCTCTATTTCAGAAGAGCTGCGGGGGCGGTACGGGCTGATTCAGAAAAAATGTTCCGCTAATGAACGGATCTACCGGGATGTGCTGATCTACCGGAAGGGCTATCGCTTTTCTGAACTGGATAAGCGATTCATGGAACTGGTGGATGAATATAAGGAAGCGCTTTACAAATAAATATAAGGAGCGAATGATGTTTATGATGGAGCTTGGAATAAAGGGCAGTCAAAGTGAAACGGTCACAGAGGCACGCACGGCGCGGGCTGTTGGCAGCGGCAGCTTGCCGGTTTACGCAACACCCGCAATGGCGGCGCTGATGGAGAAGACCTGTCTTGACAGTGTAGCGCCCGCGCTTGAACAGGGCCGGACGACGGTCGGGATCAGCCTGAGTCTTCGCCATCTGTCGGCAACGCCGGTAGGAATGCGGGTGCGCTGTGAAAGCGAATTGACTGAGGTCGACCGCCGGCGGTTGGTATTTTCCGTAAAGGTCTTTGATGAAGCGGGGCTGATCGGAGAGGGCATACACGAACGGTTTATAGTGGAAGCTGAAGCGTTTGCCCAAAAGGCGCGGCGCAAACAGGCTTCTGTATAAACTGCCGGCGAAAATTGACTTTTTCCCGTAAATTTCGGCGCTTTCTTCCTTGACAAAGAAAGCGCTTTGTGTTATACTGAAAAGCAATAAAGCGGTTAGTTTTGACCAAGCAGATAGAAACCAAAAGACGCATCACGCAAGCATTTGTGGAATGCGGCTTTTCATTGCATAGAGATGGAGATTTGATATGATGAACGCCCTTCTGAAAAACGCCGCCCTGTTTCAAGACGGCAAGTGGATTTCTGCTGATATGCAGCTAAGCGACGGAACGCTTCATTTTTTTGATCAAGCGCCGGCGGGAGTATCCCCCTTTTCTTTTGATTTATCCGGTCTGTATATTTTCCCGACTTTCATTGATGTACATGTACATTTGCGAGAGCCGGGATTTTCATATAAAGAAACGATCGCTTCCGGCAGCAGGGCAGCGGCGCACGGCGGGTACGGCGATGTATGCACCATGCCGAATCTGAATCCTGTGCCTGATTCATTGGCGCATTTGAAAGCGCAGACTGATCTGATCAGACGGGACGCCTGCATTCGGGTGCATCCTTACGGCGCCATTACAGTAGGGGAACAAGGGCAGGTGCTTTCCGATATGGAAGCGATGGCGCCTTATGTGGTGGCTTTTTCAGATGACGGACGGGGCGTGCAGGAAGAAGAAATGATGCGTGCCGCTATGCGGAAGGCCGCGAAGCTGAATAAGCTGATCGTGGCGCACTGCGAGGTGAACGAGCTGCTTCGGGGCGGCTATATTCATGACGGACGCTATGCTGCTTCCCGCGGGCATCGGGGAATTTGTTCCGAGTCAGAATGGCGGCAGATCGAACGGGATTTAAAGCTGGCCGCCGAAACCGGCTGCGGGTATCATGTCTGCCATATTTCGTCCAAGGAAAGCGTGGCGCTTATCCGTCAGGCAAAGGCGGACGGCGTTGACGTCACCTGCGAAACGGCTCCTCACTATCTTACGCTGTGTGAGGATGATCTGCAGGAGGACGGACGCTTCAAGATGAACCCGCCGCTTCGCGCCGCGGCCGATCGGGACGCCCTGATCGAAGGCATTTTAGACGGGACGATTGATATGATCGCTACCGACCATGCTCCTCACTCGGCGGAGGAAAAATCTAAAGGACTTGAAAAGAGCGCCATGGGGATCGTGGGCATCGAAACAGCCTTTCCGGTGCTTTACACCTATCTTGTGAAGAGCGGCATTCTTTCGCTGGACAGGCTGCTGACCTTGCTGACTTTAAATCCCGCTAAGCGTTTCGGCATCGGCAGCGCGCTGACGGAGGGAACGCCCGCAAGCTTTACCGTATGGGATTTAAATCGCAGCTTTAAAGTGGAACCTGAAAAATTTCTGTCTATGGGCAGAGCGACTCCTTTTGCAGGGGATACGCTTAACGGTGTATGCCGCCTGACGGTTGTGGATGGCAGGATTGCCTACAGCGATAATACACTGTCAATTCATTGAGAGGAAGGTTGAACTTTGAAACAAGGACTGTTTACAGTAGAATCCAATAGAAATATTGCAAAAAATGTTTGGAAAATGACCCTTACAGGCGATACCTCCGCTATTACGTCACCCGGACAGTTTGTGAACATCGCTCTGTCGGGTATGTTTCTGCGCCGCCCCATTTCGGTGTGTGATTGCGTGAACGGCGACACCAACGGTCTGTTGACCTTGATTTATAAAGTGGTAGGCAAGGGGACGGCTGCCCTTGCGGAGCTGCGACCGGGGACAAGGCTTGACCTGCTTACCGGACTGGGCAATGGCTACGATCTGACTGTCAGCGGCGACCGTCCGCTGCTGTTGGGCGGCGGTGTAGGGGTGCCGCCGCTGTACGGATTGGCAAAGGCGTTGATTTTGGAGGGCAAGCGCCCCGTCGCTATTCTCGGCTTCAACACTGCGGAGGAAGTGTTCGGCAAAGAGATGTTTGAGGCATTAGGTGCAGAAACCTATGTGGCGACTGCGGACGGAAGCATGGGCGAAAAAGGCTTTGTGACCGATGTAATTCCTAAGGTGGGAAGATATAGCTATTTTTATACCTGTGGTCCCGAACCGATGCTGAAGGCGGTATATCATGCTGCCTGCACGAGCGGACAGTTTTCCTTTGAGGAGCGGATGGGCTGCGGTTTCGGTGCCTGCATGGGCTGTTCCTGTAAGACAAAATACGGGAATAAGCGCATTTGCAAGGATGGTCCGGTGCTTATAAAGGAGGAGATCATATGGTAAATACCAAAGTCACCCTCAGCGGTTGGGCGCTTGATAATCCGGTGATCCCAGCAAGCGGAACGTTTGGCTATGGGTATGAGTTTGCGGAGTTGTACGATATTAATTGTTTAGGCAGCTTTTCCTGTAAAGGAACTACTGTGAATCCTCGGTTCGGCAACCCTACGCCCAGAATTGCCGAGTGTCCTTCCGGGATGATCAATGCGGTGGGGCTGCAAAACCCCGGACTTGAGAAGGTGCTCTCCGAGGAATTTCCCAAGCTGAAAAAGGTATATCATAAAAAAATTATTGCGAATGTCAGCGGATTTTCCATTGACGAGTATGTGGAATGCTGTAAAGCCATGGATGCCGAGGATATTGTGGGGCTGATCGAAGTGAATATTTCCTGTCCCAATGTTCATGGCGGAGGAATGAGCTTCGGAACTGATCCGGCTTCGGCGGCAGCTGTCACCGAGGCGGTGAAAAAGGTCACTCATAAGCCGGTGTATATCAAATTAACGCCCAATGTAACCGATATTACCGCCATTGCCAAAGCTTGTGAAGGGGCGGGCGCCGACGGACTGTCGCTGATTAATACACTTTTGGGCATGCGCATTGATATAAAACGTCAGAAGCCGGTAATTGCCAATAAAATGGGCGGTTTTTCAGGCAGCGCTGTCTTTCCGGTGGCTTTGCGTATGGTATATCAGGTGTATGAAGCGGTGAAGCTTCCGATTATCGGTATGGGCGGGGTATCCTCCGCCGAGGATGTACTGGAGATGATGATGGCAGGCGCTTCCGCTGTGCAGATCGGTGCCGCTAACTTGGTAAATCCATTCATTGGAAAGGAAATCGTGGAAAAGCTGCCGCAGGTGATGGCAGAGAACCGCGTTTTGTCGCTGACTGATATCATCGGCGCGGCGCACCGGAGTTGAATTTGCCGGAGTGCTTAAAAATAGATCAACAGGAGTTAAAACATGGGAAAAGACGTGATCATTGCCTGCGATTTTGCAGGGAAGAAAGCTGTATTTGATTTTTTGGATTTATTTCAAGCCGAAAAACCTTTTGTGAAGATCGGTATGGAACTTTTTTATGCGGAAGGACCGGCTATTGTACGGGAGATTAAGGCGAGAGGGCATAAAATCTTCCTTGATTTAAAGCTGCACGATATTCCAAACACGGTTAAAAAATCTATGAGTGTGTTGTCCGGACTGGATGTAGACATGACGAATCTCCATGCTGCCGGCGGTTCTGCCATGATGAGGGGGGCGCTGGAGGGCTTGACCCGCCCGGACGGCAGCCGTCCGCTGCTGATTGCGGTGACGCAGCTTACCTCTACCGATCAAAGGACCATGACTGATGAACTGCTCATTGACCGGTCCGTAGAGGAGGTAGTGCTTTCATATGCTAAGAATGCAGAAGCCAGCGGACTGGACGGGGTAGTTTGTTCGCCTTTGGAAGCAGGCAAGGTACATGAGCGTTGCGGCAGCCATTTTCTTACTGTGACTCCCGGTGTTCGCTTTGCGGACGGCGAGGTGGGCGATCAGAAGCGAGTGACTACGCCTGCCCGCGCTAAGGAGATTGGTTCCGATTACATTGTGGTAGGCCGTCCTATCACGCAGGCAGCCGATCCCGTTGCCGCATATCGCCGCTGTGTTGAGGAGTTTGTGGGCTGAGCGCCGCTTACCGCTTTTTAAGAAAACGGCGTAAAGCTTTTTCAGTCAGGCAAATGCTTGCCGGCGAAATAAAATTATAGTTTTGCCTTTAAACTTTGTGAATGCGGCTCCTTGCCAGAGAATTTTCTCAAAATGTTTTTGGGTTATGATTTTAGAAAAACGGCATTATATGCCGGCAAGGGATATTTTACTAAAGCTTATCACAGAGCCTTCTTTCAAGAAGGGTGCAGTCTGTAGAGAAAGTCGAGAATAAATTGCGCTATTCGTAAAAAAGCACAAATTTGTTTGTCCGCTTTTTCTCTTGCCTAAAAAGGTCCAAGAGAAAAAGCTCACAAAAAGAGAAAGGCCGGGTATTTCGCCCTCTGCGGAGGGCGACTTAGGGCTTCGCCCTAAGAACCCACGACCTTTTGAGAAAAGGTCGATCAAAACTTTTGGCAAGCTGCCAAACAATTATAGGTTTTCGACAGCCGGCAGCCTTCTTTCAAGAAGGCAGTTGAGGCTGGCGAAGTACCAAACCTTACTTTGGCAGGCACTTTGCTTCAAAAACTTTAGGAAATAACGAAAAATGCCGGCAAGGAATATTTTACTAAAGTTCTTCGCACAGCCTTCTTTCAAGAAGGCAGTTGGGGCATGGCGAAGTAGCAAACCTTACTTGGGCTGGCACTTTGCTTCAAAACTTTAGTAAATAACAAAAAATGTCGGCAAGGAATATTTTATTAAAGTTCTTCGCACAGCCTTCTTTCAAGAAGGCTGTTGGGGTATGGGGCGAAGCCCCATATATAATTATAATTAATAAAAAAAGGAGATAACGTATGACTACTGCTGAAAAAATTGCCAAAGATCTGCTCTCGATTCAGGCTGTATTTCTTCGTCCGGAGGAACCTTTTACATGGGCAAGCGGCATTAAATCCCCCATTTACTGTGACAATCGTTTGACGCTCACTGCGCCTGAGGTGCGAACCGATGTGGAAAACGGACTTATGGCGGTTATTCGCACCGAATATCCTGGCGCGGAAGTACTGATGGGAACTTCCACTGCCGGCATCGCTCATGCCGCTATCGTCGCGCATATGATGGGACTGCCTATGGGCTATGTCCGCAGCGGACATAAGGATCACGGCAGGCAAAACCAAATCGAAGGAAAGCTGCTTCCCGGACAGAAGGTGGTAGTTGTGGAAGATCTGATTTCCACCGGCGGAAGCGTGCTGGAGGTGGTAGAGGTGCTGAGGGAAGCAGGCGCCGAAGTATTGGGCGTTGCGTCCATTTATACCTATGGAATGAAGAAGGGCATAGAACGGTTAGCCGCCGCTTCCGTAAAAAATGTAAGCCTGACAAGCTTTGATGTTACTGTAAAGGTGGCTGCTGATGAGGGTTACATTAAGCCGGAAGACAAGGAGCGGCTGATCCGTTTCCGCGATAATCCCTCTGATGAAAGCTGGATCGGTTGAGTGAAAGGAGGTACAGTTATGAGAAGTCTGATTGATATTATGGATCTCTCGGTGGAAGAGATCGATGAACTGGTGATGACCGCTAAGGATATCATGACTAATCCCGATAAATATGCCGACGCCTGCCGCAGAAAAAAACTGGCGACGCTCTTTTTTGAGCCGTCTACCCGCACCCGTCTTTCCTTTGAAGCGGCGATGATGGAATTGGGCGGCAATGTACTGGGCTTTTCATCGGCTTCCAGCTCTTCGGCATCTAAGGGCGAAAGCGTGGCCGATACGGTACGCATGGTTAGCTGTTATGCCGATATTATCGCTATGCGGCATCCCAAAGAGGGCGCGCCCCGAGTAGCCGCTATGAAATCAGGCGTACCGATCATCAATGCGGGCGACGGCGGTCATAATCATCCTACTCAGACTTTAGCCGATCTGCTTACCATTCACAAGGAAAAGGGCCGCTTCGATCATCTGACCGTGGGAATGTGCGGCGATTTGAAATTCGGAAGGACTGTTCATTCACTGCTCTGTGCGATGAGCCGCTATACCGGCGTCAAGTTTGTTCTGATCTCACCTGCAGAACTGAAGGTGCCCGATTACCTGATACAGGACGTATTGACGCCTGCGGGGGTGGAATTTATGGAAACTACCGATCTGGAAGCGGTCATGCCGCAGCTTGATGTGCTTTATATGACTCGCGTGCAGCAGGAACGCTTCTTTAATGAGGCTGATTATATCCGGCTGCGGGACAGCTATATTCTGACGCCGAAGAAGCTGACTACCGCTAAGGAGGATCTGATTATTCTTCATCCTCTGCCCAGAGTCAATGAAATTTCAGTCGCGGTGGACGACGATCCCCGCGCGTGCTATTTTAAACAGGCGCTGAACGGCAAATATATACGGATGGCGCTGATCCTGAAGTTGCTGAATATCAAGATCGGAGAGTGAAATGCTATGATAGTCAATCCTATTCAGAACGGCGTAGTGCTGGATCACATTACCGCGGGTCGGGCAATGGAAATTTATCATGTGCTGCAGCTGGACAAGCTGGGCTGCACTGTCGCGGTAATTGTCAACGCGCCCAGCAAAAAGATGGGCAAAAAAGATGTATTGAAAATTTACGATGTAATAGATCTGAACTTTGATGTGTTAGGGTATTTGGATCCCGGTATTACAGTCAGTATTATTGAACGGGGCAATGTGGCGCAGCGCTTATCGCTGGAGCTGCCTGAACAGGTTACAGGCGTGCTGAAATGCAAGAATCCCCGCTGCATCACCTCTTGTGAGCAGGAATTGCCGCAGGTTTTCAAGCTGGCGGATCGCAAGCGCAGAATTTATCGCTGTCTATACTGCGAAATGAGCGCCAAACAAAATTGACGCTGCTAAAGCCTTGACTGTGCATGGCTATTGGGTATTGCGGAAGCTTGTTTCTGGGGAGCTAATACAGGGGATAGCCTATATGATTTGACTGACAGATAAAAAAATGATAGAGAAATGGAGCGTATTATGAAACAAATTAAAATGGGAGGGATCGTTCCCGCATCGGCGGTTTCCCTTGGCTGTATGCGGATGAGCGGTCTGTCTGACGAGCGGGTAGACGCCATTATGGATTGCGCGTTTGAAAACGGCATTAACTATTTTGACCATGCGGACATTTACGGCGGCGGCAATTCGGAAAAGTGCTTTGGCGCTTATCTGAAGCGTCACCCCGGCATCCGGGATAAGATCGTGCTGCAAACAAAGTGCGCTATTCGTCCCGGACAGTACGATTTTTCAAAATCGCATATTTTGGAAGCGGTAGACGGCAGCCTTGAACGGCTGGGCGTAGATCATGTGGATGTCCTGCTGCTGCACCGTCCCGATACTCTGATGGAGCCGGAAGAGGTGGCGGAAGCTTTTGAGATTCTGCATCAAAGCGGAAAGGTTCGCTATTTCGGTGTATCTAACCATAATCTGTACCAAATCGAACTGCTGAAAACCGCGGTAAAGCAGCCGCTGATTGCAAATCAGCTTCAGTTCTCTGTTCCCGAAGCGGGAATGGTTACTTCCGGTATGAATGTGAATATGAAAAACGAGGAATCGGTGATGCATGACGGCGGACTGCTGGAATACAGTCGGATTAAGCAGATGACGATTCAGACTTGGTCGCCCTTTCAATACGGTTTTTTTGCCGGTACCTTTGTGGACAATGAAAAGTTCCCTGAGCTTAACCGGAAGCTGGCGGAAATCGGAGAAATCTATCATCTGAGCAAAACAGCGGTGGCTGCCGCGTGGATCCTTCGCCATCCGGCGAATATGCAGGTGATTGCCGGTACGATGAATCCTGAGCATCTTTCAGATATTTGCGCTGCGGCCGATGTGACGCTTACCCGCAGCCAGTGGTATGAAATTTATTTGGCTGCCGGACACCGCCTGCCGTGACGGAGTCGCACAGCATTGAAAGGAACCGCAAATCATGAAGCAGCAGCTTTTCTTCGTTTCAAAAGGTAAAATGTTTATTGCGGCAGACGGAAAATCAAAGGAGATTCCCAGCGCTGTGCTGGCGCATGCTATTGAGCATGTCAAAACAAGCGCTCAGCGGGAGGCGTGGAAAAAGAGCGGCGAGGGCGCAAAATTTACCGGTGTGTATGAGCCGGGCAGTGACGCTTCGTCGCGAGTGGAGCAGATATCTTCCCGGATTTCCTGTGTGGCGTGCGAAGACGGTCAACTGTTCTATTCGATTTCTATTGATGAGATAGCAGGTATTTACAGCAAGAAATCTATGACCGACAGCGACGAAGGCATTGTGCTGGCGGACAGTCATTACCAATATATTGATTTTGACATTCGCCACGGAAAAATGGCTGTGACCGCCGCGTTTGGCGGAGAGTGCCATTTAGGCATTGCCGGATTGAAGGGGAATTGCACTGTTATTACCGAGGGAGAGAGCGTTGAGGCTTCGCCCGCATGGTCGCTTTGCGATGAAGATCTGCTCTATTACAGCAGCGCGGGGCTTTCAACCGATCATGCGGAGCAATCTGAACAGCAAATCCGTTCGCTGCCGCTTGCCATGATGGAGCTTGCGGTATCGGGCGGACGTTATACGGCGGTGGGACCCTCCGGAATTTACCGGATCAATGTGAAAACCGGTGAAATTGATGAGATCGCGGTCGATTCCGCGTATGATTATGTGAAACCGAGAGAAGGAGCGGACGGCAGCGTTTATTATATTCGCCGTCCCTATAAAGCACAAACGGTTCGAAGGGGAAGCTGTCTGTTGGATCTGCTGCTGCTTCCGGTGCGGCTGATCGGTGCGCTTTTTAGTTTCTTGAATTTCTTTACCATGAAGTATACCGGGAAAACGCTGCGTTCGGGCGGCGGTGCCTCTAAGCAGAAGTCGGAAGCGGAGCTCTACATTGAAGGCAATCTGATTGATGCAGAAAAATCGCTTAAGCAGACGGCAAATGAGAAAAATCCCGGTATTATTCCGCCCTCGTGGGAGCTTATCCGACGCTGGCCGGACGGTAAGACCGAAACCGTCCGGAAGGGCGTGTTGGCTTTTGCGCTGGATGGAGAGGATATTTACATTTCTAACGGTTTGTATATCCTGCGCCGGACGCCCGACGGACGGGAAGAAAAGCTGCTGAAAGCGGATCAGGTTACCTATATAAGCTGATTGACGAATATGGCACTGAGCCTGTCCGAAATAACCGGACAGGCTCAGCTTTTAAAAAATAGGAGGACTTTATGAAAATAGCGGTGATAGGATACAGCGGCGCGGGTAAATCCACATTGGCAGGACGGCTTGGCGCGCGTTTCGGTCTGCCTGTGCTGCATCTTGACAAGCTTCATTTTGCGCCCGGATGGGTCGAAAGAGCGGATGAAGAGATGCGGGCAGATCTGCGTGCGTTTCTGAAAAATGAAAACTGGATTATTGACGGCAACTATACCCGCATATGTTCGAAAGAACGCTACGAAGCGGCTGATCTCATTGTCATGATGGATCTCGGACGTATTTTCTGTTTTTGCTCAGCGCTGCGGCGCTATTTTAAATATCGGGGAACGACACGGGGAAGTGTCGCGGAGGGCTGTCCCGAAAAAATGGATAGGGAATTTATCCGCTGGCTTTTATGGGAGGGACGGACCCAAGCGCGCCGCAAAAAATTTAAGCAGATCAGAAAGGATTTTCCCGATAAGACGGTTTGGCTCAAAAGCCGCAGACAGGCAAAAGCGTGGCTTAATTCACTGTCGGCAGGTTAAAGTCTCATAAAAGATTGAGCGCTGCCATTGGCAAGCCGGACAATAATCTTTGCCATTTGCTCTACCGGCTGTGCCATGTCGGCCCGTAGCCATTTTTGAATGACGCCAATGACGCCGATCGTAGCATAGGTGTAAATATACTCGGCAGTACAGGCATCAATGGCAAGAACCGATTTGTCCTCTACAATACAGCGTTTGTAGACTACATCCATAATTTTTCGCTGAAAATCAATATTGCCTTCGCTGCCGAACAGTACCTTGCATAAGCTGCTGTTTTCTTTGACATAGGTGAGAATGACCAGTACCATTTCATAGATGGCGTCTTCGCTTTCATGATAAGGATATCGGTCCAAACACAGATTGATCTCGTCGATCACTTCTTGCTCATTCTTTTTTAACAAGTCATATTGATCCTGATAATGAGAATAGAATGTGGCGCGGTTGATATCAGCTCGCTCACATAGCTCCTTGATAGTGATGCGGGAGATCGGTTTTTCCTGCAGACAGGCGATTAAGCTCTCGCGCAGCACCATTTTGGTGTATTTTACCCTTCGGTCCTGTTTTTCACTCATGACGATCGCTCCCTTCAAAAATGAATTTTTTGAAAATTTCTAAACAGATTACTGCATTTTGTTGATTATTTTTCATTCTTCTCTAAACTGTTTGTTGACTAATTAACATATTTATAGTATACTACATTTACGAAAAAAAGTCAACACTATGTTTAATAAATATAAACTTGTTGAACAATTTGTTTTGTTTTGTAAACTTCTGTTAAAAAAATGCAGACTGAAATTTCCGAAAAATGAAAGAACAATAAGGGGACAGGATCTGAAAAAGTCGTTTGCGGCTGACATTACGGCTTTGAGATCGAAGCGATATTATTTGCCGCGCGTTGATCACACAAAACGCGGGCAAATGATCCGATAGCGGGAAGGAATGATCATAGGTATGAAAAGTGAATCGTTTGTCAGATTTGAAAATGTGTGCAAGGAATACAAAACGGGAGATGTGACCATTAAAGCGCTTGACAGCGCCAGTTTTTCCATTGAAAAGGGTGAAATTTGCGTAATTGTCGGAGAATCAGGCGCCGGTAAAACAACCTTGCTTAATATTTTGGGCGGAATGGATCAGCTTACCTCCGGTTCCGTATTTCTGAACGGAACGGATATTTCTTCTTTTGGAAAAAAGCAGTTGACCGAATACCGCCGTCATGAAATTGGGTTTGTATTTCAGTTTTACAATCTGATTCCAAATTTAACCGCGTTGGAAAACGTGGAATTAGCGGCGCAGATCTGCAAGGATCCGCTGGATGCCCACACCGTGCTGACAGGGGTAGGGCTGGAGGAGCGGGAACTGAATTTTCCGGCGCAGCTTTCGGGCGGTGAACAGCAGCGGGTTGCCATTGCCCGAGCGCTTGCAAAAAATCCCAAGCTCCTGCTTTGCGATGAGCCTACCGGCGCGCTGGACTATCAGACCGGTAAGAGCGTTTTGAAGCTGCTGCAGGATACCAGCCGCACTACCGGTATGACCGTTATTATTATCACCCATAATCAGGCATTGACCGCGATGGCGAACCGGGTTATTCGGGTCAAAAGCGGGATGATTCTTTCGGAAACCGTTAATGATAAGCCGATTCCGGTGGAAGAGATCGAGTGGTAAGGACTTTGAAGGCAATGCTTTTCAAGTATCATGAAGGGAAGGAAACGCGATGAAGAAAAAAGCACTGTTTTTAAGGCTGTTGCTTCGGGATATCCGGCAAAATTTAGGGCGCTATTTTGCGATTTTGCTGATTATTGCACTGGGGGTAGGTTTTTTTTCGGGTCTGCGGATCAGTAAAACGCAAATGATTTCTACCGGAGATCGTTATCTGAGTGAGCATCAGATGTATGATTTTATGATCGCTTCCACACTGGGATTGGATAAGGAAGCCGTAGAAATACTGCGAGCAGACGCTTTGGTTCGGGCCGCGGAAGGCTCGGTTTCCGCCGATGTGCTGGTAACTGAGGCGGACGGTTCAGATCAGGCGCTGAAAGCTATGCAGCTGACCGATACGGTGAATCTGCCCGATTTAGTAGCGGGGCGGCTGCCGCAGGCGGCAGATGAATGTGTAGTAGATAATAAGCTGTATTCTGAGGAGGCGGTCGGTCAGACTGTTACCATATCGGAGGTCAATGATGAAGACACTCAGTCATTGTTTGCCGTTAAGGAATATACCATAGTGGGGATTGTCCGTTCGGTTAGTTATATCAGCTTTCAGAGAGGCTCTACATCGTTGGGCAACGGAAAGCTGTCAGGCTTCTTTTATCTGACGCCAGACGGGTTTAATTCTGATTACTATACTGAAATTTATCTCACTGTATCCGCGGACGGAGCGATTTACAGCGATGCGTATAATGACGCGATTGCGGAGATCGCGCCGCAAATAAAAACATTAGCTGATGCGGCGGCACAAAACCGCTATCAGAAGCTCATCAGTGATGCCAATACGCAGATCGCTGAGGTTAGAAGCGAATACAACCAGGCGTTAGCCGATTTTCAAACCGCCAAGCAGGATACTGAAAAGACATTGGCGGATACGTTGGCAGAGCTGGTTGCCGCTAACGAAACGCTTACGGCTCAAGAGGAAGCGCTTGCGGAGCAGGAGCGGCAGTTAAAGGAAGTGTGGGACGCCGGTTTGATGGATCAGTCGGCGTATACGGCGGCTTTGGCACAGATTTCTGAAGCGAAAGCGCTTCTTGACGAAAAGCGGCAAGAATGGCAATCGGGATACGACGCTTATGAAAGCGGTAAAGAAGAAGCAGAGGAAGCATTTGCCGAAACGGAAGCGGAGCTGGCAGACGCGCTTCGGAAGATTGAACAGGCGGAAGCGGACAGAGATGCGATTCAGCCGCCGGAAGTTTACACGCTGAACCGCGGTGAAAGCAATGTAGGATATGCGACTTTTGAGAACGATACTTCGATTGTGGAAGGAATTTCTACGGTTTTCCCGGTATTTTTCTTTTTGGTAGCAGCGTTGGTCTGCATGACTACCATGACCAGATTGGTGAAAGAGCAGCGGACACAGATCGGCGTATGGAAAGCGCTTGGGTATGGCGGCGGCAGAATCATGGGAAAATACATGCTCTATGCCGGCAGCGCCGCGGTAATCGGTTGTACAGTGGGCTTTTGCGCGGGTACGCTGATTTTTCCGCATGTGATCTGGGGTGCTTACAATATTATGTACGGCTTTGCGCCGCTTGATTATGTGATGAGCTGGCCGTTGGCAATCCTTTCCTTGCTGGTATCACTGATCTGTTCGGTGGGAACGGTGTGGCTGGTCTGCAGACGGGAGCTTTCCCAAATGCCCGCAGAGGCCATTCGTCCTAAAGCGCCTAAAGCAGGCAAGCGGATTTTTCTGGAACGGATCCCTTTCTTGTGGAAGCGAATGAGCTTTCTTCTGAAGGTATCGGTGCGCAATGTATTTCGCTACAAAAAGCGGTTTTTTATGATGCTGTTGGGGATTGGCGGATGTACGGCTCTGTTGGTCACTGGATTTGGTATTCGAGATTCTATACAGGGGGTGGTCGATCAGCAGTTTGACGAGATCAGTATATATGACGCCGAAATAGGATTTCTAAAGGTCCCTACTGAAAATGAACAGGTTGAATTTCTGAAAACCTATGAGGAGCAATTGGAAGGGGCGTTGTTTGTCCATAAAAGCAGCATTACCATGGTATTTGGCGATCGGGTAAAGGATACTAACATGATCGTGACCGATCAGACGGATATTGCCGATTTCTGGCGGCTGTGTGATAATGGGAAATCCCTGTCCCTGCCCGGTACCGGTGAAGCGGTCATTAATCGAAAGCTGTCCGAGCAATTCGGTTTATCGGTAGGAGACGTGCTGACGCTGAGAAATGACGAGCTGCGGGAAATTACTGTAAAAATTGCCGGAATTTTTGATAACTATATTGACAGCTACGTTTTTTTGTCGGTTGAAACCTATCAGGAGGGATGGGGGCAGGCGCCCGAATTTTCTACAGCTTTCGTCAACTTTAAGCAGGCGTCCGATATTCACATGGCGGCGGCAGTTATCGCGGCGGATGAAAATATATCCCGTGTGACGATTAGCCAGGATACAATGGAGAGCCTTGATCAGAGTCTGGAAAGTCTAAATTATATTGTGCTGGTAGTCATTTTCAGCGCGGCTATGCTTGCGTTTATTGTGCTGTTTAATCTGACCAATATTAACATTACAGAGCGGATCAGAGAGATCGCGACGATTAAGGTGCTTGGCTTTTATCCCATGGAAAGCGCTGCCTACGTTTTCAGAGAAAGCTTTATTTTAACGGCGATCAGCGCTCTGATTGGCTTATTACTCGGGAAAGGGCTGCACGCCTTTGTCATGAATGAAATTGATATTGACATGCTTCGGTTTAATGTGCGGGTGGAGTGGCTTAGCTACGGCGGAGCGTTTTTGCTGACCTTGCTTTTCGCGGCAGCGGTCAATTTAGCTATTTACGGCGCGTTGGAAAAGATTGATATGGCGCAATCGCTGAAATCGGTGGAATAAACAGCTGTTTGTTACCGGTAAGGCAGAATTGGCAGTTGAGGCGGTTAAAAAACTGTATTTTTTATTATTCCTATGGTGTTTGTTCATATTAACTTAAAATTAGCTGTCTATAATGAACAAAAGGCAGGTCAATTGCGGTTAATTGCCGGAGGGATGATGTAAAAAATGACAACGGACAAAAAAGCAAGGCTGAAAAAAGCGGGAATAGTGCTTCTGCTGATTTTGGTAGGCGTTCTGATAATTATAGGAACGGTTTGGCTCTATCCGCTAATGGAACGCTATTCCGGCGCGGAAGGGGAAGAATTGAGGGCGCAGCTGGAGGTTTCCCAAAATTACTTGGCGAAATTTGGTATTTGGCGCTATCCGGCAATGGTTTTCCTGCAAATTTTGCAGATGGTATTAGCGGTGATTCCGGGCGGTCCGCTGGCGATTCTTTTGGGCTTTATGTTCGGTACCTTCGGCGGAACGCTGATAGGAACCATAGGCAATGTCATTGGAACCGCTCTGATCGTCTGGGGCGTTAATAAATTCGGTATCAAGTTTGTAAATTTGTTTGTTAATTCAAAGGGGTTTGAAAAGCTGAAATTTCTTCACGATCCGGTGAAACGGGACAGTCTGCTCTTCCTGCTTTTTTTGATTCCCGGCACCCCAAAGGATTTAATTACCTTTTTTGCGCCATTTACCCAAGCAAAGCCTACGTCAATCGTAGTGATGGCAACGGTGGGACGTCTGCCCGCGCTGATTTTGTCAGCCTCTATTGGCGCCAATCTGTCGGAAGGCGAGTTATCGAACACGATTATTTTGTTTGCGGTGACCGCGCTGTTGGGCATTGCCGGTATTTTGCTTCGCGATAAGGTCATGAAGCGGGAAGACGCTAAAAAGGAAACAAAAAAATATATATAGGAAACGAGAAAATCCCTGAAGTACAGGCTATGCCTGCCGCTTCGGGGATTATTTACAGTTTTTTGATCAATCCGACCTTCAGCGGGCGGTTGAAAACTCAGCGCTTAGATCCATGGCGGTTCGCGGATGCCGATAAATATCGATATCGTTATAGGCATTAGCCGCGGCAGGCTGCTTGGGGCACTGCCGTTTGATGAATAATGCTGTTGGCACCATAGGACAAACAGCTTAGCTGGTGGGAATATGCTTCTGCCAACCCCGCCGCTGGAGAACGGTATTGCCTGTTTGCGGCAGCTCAAAGCTTTGATTTGAGCCGTGCTGCCAAGCGCCGCTTGGATTTTCAGCGCTATTTTCATTATTGAATGTTTTCTTTTCAAAAAACACCGGTCAGCAAGCCTTTGCTTTGACCGGTGTTTATAATTTTTGGAATTATACTTCGTTCCAAATACGCTTCATGTTGTCAAAGGATACTTTAGTGCCGTATTCGCACTCCTCCATGCCCTCGTATTCCAGATAGATATAGCCGTCATAACCGCTGTTTTTTATGGTGCGGGTGACGTCCCAGATGTCTATATCGCCCTGCGCAAGGATTGAGCCTCGCAGATAAGAGCCGCCTACCGAGCGGAACCAACTGTTTTCGCAGTCAAACTGCGCGCTGTCTCCCGGATTCCGGTGTTCGGGGCGGATATAAAAGTCCTTCATGTGAACCGTCTTGGCAAAAGAAATCATTTTCTTTACAGAGATTTCGGGAATATCGTCTACACAGGTGTAGTTGCCTACGTCCAGCTGATGACCGAAGTTCTCACGGTCGACCATTTTCATAATCTGACGTACCCGGTCGGCGCCGTTGGCATGGAAGCCATGATTTTCCATGAGAATCGTCATGCCATACTGTTCGGCATAGTCGCACAGTTCCTGATAAGCGGAAACGATTACCGGCACTTCCTTTTGGAAATTCTCAATGGTGTTTTCCGAAATAGGGCGGCGGAACGCGGCACTGTCCATGCGGAAGGTTGGAATACTCAGCGTAGCGGCGGCGTCAATGTGGCGCTTCGCGCGGGCGATCTCCGCTTTGAACTCTTCAGGCGTGATCAGCAGAAAGTTACCGTTCAGCGAATAATTGGAAAGAGGAACGCCTCTTTCTTCTACTGCCTTCTGAAACTGTCCGATCAGCTCGGGCTGCTCCGCGATATTGAAGCCGAAGGGAACCAGTTCTACGCCCTCCGCGCCGTAATCGCAGAGCTTGTTGTATGCTTCAATGGCGGTGATTTCACCTTTTACAATTTTGCGGGAAATACAATAAATAGAAATACCGAATTTTACCATGATAAACCTCGATTAACAGAAATTTTATATCCGAACAGCAATTGCCTGTCCGCTTTCAGCCGACTGGAAGGAGGCTTCCATAACTTTCATAACACGCATCACCTGTTCAGGAGTGATTTTCAGAGGCGCTCCTTCGATGGCGTCTACCAGCTGATAGTAAGTGGGATCGAGATTGTCCTCCAAATCTGATGGAGGAGCGATCTCAATGGTTTCCACCGTAGACGGATCCCGCTTTGCCATCGTTTTGGAGGGACCGGAGCGGTCAGGCGCGATTTCAGCGGTCCATTCATTTTGACGGGCAATCGGACGGACAATTCTGCCGCTGCCCGCCCAGTCGTCAATTTGAAGGGTACCGGCTTCGCCCAGCACATACCAACGGGGATGCAGAATAAAGTTGTTGGTGGACACTTCAATTTGAGCGGTCAGTCCGCTTTCAAAGGTTAGCAGCAGATGAAAATTATCGTCCACTTCGTTATAGTGAATGCTGTACATTTTGCAGTATACACTGGTGACCGGCTCATCGATCATGTAGAGCATCTGGTCAATCAGATGTACGCCCCAGTCCAGCATCATACCGCCGCCCTGTTCCTTATGACAGCGCCATCCCTCCGGCATACCGCGGGAGCCTTCCACTCTTGTTTCAATGTAGTATGGCTTCCCGATAGCGCCGCTTTCGACCGCGTTTTTCATGGCGACAAAGTCTTTGTTGACCCGTCTGTTTTGGTCAACTGTAAAGATTTTACCGGTTTCTTTTGCCGCTTCCATGATCTCAGCCAGTTCAGCGGAAGTCATGGTAGCCGGCTTTTCACAGAGAACATGCTTGCCTGCCCGAAGCGCTTGGATGGCCAAATCCTTGTGAAAATTGTTATATGCCGCTACCAATACGATCTCAATTTCCGGATCGGACAGCAGCGCGTCCAGTGAAGGATAAGGGTAAAGTCCCTTTTCAGCGGCTGCCTGCATCCGGGCGGGATCAATGTCATATACGCCTTTGATACGCACACGGGTGTTTTGGTTGGAAAGCTGGGTAAAGTGATGACCCGCCATGCCGCCAAATCCAATGATTCCTAATTTATAAAGCTTTTCCATAGTTGTTGCCTCATGCGCTCAGAACCAGTAAGCTGCCCCCGCCGGTTCTTGGATCAGTACATTTTTTAAGAAAGAAACCGCTTTTTCCAGCCCTTCCTTATTGGACATAAGACTGTCCTCGTGTTCAATGCTGACTGCGCCGTCATAGCCTACAGCCCGCAGCGCACTGATAATGCGGTTCCATGTGAGCTGATCGTGACCGTAGCCTACCGTGCGGAAAATCCACGCGCGGCGCTCGATCTCGCCATAGGATTTAGTATCCAGCACGCCGTTGACGGCGGTATTAGCAGCGTCAATGGCGGTATCCTTGGCATGGAAATGATAGATAGCGCCTTTCAGCGCCTTAATCGCTTCCACGGGATCGATTCCCTGCCAGAACAGGTGAGAAGGGTCCACATTCGCGCCGATTATATCGCCTACGGCGGCTCTCAGACGGAGCAGCGTTTCGGGATTGTAGACTACGAAAGAGGGGTGCATCTCAAAGGCAATTTTGCGGATGCCATGAGCGGCGGCAAATTCCGCTGTTTTCTGCCAATAGGGGATTACTTTTTCATCCCATTGCCATTTGAGTATTTTCAGATTATCGTCCGGCCATGGGCAAACCACCCAGTTAGGATACATAGAGGTTTCGCAGTCGCCGGGGCAGCCCGCAAAGCCTACGACCGTATCTACTCCCAGCTCCTCCGCCGCTAAAATAGCGTTTTTGAACTGACGGTCAAAGCGTTCCGCCACCTCTTTCTGGGGGTGAAGGGGATTGCCGTGGCAGGAGATCGCGCAGATGTCCAACTCGTTGTCGGCTATCAGTTGTTTATAGGCGGCAGCTCGGTCAGGATGACCGATCAGTTCTTCCGGCTTCAGATGCGCGTCGCCCGGGTAGCCGCCAGCGCCGATCTCAATGGTCTGCACGCCTAATGAAGCTAAATAATGCAGTGCGTCCTCCAGCTTCATAGAGGCAAGCACAGGATTCATTACACCGAGTTTCATATAAACAATTATCCTTTCAATTAAGCTTTACAGACCGAGGGAAGCGAGGTATGCTCTGGAGGCTTTAGCCGCTTCCAAAGAGGGCATATCCTTGGATTCGTCTTGTTCGACAATCACGTAATCAATGCCAACCTCTTCCGCCGCGGCAAGAATGGAGGGGAAGTCCTGTACGCCCTGCCCTAACGGTACGAAGCGGAAACCGTTTTCTTCCTTGCTGCCGCCTTGGGCAGCTCCGCTGTTGTCAATGAGGGCATATACCGGTCCTGAGGCGTGCCCTTTGCATACGTAATCTTTAAGATGCAGGGTCTTCATTTGTCCCTTATATTTTAAGAGGAAGGAAGCCGGATCAACGCCTGCGTAGCGAACCCAGCAGGTATCCACTTCGCCCTCAATTTTACCGGGCAGGGAAGCGTAAATCTTTTCAAGGATATATTCGCCGTCTAACTTTTGGAACTCAAAATCGTGGTTGTGATAGGTGAGCTTGATGCCGCTTTCAGCCAGCAGGTCGGAAACCTGTCCGAACATGGCGGTGGTGGCGTCAAAATGACCGTTTTGATAGTGTTCAATGCCATACCACGGAATGGCACAGTATTTTGCGCCGATAGTGGTGAGATAGTTTACAGCTTCCTGTCCTTTTTCGAGGAAAAGCTCGGGCCCTTGATGCACAGAAATGCAGCTAAGCCCTAAATGATCCAGCATGGAACGGACTTCTTTGGCCGTATGCCCGTAATAGCCCGCAAATTCTACATAATCATAGCCGGCTTCTTTTACAGCCTTCAATGTGCCGAAAAAATCCTGCTCCATTTGATCCCGTACCGAATAAAGCTGCAATCCAACCTTGAATTTCTTCATAGCTGATCTCCTTTCTAATCTGCTTTTCTCTCCAAGGGCGCCGCCCCTAAGCAGCGCCCTTGGAGAGCCGCTTAGAGAAGCTTTTCAAGAAGCTTCTCTAAAGATTGTCACGAACCTAAAAAGAAGTTTTAATGCGAGAATTAAATAAGATAATATGATTTTTCACTAAATTTTTGGATGTTAAGAACCTTTTCGAAAATTTCTTGCGGGGATAATATTATCCCTCAATTATCATACTTCCGGAATTTCTACGGTAATCTCATGACCGCATTCAGAGGATTTTACAATGCCGTCAATGATTGCCTGATTGTAAATAATTTCGTAAGAAGGAACAGGTGCGCTGCCGTTTTCCTTGATGGCATTCAGGAAGGAGCGAATCTTATGGTAGAATTCTCCTTCATGGGTATTGTTCAGCATGGGGACCTCCCAGCAGACTTGGGTAGTGGATTCAGGCAGCGTGCGGTAGATTTTCATAGGACCGCCGATAGAGCCGTTCCAGCACTCGGTAGAGGGGATGCGCAGACCGCCCTTGGTACCGAGGATCAGCGTATCGCCGGAGGTATCCATATTCATTGCCCATGAGATACGGAAGTCGAGCATGATATCGCCTTCCAGGCGGATAAAGCCGGCTGCGAAATCATCCACGCCAAACAGCTCGGCATAGTGAGCGGGTTTGCCTTCTGCAGTCCAGTAGGAGGGATCCTTGCCGAAGAACGCGGACTTATAACCGGTGACGGTGAGGGGTTTCGGATAGCCCAGCGCGTTCAGCACCATATCCAGTGAATAGCAGCCGATATCCGCCATAGCGCCGATGCCGGCGGTATCTTTTTCAATGAAGGTAGTGCCGAAGGGAGCGGGAATCCCTCTGCGGCGGCCGCCGCCGGTCTGCACATAATAGATTTTGCCCAATTCACCGGACTGCACAATTTTTTTCAAAAGCTGCATGTTGGGATTGAAACGGGGCTGGAAGCCGATGGAAAGAATTTTACCGCTCTTCTTTTCGGCACGCATGACCTCAACGGCTTCTTCTGTGGTTACGGTAAAGGGCTTTTCCAGCAGAACATTTACGCCATGCTCCAGCGCGTCGATGGCACAGGGGGCGTGCTGCATGTTATAGGTACAGATCGAAACGGCGTCCAGTTCGGGTTCCGCTTCCAGCATTTCGTGACCGCTGCGGTAGCAGCGGACATTGGGCAGTCCCCAGTCGTTCATAAAACGCGCGGCCTTTCCTTCGATCAGGTCGGCGGCGGCAATGATCTCTACATCAGGCATTTTTTTGTATTCCGCCATATGGGAGCCTGCGATCCAGCCGGTTCCGATGATGCCGACTTTTAATTTTTTGTTGGTGTCAATAGTTTTTTCGTCATGAGATTCCTTGAATGCGTCAAGACTGGTGATTGTTTTTTCTGCCATAATAAAATCTCCTTTAGATAAAATATTTGGTGATTATTGACTTTTTCAATTATATCCTGTATAATCATTATACTGCAAAGTTAATGAACACTGCTACGCTTATATTTACGAATGATTGTATTTTTTTGACTTTTACCGCGGGATTTCTTTGCCGGCGGAGGATGAGGTGAGAAATATGCGAAATGAAATTATTTCCGGCGTTCTGCCGGATCTGCCGGTAAATATTTCTAAAGCGGACGATTTAACGGTGGAAACGCTCTGCGATGTTCACTACCATGATGAGATCGAACTGCTTTATGTAACGCACGGCAGGCTGGACTGTATTATAGATGATAAGGTAACTTCGGCAGGACGGGGGCAGATTCTTTTTATCAATTCGAGAATTCCTCATTGGACCAGATCGCTGGAGGATGGGGGGGAGTATTATTTGCTGCAGGTATCGGTGGAAGCGCTGCTCTACGGGCGGCTGACGCAGCGGAACGCTACCGGTTATCTGTACAGCCTGCTGAGAAAAAGCAGTGTGCCGGTACAGCGTATCGAGGATGCGAAATGCTGTGATGTGATTGAGGAGGCGTACAGACAGTCCCGCGTAAAGGAAAGAGGCTGCGGTCATTTTATTTTGTCGGGGGTTTACTATATTCTTGGCATACTGGAGAGGAATGGCTGTTTGTCGGGCAGCGGAGAGCTGCCTGACGATCAGACGGTTCGGAAGCTGATTCCCGCGCTGGAATATATCAATCAGCACTATGCCAGACAGGATATGTCTTTGGAAGCGGTCAGCGGAATATTAGGTCTGAATCCCGCGTATTTCTGCCGTCTTTTCCGAAAGGGAACGGGGCATAGCTTTACCGAATACCTGAACTTTGTCCGGGTAAGCAAATCGGAAGAGCTGCTGCGCAATACCTCTCGAAGTATTCTGGATATTTCAATGGATGTGGGCTTTTCTTCGGTGTCTTATTATAATCGTGTTTTTAAAAAAGTTAAAAATTGTACGCCGACTGTTTACAGGTCTGCCCGTTACTTGGCGATGTAATAAACTGTTTTGTGCAGTTTGCCCTTTTTAAGTTTGAAATATCGTCCAATATAACCATTTACAAAAATTAATAGATGTGCTATAATAAAATTAGTATTGGTCTGATTGCGCCTATTCGTTGCGGAACCGTATGGTAAATGAAATTAGCATGCAGACAGCGCGCGGCCAGTGCAGATAGAATCAGGAGGTATCTATATGAAGCAAAGCGAAAGCGGACAGTCGCTGAAACGTGCGCTGATTACTACCGGGGTGATCGTGACGGGACTCGGACTGCTGCTTGCCGGCATGATCGGATGTAAGAAATCAGGAGATGATCCGGCCGAAACGGATGCGGGCGCCGACCCCGGGTTGGTTGTAATTTCGGAAGGAAACTAT
>CAZMTU010000001.1:102112-104624 GCA_964569225.1 uncultured Lachnospiraceae bacterium | reverse complement strand
AGTCTGATTTTATTTCCTGCCACACACCGCTGACTCCTCAGACTGCAGGGCTGTTCAACAGCAACGCTTTTGCCCGTATGAAAAAAGGCGCTTACTTTATCAACACGGCCAGAGGCGGCTTAGTCGATGAATCCGCGCTGGCTGAGGCAGTCCAAAGCGGGCACTTGGCAGGCGCTGCCGTAGACGTAGCAGCCGCGGAACCGATGGCGGCTGACTGCCCGCTCTGCGGTATTGACAACCTGCTGATCACGCCCCATGTGGCTTGGGCGCCGCTGGAAACCCGCCTGCGTCTGCTGGATATTGTATGTGCCAATTTAGACGCGTGGATTGCCGGCAATCCACGCAATATCGTAAATTAAGGAGGGTTTGAGAACTTCTTGGGGAGCCTTTAAAAAGAGTTCCCGCTGAACTCTCCCTTGAAAAGTTTTTATCACCCGATCAATTCCCATTAGACAAAAAATAACGCTCTGAATGTCCCTGAACTTCCTCATTTCAAGCGTTAAATGATTCCGCCCCGCAAGCACTTGCGGGGCTTTCCAAAAGTTTTAGGGAGGTTTGGAACTCTTTTTAAAAAAAGGTTCCAACAAAAATAAAAATTTTTTGTTTACGCCAACTTTTTAAAAATTGGCTGCACTATATAGGCAGAACGGGAAGGCGGTAAAAAATAAAATGGAAAAGCAGACGGCGGACGCACTCATTCATGAATATATGGAAAAAATATACGGTTTTTCAGTATCCAAGGCGTTCAATCTTGATGAAGCGGAAGAACTGTGTTCAGATATCATTTACGAGGTCTATGCTTCGCTTCTGAAAATTCCGAAACTGCACAATCCTGCAGGCTACATATGGCGAACTTCCCAAAACGTTTATTCCAGATATATTATATCGAAGAAGCGTGATGCGCACACGCCGCTGGAAGATGTGGTCATTCCGGTATATGACGAATACGGCGATAAGGATGCGGAAATTCAGTCGGAATACGCTCTGCTCCGTCGGGAAATCACCTATCTTACCAAAATCCGCAGGAAAATTATCGTCCTGTTCTATTTCGAAAAGCTTAAAATCACCGAAATCGCAGCCAAAACCAATCTGCCGGAGGGCACGGTAAAATGGCACCTGAGCCGCGCAAGAGATGAATTAAAGGAAGGTATGAAAATGGAAAGAACAATTGGAAAACTGGGCTTGTCACCCATCAGATTTACAGAAATAGGGCATAATGGCTGCCCTGGTAAGCTTGGAGGACCGGAAATCTTTATCTCAGGACTGATTGAGCAAAATATACTGTACAGCATTTACGCCCAACCCAAAAGTACTGCTGAAATCTCGGATGACCTGGGTATTTCCCTGGTTTATCTGGAAGATATTATTAAAAAGCTGGAAGAAAATGGATTTATCATAAAAGCCGATCCGACAAGATATACCACCTATGTGCAAATCGCTCCCCGCACCTATTCGCTGAAAAAACAGGAAACCATGTACAAAATGAGAGAGGAAATCGCCCGTCTGCTGCAAAAAGAATACGCTCCGCTGGTAAAAAAAGCCGTAGATTCTCTAACAGAAAAGCACGTTTACATTCCCGGCGGAAACCGCAGTCTTCTTTACGCTACAATGCTGACTTTTGGTATCATGTGCAATAATCTCCCTTTTGGAAAAGAAGTAGATACCTCTAAATATTTTATTTGCCCTACCGATGGCGGAAGATATACCGTATACGCCGAAGTAGCGCAGGAACGGAACGATCCCGGCTATGTGTCAACTATTGAACAGAAATCTTATCCTTGCTGCGGACCGATGACTCGCCAGTCCTGCAAATATTCAATTAGTTCATGGTCTATTGATTCGTTGCTGGACAGCCGCAACGGCACGTGGCAGGAAAACAAGAATGACGATTACGACTATCTCTATGAGTATATTATCGGAAAGCTGCCACACGGTCCAGAAAATGCTGAAAAATATCAACGGCTCTATGACCGTAAATATATAAGTGAAGACGGTCAGGTACAAGTTATTGTAGCTAACCTTTCATCAAATATTGTACCGGAAATTCCAGCGGAACTCAAGGAAAAACTGGCAATCTACACCGGAAAAAGCTATGAGTTGTATAAAAACGATTACCCGCCTCAGATTCAGGATCTCATCAAGAATAACAGCCGTTATGTGCTGACACCGTCGATTGCCATGATGGTACTGGATTTCATGACCGAGGATGGTGAACTTCCCGCCTTTACTGAGAATCAGAAAATTACGCTCAACCTCATCGTATTCTCCGATAAACTGCCTGAGTAAAGTGTATTATTTGCAAGAGGCTTAAATGAAAGTTTCCCTATCCCCCACGAATACTCGCCGAGTAAGGGAAACAAAGCGGTATACTTTCATTCCGTACACACTGCTTTTTCCAGCCCCGCAGGCGCTTGCGGGGCTTTTCAAAAGTTTTGGGGAGGTTTGGAACCCTTTTTTAAAAAGAGTTCCAAATTATAATTTCAAAAGGTTCCCTTTTGCCCCACTTGAAAAC
>CAZMTU010000001.1:0-102012 GCA_964569225.1 uncultured Lachnospiraceae bacterium | reverse complement strand
TGTTTACCACCCCACCAATTCCCATTAAGCAAAAAAATGCTCTGAATGGCCCTGAACTTCCTTATTTCAAGCGTTAAATAATTCCGCCCCGCAAGCACTTGCGGGGCTTTCTAAAAGTTTTGGGGAGGTTTGGAACCCTTTTTTCAAAAAGAGTTCCAAATTATAATTTCAAAAGGGAACCCTTTTGCCCCACTCGAAAACTGTTTACCACCCCACCAATTCCCATTAAGCAAAAAAATGCTCTGAATGGCCCTGAGCTTCCTCATTTTAAGCGTTAAATAATTCCGCCCCGCAAGCACTTGCGGGGCTTTTCAAAAGTTTTGGGGAGGTTTGGAACCCTTTTTTCAAAAAGGGTTCCAAATTATAATTTCAAAAAAACATTTTAGGGCAAGATTTTGTATTTATTCTACCCCGTAAATCAGCCTGCGATCAAAGCGAAGAGAACCGATCATATATGGAAGCATCAACGCGGAGCCATTGTCCCGCACATACTGTTCTGCACTTTGCAGAAAAATATCATTGATTTCATCGCAGGAAGCGGCGTTCAGCGCGGACAGCATAATACCGGTTCCCGCAGTGGAAGCCACGTTTACAGGACAAGCCAATACAGGCAGACCGGACTGCTCGGTAAGAACAGGATAGGCATTGTAAGCTGCCGTATATTTGGGAACAGGCAACAGCCCATAAGCTTCTTCGGTATGCGCAAAAACGGAAAGATCGCCCAATGTACCGATATAAAAGAGCGCCTCCCCTGCCATAAACCGAGAACGGGCATCCGTCCCATCCGAGCCGCTGCCGGCTTCGTCATCACCGCCCGTGCCGTCAGCAACCGCACCGGCATCCACTGTTGACACTGGCGGCAGCAGCATTTGCGAAAGCCGTTCTACCGCCGTAAGGTAAACGCTATCGGATAGCAGTGCCTGCCCTTCCGCTGAAGTGGACACAAGTCCGGCAGAAGCAAAAATCAGGTCGGCAGCACTGCCGTCGTACGCGATTTTTCCGGCTTCGGCTGCATTCAGCAGACTGTCTAAATCCCAGCTTCCCCTCTGCGCGGCAGCATAAAAATTTCCGCAATTTAGAGCCCGCGCCATGTTTTTGTTAAAAAACACACAAAGCTGACGCGTAGGCTGCCGTAAAACATCGCCCCAAATGCCATAGATCCCGGACCAATCCGAATTAAGTTCTTCAGTCGCTTCAGCGCTAATGCAAATTGAATCGGTTTCAAAAAAGGGCAGTGAATCCAACGAAACAATCAGTTTCTTTTCCTTTAATTGCTTTAACAGCGAAGGCGACACAACCAGCAAATCGCTGAAATAAACGCCCGACTGCGCATTGACCGCAAGATCGTTCAAAATCTGCGCTGCGCTCATCTGAAGACTGGCAAGCTGAACATTATATTTTTCCTGCACTAAACGGTTGCGCCTATCCGCGTAAACATTAATCAATTCATCCGATGTGGGAAAAATAGCATTCTCCAATCCCTTTTCCTGAATCACCAGAAAGGTTGCTCCATCAAAATCCCGGTCAGCCAGCAGCTTCAACTGATTTTCAGGCGTATACTGCTCGTCAGGTACTGCCGGTTCAGGCGCCTCATAATAGACAGGCGCGGTCAATTCCGCCACAGTAGGCAGTGCCGGCGCGGTATACTGTACCGTTTTCCGATCATTCTCCTGAAGCTCAGAAGTACAAGCGGGCAGCAGTCCGGTCATCCATACTGCCATGAAAAGTGCGCAGCACCGTTTCAGAGAGGATACGTTCAAGAAAAAGGCCTCCTTATATCCAATATGACGCAGTTCAATATAAATTCACATTGAATACGCGTGCATACTGGAGGTATTCATCAGATTCACGAACAGGAAGGTGACAATTATGCCCGCGAATCCCAGCGGGATAAGAAATTTTGAATATTTGGACAGCTTTTTATTCCGTCGGAAGTGAAGATAGAGCATAAAGATCAGCCATGTGCAAAGGGAAAAATTCTCTTTGGTATCCCATGACCAAAAATAGCCCCACACTTCGTTCGCCCAGATAGCGCCAAAGAACATCCCGAAGGTCATAAAAGGGTAAACCACTGTCACACAATCGTAAATTCCGTTTTCGTAACGCCGTTTGTCCTCTTTCCTCACAAAAAGAGAGATCAGGAAAAGAATAAACGCCACAGCGCCCATGCAGTAGGCGATCATGTACATCAGGATATGCGGAATAAAGAAAACTGATTGAAGCGCAGGCGCTTTTTCCCAAGCAGAATTCGCTTCCATAAAGCAAAGTCCGGTCATTACAAAAGCAGCGGCAAACATGAAATAACGCGCCATCCAGCCGCCTGAGCGAACAAAGCGCATAAAAAGCCAGATGGGCAGGAAGCATACCCCTAAAAAGGTAAGCACCTGATAAATGCTGATGAAGGGAACATAGCCGTTAACTAAAAAATTATTTACCACCAGCATGAAATTAAAGGCAAAACCGATCACCCAAACCGTATAAACCAGCGGCTTGGTTAGTTTTTTACTGCATTCAGCCGCAAACGCGCCGTAATAGAACAACGCGGCGCAGCCGGCGATAATTTTCAGCGCAATCGGAGTCATTGGGCGCCTCCTTTCCCATTCCTGTTTTCTTTTCTTTTAGCATTCGCAGAATTCGATCTCCGAACCTGATCCGCATTTTCGTCTTTTTCCGAACCGTCAGAATCAGAGGTACGCTTTCGAATCAGACAGGTAAGCACCGTTCCCGCAAAAAGCAATATAATCCCCGCCAGCACAGCAAATTCACCGGGGTCCTTTTTCAGAAGCAGCAGCACAGAAGCGGGATGCACATATACTACCACTTCGTCATTCATGTAAAGCGCATACCCTTTCAGACTGCCCTTTTGTCCCGCAAGATCGTTCAGCGTCGCTTGTGCATAACCGCCGGTAGTACGATCGTACAGCAAATAAGTAATATTTACCGACTTGGCGCCGTAGACTTCGGTCAAACTCGCCATCAGCGAGCTGCCGCCATCGGCAGTGAAGCTCCGGTCAGGCTTCTGCTCCTCCGCCATAATATAAACCGAAACGGAGGCATCGGTTGCATTGATGCCCGCAAACACTTGACCGGTCAGCGTTTCCTGCACATATCCGCTGTCGATTAGCGTCACCGCTCTCTGAGCCGCTGTATAGTAATAATAATGAACGGTTTTCTCAGAGTAATTTTCCGCCACATAAGCGAGAATTTCCTGTCCGTCCCCGTTTACCGAATCAGAAAAGGCTGCCATTTTGGAATTCACCAAAACGCTGATCTGATTTCCCTCTACAAAGGTATGCGCATAAAGCGTTCCGGGAATTACAGCCAGACCTTCCTCCTCAATGGCATAAAAAATACCGTTTACCTCGCTGTAGTAATAATAGGAAATAAAATTTCCGCCTAAATCATTCTGCACCAGCGAAATCAGATCGCTGCCCGCCGACGCACCGTCCGCCGAATAGGTTTCATAAAACCGATCCTCAGTCAGTCCATAAAGATTTTGCAGCGTGCTGCGACCGTCCAGATAACTCATGAGATAAATTTTCCATCCATTGCGGCGAAGCGTATGGTTGACCTCCAGAATACCCGTTTCCCGCGTCAGCGTAGTGGGATCCATCAGGGTGAGGTTTGCCCGATAGTATTTGTCATTTCCAGTATCCTCGTATTTTTCCAACACAAACGAGTCCACCTTCAAGCCGAAGCCAAGATCGGTGGTTTCACCGCTTTCGGCTTGAATCGAGGTGTAAATCGAACCGTCCGCATTTACCGGCACATCCACATTCATGCTGTCGCCTGCTACAGCATAAGCGAGAAACCCCACCATCATCAGCAGCAATCCGCCATGAAGCAGATAAAACCCGATTTTATACAGACTGACTCCCTGCTTGTACACCGCAAGGCAAATAATCTGTATCAGTGTGAAAACCGAGAAAATAACAGCCGCCAACCCGCCGGTAAACAGATCTGTGCTGCCGTTTATCACTGATACAATAGTTCCGATCAGCATTAACAGCGACAAGACGGCAAGAATCCAATAGGCCGCTGTGTGAAATTTTGTAACTGCAGGTTTCATAGAATATCCTTTCCGGGTATGAACCATTCGCAAAGCAGTTCATACAGCTATGCTTATTGTATCAAATCAAGCGAAAGCGGTCAAGAGCAGAAGCACCTTTCATTTGTAAATTTTTATAAAAAACTACCCGAAAACTATAAAGAAAACAGAGAAAAGTACATTGCATTCAAAAGAAAAATATGTTAGAATAAAATTTAATAACGGCGGTTAGAGCCGCTCATTCCGCAATTCTGAAAGGATGAATATTTATGCTCGATATTAACCGTTTACCTGATTATACCCGCGTCGCCGCTGACGGCGGAGAAGACGCCTCTCTGCGGTTTGAAACGCGAAAGGACGGACTGACCGTTTATCTGACCGCCCATACCGCCCGTCCGAAGCTCATCCAACTTCGCTGGCAGGGCAAGACCGATCGCCCTGTACGCGTATTGGGCGATACATGGGAACGCGCTTACGGCGCGCTTCAATGGACCGGTATTTGCGCCGAGCGCTTCATGCCATGGTATTTTCTCGCCTCAGACGGCAGTGAAACAGTAGGCTACGGCGTAGCGGTGCTTCCCTCCGCGATGGCAAGCTGGTCCTATGACAACAGCGGCGTTTCCCTTTTTTTGGATGTACGCTGCGGCGGCGCCGGTGTTGAACTGAACGGCAGAGAGCTGGAGGTCTGCACCGTTGTCACCCAACGGTACGAGGGCGTCAGTTCCTTTGAAGCCGCCAAGGCCTTCTGTCATTTAATGTCCCCCTCGCCTCTGCTGCCTGAAAAACCGCTCTATGGCGGCAATAACTGGTATTACGCTTATGGAAATTCCTCTTACGATGAAATCATTTCCGATGCGTCCCTGCAGGCAAGGCTGGCGGAGGGACTGGAAAACCGTCCTTTCATGGTGATCGACGACGGTTGGCAGCCTAACCCCTGTGCCGGTCCTTGGGTCGCAAACGAACGCTACGGCGATATGAAAAAAGTTGCCGACGCCTTTAAGGCAATGGGCGTTCGCCCCGGCATCTGGGTCCGTTTTCTTCGGGATGAGCGACCTGAGCTGCCCCCTCAGTGGCGGCTGAACAAGCATAACCGAAAAACAGACGATCCCCGTTTTTTGCAGGAGGGATTTCTCGATCCCTCTCATCCTGAGGTACTGAAATTCATTGCTGACGATGTGAAAAAAATCGTTTTTGACTGGGGCTATGAACTGATCAAGCATGATTTTTCCACTATCGATCTGTTCGGAAGCTGGGGCAAGGACCGGAACGGACTAATTACCGGCGACGGCTGGTCCTTCTATGACACGACCAAGACCTCGGCTGAAATTGTAAAGCAATTCTATAGGACTGTTTTAGACGCTGCCGGCGGTCGCTGCCTGATTCTCGGCTGCAACTGCATCGGTCATTTGCTGGCGGGGCTGGCACATGCCAACCGCACCGGCGACGATACCAGCGGCGTTCACTGGCAGCGCACCCGTCAAATGGGCGTAAATACCCTTGCTTTCCGGCTCTGTCAGAACGGCAGCTTTTTTGCCGCCGACGCCGACTGCGTGGGCTTTATTCCGGGTAAAATTGATTGGACGCTGAACCGTCAGTGGGCGGAACTGCTTGCCTGCTCCTCCTCTCCCTTCTTTATCTCCTGCCCGAACGGCGGTCTGACCGATGAACAGTTTACGGTAATGAAACAGCTCTATGCCCGCGCCTCCAAAGCGGAGGACGAACTGGTTCCCTTGGATTGGGAATATACCTCCGCGCCCGCTCACTACCTGCTAAACGGAGAAAAACTGTCCTTTGACTGGTTCCCTGAATCAGGCGGGGATATGGACGCGTAATCAAAAGAATATTGGGACGGTTTATTGAAAAGCCTCCTCATGCTGTTGATAAAATCGATTCAGATATTTCCCATCTCCTAAAAAATGTTGCAGAAAAAGCTATACAGACGCTCCTAATTTTGAAAGGACCCATTTTTGACACATTCAGGGGGAGCTTTTTCAGAAAGCTCCTCCCACGTTCGCACGGCTTTGTGGCTGTCAAAAGAACTTTCAGAAGATTTATTTGGCTATGCCGCGCGTAAAAAGTTTTCCTATAAAATATTTTTTCAAAAAAAGTATTTACAAAAAGCGTCAAATCGAATATAATAGAATAAAGACTGTGAACGGAAAGAAAAGAGAATTACATTTTTGCCCAGAGAGGCGCTGCCGGCGGCGAAAGCCGAGGCTGGAAGCGGCGCCGCAAAAAATCTCTTCAGTGCATCCGGGAGTCGGCACCGCGATTACAGATTTAACCGTACGGTTAAATCTGAAGGTAGCGCTGCACGCCTGTTTCCCCGTTAAGGAACAATAAGTGATAAATCAAAGTGGAACCGCGACAAACGCCGCCTTTGTCCCCTTATAAAAAGGGCAGACAAGGGCTTTTTTGTTTTTTATTTCAATTCTCCTTCCGCTTTTGCGCAAGCATATGAAAGGAACGGTCATATCCATGTCATTTTCCATTGATATTCCATCCTTAGGGCTGCATCTCACAGATGACGCCCTGCTGGAACGGCTGAGAAAAAACCCAAAAATAGCTAAGCTGCTGACTATCTGCGATGAGCTTCAATACGATGTAGATCAGATCCGTCAGCGGGACCCGGCTGCTACCGGCAATCTGGAAGTCGCGCTGCTCTATTCCGGCTTTCATGCCGTAACCGCCCACCGATTGGCAAATTATCTGCACAAAAAGGGCTATGTGCTCACCGCCCGCGCTTTGAGTCAGTTTGTTAAGCAACTGACCGGTATCGAAATTCATCCCGCCGCTACCATAGGCCGGGGGCTTTTCATCGACCATGGAACCGGCGTGGTCATCGGTGAAACAGCCGAAATCGGCAATGATTGTACCATCTATCAGGGCGTTACCTTAGGCGGCACCGGCAAGGATACCGGCAAGCGCCATCCTACTCTGGGCAATCAGGTTATGGTAGGCGCCGGCGCGAAAGTACTTGGTCCCTTTAAGGTAGGCGATGGCGCTAAAATCGCTGCCGGCGCAGTAGTTCTCAATGAAATTCCTCCGAACTGTACCGCTGTAGGCATTCCCGCTAAAGTCGTCCGGCGGGACGGTGAGCCTGTTGAGCAGGATCTGGATCAGATCCACATTCCCGACCCGGTAGCAAAAGAGCTTGCCGAGCTTAGAAAAGCTGTGGAAAAGCTGGGCGGCTTCGGCAACTGATTCTATGCGAACCTTGTACTCCGGCACCGGACTGATCTCGGATCCGCCTTGGTATTCTCTCTTTCGGGCGCAATAGTTTATTCCCCAAAAGCGCGCAATCATGAAAATTCGCTCCAACCGTCCTCCCATAGATGTAACACCCTCTGCCGAGCTGCGGCACAGCGCGGCATTTTATGCCCATCATTTCTAAAAAAGAAACAGTCTAACTCTCGCGTTATGGCTGTTTCTGCCGGCAATCCTTATTAATAGGGCTGATAGGCGGCATACTGACGTTTGCCATAAAAAGCGCCGCGCCGGCAGAGTTGTGCAGGAATGCGGAACCCGTCTGTAAATCAGACCGTGCTATTCCTTTTCCATGCGATCCTCTGTCAGATTTGATCAAATCAGCTGATCGGTATAGAGCAATCATTTTACTTTGACGGAGCGGAAGGACTTTTCATTTATAAAAACACTGCCCACCGTCTGACCATTACAGGCAGCGCAAAGCAGACAAGTCAACAGCATACACTTGTATTCCATATATATGCCCTAACGATCAATGGCTTCTCATTGATCGAAAACGCCTTTTTCAGAGATATCCGATACCGGATAAAGGAACCGTCCGCAGACCGGAAAGAGGGCTGACAGCGGGCGTTCCTTTTCCAATGTAAAGAGATGAAATTTGCCTCAAACTACGCTGTTGTCATCGATCCCGCAAGCAGCGTTTTCTATAACTTCTTCTGCATTTTCATCGATTCAAGTACGGTCATACGGAAAAAGGACTGCTTTGCGAGCTGTGAACGGCTGACCTCATTCAAGGCTGTATCTGTGAATTGGCATTAATAAGTTGATAGAGCGCCGAAGCTGCCCCTTTGCGCCTCAGCGTCTGGAACGTACGCGATTTTTCATCGCTTGCCTGACGCGCTTCATTTTAAAAAAGCGGCACAGCCCGGCGTTCTATCCGGAAAAAGCTGCTGAGCGTGAATGCTGAACCCGCTATCTATATAAAGTTTACCGATTATAATCGCTGCCCGCTCATAAGTGAATGAATGGCGGCAGTGCCTCTAAATCAGAAAGGATAATGATTATGAAAATTTACAATGATCTCACCCGTGAAAAAGAAGAATTTATCCCACTGGAACCGGGAAAGGTAAAAATGTATGCCTGCGGACCCACTGTCTATAACTATTTCCATATCGGCAATGCCCGCTGCTTTGTGCTTTTCGACCTCTTCCGCCGTTATCTGAAATGGAGAGGCTATGAGGTAACTTTTGTGCAGAATTTTACCGATGTAGACGACAAAATGATAAAAAAAGCCAATGAAGAAGGCGTGGCTGTTTCGGAAATCGCGGAGCGTTATATTGCTGAATACTTTACCGACGCTCAAGGGCTGGGCATTGAAAAAGCGGATATTCATCCCCGCGCCACCGAAAACATAGGACAGATCATCGGGTTAGTGTCTGCGCTGATCAAAAACGGACATGCTTATGCCGCTGAAAACGGCGACGTTTATTTCCGCACCCGTTCCTTTCCAAGCTACGGCTGCCTGTCTCATATGCCCATTGAGGACCTGGAATCGGGCGCCCGAATCGCCGTAGGCGAGATCAAAGAGGATCCGCTGGACTTCGCTCTCTGGAAAGCGGCCAAAACCGGCGAGCCCGCATGGAAATCCCCTTGGGGCATGGGCCGGCCCGGCTGGCATATCGAGTGCTCCGCTATGGTAAAGCGCTATTTGGGCGAAACCATTGATCTGCACTGCGGCGGTGTGGACCTGACCTTTCCCCATCATGAAAACGAAATCGCTCAGTCGGAAGCCGCCACCGGCAAGCCCTTCTCCCGCTATTGGATGCACAACGGCTTCATCAATGTTGATAATCAAAAAATGTCTAAATCGCTGAATAATTTTTTCACCGTTCGGGATGTCGCCGCCGTCTATGGCTATCTGCCTATTCGCTATTTCCTTATTTCCAGTCACTATCGCAAGCCCATCAATTACAGCGCCGAAATTATTGAAGCCGCCAAAAACGCAGTGGACCGGATTCAAAATTGCGCCGACAATCTGGCGTTCTATTTAAAAAACGCGCGGTCCGGCGAAACACTTCCTGATGAAAAAAAGGCAATTTTCGAGGGCTACAAGGTCCAGTTTATTGAGAAAATGGAAGACGATTTCAATACTGCTGATGCGGTTTCCGCCCTGTTTGAAACAGTACGGGAGCTAAACAGCTTTCTCGCCCAAAATCCTTCAAAGGAAGCCGCCGCTGAAGCAGGCGCTTACTTCACCGATCTCGCTAATCTCTTAGGACTGGTAGGCGAAAGCGCTACCGATAAAGCCTTTGCGGAAAAGGTGGAAGGGCTTATCGCGGAGCGCGCGGCTGCCAAAAAAGCTAAAAACTATGCCCGCGCTGATGAAATCCGGCAGCAGCTATCTGATATGGGCGTGACCCTTCAGGATACCCCTCAAGGCACCAAATGGAAGAAAAACGGGTAATTCCAAGACTGAAGACAAATCAAATTGGGGCTTTGCCCTTGGAGTTTTATTCCAATTCTCATTTAGGGGACTTTTTTAAAAGTCCCCTAAAGCTGTTGAAAAACTATAATTGTTTACCAGCTTACCCAAAAGTTTTGATCGACCTTTTCTCAAAAGGTCGTGGGTACTTAGGGCGAAGCCCTAAGCCGCCCTCCGCAGAGGGCGAAATGCCCGGTCTTTCTCTTTTTAAGCGCTTTTTCTCTTGGGCCTTTTTAGGCAGGAGAAAAAGCGAACAAACGAATTTGGGCATTTTTTAGAATAGCGCAATTTATTCCGGACTTTATCGACAGCTTTAGGGGACTTTTAAAAAAGTCCCCTAAAGCTGTTAAAAAACTATAATTGTTTACCAGCTTGCTCAAAAGTTTTGATCGACCTTTTCTCAAAAGGTCGTGGGTACTTAGGGCGAAGCCCTAAGCCGCCCTCCGCAGAGGGCGAAATGCCCAGCCTTTCTCTTTTTGAGCGCTTTTTTCTCTTGGGCCTTTTTAGGCAGGAGAAAAAGCGGACAAACGAATTTGGGCATTTTTTAGAATAGCGCAATTTATTCCGAACTTTCTCAGCAGACTAAGGGGATTTTTAAAAAGTCTTCCAAATCCCTCAAAAGCACTTAAATATAGATTTGTTTCTATATTTTAGATTTTAAAACTCAAATTTGTCTGCACTCTGAGGCAATTCGCCAAATAGCCAATCGCCTTTTGTCTGTCTCCCGAAATGCCTTCCGACTTAGCTATGCCGCTTTTAAATGTTAACATTTTGTAAACGTCCTCCAAGAAGTGTACCCCTCATTTCCCGTTTTTGCATATATGTATATGAGAGCCGTCGTTCAACCTGACCTCCACTGTTCGGACGTTTGATAGACGTGCTGTCGATTCTCAGGTGTTGTTTTTATCCGCTCCGTTATACGTCTACTTCTCATTTCGCTGATGCATCCGGTTACTTTTTTTTCGATCCGCGATCATATTTTTGTTTTGCTGTTTGACCGTCAATGTGCCTTTCCCTCTCCCTATTTCGTTATCGTTCTCACCCAACCTTCAATCATTCGTTTCAGCGTTTTTATCTGCATGCTTATCTGCTATTCGTTCTGCCTATTAATTACAGCATACGTCAGTCTGCACCTCCTTTCGCTTTTTCTCTGCATTTCGTCCGTTTTACCGCGGTCTGCGCGTTTGCTGCTCGCTTTCATTTTTCATTTTCTTTTACTCAATCTCCTTTGTTGCATCTGTCATGATTAAACGCAACGCCGAAAAGGTGGAACCTTCCTAAGAAGGTTCCACCTTTTTGATCTATATTTAAAGTTTGCTTATATGTTATATGTCTAATATTTTATAAGCTAAAAAATGCCGCATCAAAAAAATTCTGCGCCTTACCCCTCATAACTCCGGAGCAAATGATGCTCCATTGCCTGAAAGGCCTCCTCCTCCAGTGACGCCAGCATCGCCTTCTCTTCTTCCGCCAGTACCTTTTCAAGTTCCGGTCGGGTTTTGGGATGGCGAGGCGTAAATACGGTACAGCAGTCCTCGAAAGGCTGAATAGAGGTTTCAAAGGTATCAATCTTTCGAGCAATCGTGACAATTTCTTCTTTATCCATCCCGATGCAGGGACGGAACACTGGCATATCTACCGCATGATCGGTCACACCAAGCGCCTGCATGGTTTGAGAAGCTACCTGCCCGAGCGACTCACCGGTAATAAGAGCACTGCAATAATAGATCTGAGCGGTACGCTGAGCAAGGCGCATCATAGAGCGCCGCAGCAGCAGTGTAAAGTATTCCTCCTTAACAGTACGGCGAAGCTGCTCCTGAATCTTTGTAAGCGAAATTACATGTACCCGCATACGTCCGGTGTAAGCGGTCAGCTTCTCCGCTAAAGACAGTACCTTTTCCTTGGCCTGCAGGGAGGTGTAGGGGAAAGAATCAAAGTGCAACGCTTCCACCTCCGCTCCCCGCTTAGCGATCATATAGCCTGCCACCGGAGAATCGATTCCTCCGGAAAGCAGCAGCAGCGCTTTTCCGGAACCGCCCGCAGGCAATCCGCCGGCACCTTTTTCAGCGCCCGCATGCAAAAACGCGTAATTTTCTCGGATTTCCACCCGCACCACTATCTCAGGCGCGGTCAGATTAACCCGAAGCTGCGGCATGGCTTCCAAAATCGCGCCGCCTACTTCACCCGCCAGTTCAGGAGAAGACATGGGAAAACGCTTATCCGCCCGCTTGCCCTCTACCTTGAAGGTATGCGCCCCGCTTAAAAACGCGGGCAGATAAGCTTTTGCCGCCTGACAGATCGCTTCAGGGGTCTTTTCTACTCCGACAGCTCGAGTGACGGTCGCAAAGCCGAAAACCAGCTTCATCCGGCGCAGCGCTTCCTCCAGATCGCAGCAATCGTTCATCGGCTCAATGTATACGGTGGACTGACACCACCATGTATTGAATTCGCCCAGATCCTTCAGCCGCCGCCTGGTTTCCGCCAATAATATATGCTCAAAATGCGCCTTATTCAGCCCTTTCAGCACAACTTCCCCGTATTTACACAGTAAAAACTCTTTCATATTTTATTTTTCTCCTATTTATCGCAGACTGCCTTTTGGCTTAAAACAGTCCAAAACTCCCATCGAGGATTCTTACAAAAAATAATTTAAAATTTTTTGCCCACGCTTTAAAAAAGAGGGGCAAAAAAGTTATTTTGATCCAGTTTAAGACAGCCTGAACAATTCCGCAGTCAACGCCTTACAGCCATAGCCTCATCAGGTAGGTTCTCCTGTTTGCTTAGCGCTCAGCAAAACCGATCCCGTTTGGCAAATCAACTTGCCGCTTGTTCGATCGTATCGCCAGCCATAACAGGGATAGAGCGCCGGATCAATAAGCTGGCAGGGCGCGTTTGAATTTTCCCCGCTCTGCTCCAATATGCCGAATCCGTATACGCAGCGGCGATTCACACCGCCATAGCGGCGGGAATCGCTCATGCCGAAATAGATCAGACTGGCAGTTCCGCTTTTCTTCTGATCGCTATGCTCCCATGTGGGATCAAAGTGATACCATTGCCCCTCTGCTTTGGCGTAGCACCAGCCGTGCTCACCGCCTCCGCTGCTGCCTCGGTAAACATGCGCCTCCATACCGGTCTGCCGCAGCAAATAAGCGAAAGCATCGGCAAAGCCATAGCAGATCGTCACATGATCGGTAAGGGCTGAAAAAGCGGTAATCTGTTTTTCGGTATAATCCACCGTAAAATAGTTGACGTTTTCGGCTACATAACGGTAAAGCAGCAACGCCCGAACGATTTCGTTATCCTCCGGCTCTAATAAGCTGTTCAGAACCGTTTCCACCGAGCTTTTAAAGGCATTCAGCTTTTCTTCATGTGTTTCACGATCGTAAAGGTAAGAAATCTCCACCTCGTTTCCCCGCACCGTAAAATCCGCCAATGCGGCAGGAGGGAATTCAAAAGCGATATTGGCACAGACTGCTTCCGCTTCACCCGCTTCCAGTGCGACCGACGGCTCATAGTTCATGATCGCGTCGGCAATCTTTTGGGCGGATACACGGTATTCGTTTCCTAACAGATCAAAGCAATAGGGATTCCACTGCCAGTTTTGAGCGATCGGCGGCTTCTCCAGTTCCGTATCAACAGTAACGGTCTGTTCGGCGGACTGAAGACTGCCGTTCGCGCTTACCTGTGTTTCATACAGCGTAGAACCAATCGGCGCCTCATCTGTTACGGAACCGGTCCGGCAAGCGGTAAAGACAGTGAGAATTATTAATACCGCCGCTGTCAGCCGCATAATTTCAAATGTTTTTTTCATATTTCTTTTCCTTTTAACGCGGCGTCAGAGAGAAACAGCGTACCCATTTCTTTCCCATCTATAAGCTCGTAGAGGATCCTCGGATCGGCGCCGCTGCAAATGATCATCGGAATGCCCGCCTCAGCCGCCATGCCGGCAGCCTTCAGCTTGGCGGCCATACCGCCGGTTCCCCGGCTGCTGCCCGCACCGCCTGCCATAGCAAGAATAGCGTCATCTATTTTTTCCACTCGCCGGATCAGCTTTGCGGAAGAATTCTTCCTTGGATCACTGTCATACAACCCGTCAATATCGGAAAGATTGATCAGCAAATCGGCGCCGCACAGCATGGCGACACAGGCGGCAAGCGTATCGTTTCCGCCAAATTTGATTTCCTCATAGGAAACCGAATCGTTTTCATTGACAATTGGCAGCGCGCCTAACTGAAGCAAGGTGCGAAAGGTATTTTGCGCGTTTACCCGGGCAATTTCATGACACATAACGTCCTTTGTCAGCAGTATCTGCGCGGGCACATGTCCCCAAGCCGAAAAAAGCCTCTCATAGGCGCGCATCAACTCCGCCTGCCCTACCGCCGCTAACGCCTGCTTGACCTCAGTAGAGCGCTCCGGTGCAGTATAACCGATCCTTCCCGCTCCGGCAGCGATAGCGCCGGATGAAACTAAAACAATCTCCCTGCCGCTGTTTTTCAGATCGGATAATACCTGCACAAGCAGCTCCATCCGCCTTACATTCAGTTTTCCGTTTTCATGCGTAAGCGTAGACGAACCGATTTTCACAACGATTCGATCTGTTTTTAACAACCGGTCCATAAAAAACTCCGTCTTTTTTCGTGATTGCTATTTCTTTATTCATAATCTTGTGCTATAATGAAAGTATTCTAATAATTCATACAAGCACGCTCCCATCGATCGCTTTCCGAATCTGCCGCAACGCGACAAATATTCCGAATATACGACGATACCAGCTATTATATACTATTTTCCCGAAATTTTCAAGGTAGTACATAAAAAAATGAAAAAAAACTGCTTAAAAGACAGTCAAAAAGCCCTCCCTGAGCTGCTGGCTCCAGCTGGCAGCGAACAGGCGCTTCGCGCCGCTATTGCGGCGGGCGCAGACGCCGTTTATCTGGGCGCCACCCAGTTCAGCGCCCGTGCTTCCGCTCGAAATTTCGACCGGCCGGCGCTTGCCGCCGCTATAACCGCCGCGCATAAAGCGGGCGTAAAGGTCTATTTAGCGCTGAATACCCTGATTACCGACCGTCAGATGAAGCAAGCGTTAGAGCTTGCGGCTTACGCCTACCAATCAGGTGCGGACGCGCTGATTATTGCGGATTTGGGACTGGCTTCACTGATCCATCAAAGCTTTCCTGGTTTTCCGCTGCACGCCTCTACTCAGTGCAGCGGTCACAGCGCAGCCGGCGCAAAGCAGTTGGCGGCGCTGGGCTTTTCCCGTATGGTTTGCGCCCGAGAATTGTCTGAAGAAGCAATTGCCGAACTGACAGAAAAATCGCCTATTCCCATTGAACTGTTTGTTCACGGCGCCCTCTGCGTATCCGCCTCCGGACAATGCCTTTTTTCCTCTATTGTAGGCGGAAGAAGCGGCAACAGAGGCGAATGCGCACAGCCCTGCCGTCTGCCTTATAATGGGCGTACACCGCTTTCGCTGAAGGATTTGTCGCTGGCAGCGCATATTCCGGCGCTGCTGCGCACCGGCGTGGCGTCACTGAAAATTGAAGGGCGAATGAAATCGCCCGCCTATGTTTACACGGTCACATCTGTCTTTCGCCGTCTGTTGAATCAGCGTCGGGCGGCGACCGATAGTGAAATAGAAGAATTGGAACGCATGTTTTCTCGGGAAGGTTTTACCGACGGCTATTTTACCGGTCGTTTTGCCGGTATGAACGGCGTCCGGCGGGAAAGTGACAAAGCGGCTACCCGCCAAGCGGAACAGCGGGCTTGTGCTGATACTCGTCAGGCAGCCGCTTCTCCATTTTCCGGCGCCGCTTCAAGTGACTGGCAGCCGGCAGGTCATTCCCTGCCGCCTATTCTGCTGAACCGACCGGCGCTCCCGGCGCCAACGCTTCCCCCATTACCTGAAAAACCGGCTTTGTCCGAGTGGAAACCGCTGAAAACAGCTCGATTTTACCGTCCCGAAACAATTCCGGCGGATCATGACTTCGATATTATATTTCTGCCGCTGGACCGTTGGAATCCTCATTCAGCAAACGGCATTCTCCTGCCGCCGGTGATCCGGGACGGCGAAGAAGAAAAGGTGACAGCCGCACTAAACCGGGCAAGGATAAACGGCGCTGAACATGTTATGATTTCCGGAATCGGTCAGATGCAGTTGGCCCAAGCCAGCGGACTGTGTATTCATGGCGATTGGCGGCTGAATATTGAAAATTCTTATGCGGCCGTTGTCTGGAATCAGCTTTCTGAAGTGATTCTTTCTCCCGAACTGCTGCTGGCGCAAATGAGGGACATTCCCGCCAGAAAAAGCGCCATTGTTTACGGGCGCATTCCCCTGATGCTGTTGGAAAAATCTTGCGGGAGCAGCCAGTTGACAGACCGCAGAAAAGCTTCCTTTCCGGTCATTCGGGAGGGAGGACGGGAGCTGGTGCTTAACAGCGTCCCCACCTATATGGCAGACCGGCAGAATGAACTGAACAAGCTGGGCGCCTGTGGGCAGCACTTTCTTTTCACCACTGAGGGCGCGCAGGAGGTACGCTATATTTTGGAATGCTATCGGAAAGGACTGCCTACCAAAAAAGAGCTTCGCCGGATGAAATAACGACCGGTAAACGCACTAAACGGTTTCCGATTGGGCAGTAAACATCGCCTTACTTGGTGAAAGGAATGAAAACAGATATGAAGGACCCCAAAAATCCCACTAAAAAGAAAAAAATTCGTCTGAAACCCTTGGCAATGGATCTCGCCTGCTTTATCGGCGGGCTGGTTATCGGTGAAGTCATTGCGGCAATTACTCAAAATATCGGCTTTTTGAAATGGCTGTCTTATGACGTGGCATTCGGCTTGATTGAACCGGTTGAACTGAATTTTGTACTGTTCAAGCTTGCCTTTGGCTTTTCTATTCATTTGAATCCCGCGGCAGTAATCTTTTCACTGCTGGCACTGGCGTTCGGGCGATATATGATGGCGTCGTCTGCCGCTAAAAAGCAAAGCCTCGCTGAAGAAGTAGCAGAAGATGAGGAAGACCAGTGAGCCGCCTGATTCTCGCCTCCGCTTCTCCCCGCCGGCGGGAATTGCTTCAGGCACATCACGTCCGCTTTACTGTTTTTCCCACCGATACCGATGAGCACTGTCCTGCCGGTCTGTCCCCCGAAGAATTGGTACGGTATCTGGCGCTCAAAAAAGCCCATGCCGGTCTTAAAGCTCACAGCTGGCAGCCGGATGACTTGATTTTAGCGGCAGATACCGTAGTAGAAGCGCCCAACGGCGAGATTTTAGGCAAACCGTCCACCCCTTCCGCTGCCCAAAGGATGCTGCGCCTGCTGTCAGGCAACAGACATCGGGTGTGGAGCGGTATCGCGCTGCTGTCAGGCGCCAGCAGCATGCAGGCAGTCGATTGTCAGAAAACCGATATTGAGTTCCGAACGCTTTCGGAAAAGGATATTGCGCAGTACATTGCCACAGGTGAACCTATGGACAAAGCGGGCGCCTACGCGATTCAAGGCGGAGGCGGCGCATTTATCTCAGCTATCAGCGGTGATTTCGAAAATGTAGTCGGACTTCCGGTAGAACTGCTGAAAAAGCTGCTGGCAGAGCATTTTCATTTGAGTTTTGCTGACTTTAAAGATTAATTTTACCACATTATAAACTAAAAGCAGGAATAAGCTATGAATACACATGCACTGGAAATTGCGAAGCGGCTGGAAGAAATTTACCCGGACGCGCTCTGCGCGCTGGAATATGACGGCGAGCCTTGGAAGCTGTTGATTATGGCGCGTCTTTCCGCTCAATGTACCGATGTTCGGGTAAACCTCACCTGTAAACCGCTGTTTGAACGCTACCCAACCCCCGAAGCGCTGGCGGCTGCCAAACTCTCCGATGTAGAGGAAATCATCCGTCCCTGCGGGCTTTATCATGTTAAAGCCAAGGACATTATCGGGGACTGCCAACTGCTTTGCGGCACTTATCATGGTGTGTTGCCCGACACTATGGAGGAGCTTTTAAAATTTCCCGGCGTAGGACGAAAGGTCGCCAATCTGCTGCTGGGCGATATTTACCATCAGCAGGCGGTCGTGGTAGACACCCATTGCATCCGCTTGTCCGGACGGCTGGGACTGGTGCCCGCAGGCGAAAAAAATCCGGTTAAAATTGAAATGATCCTTTCCGACGCATTGGAAGGTGTAAATCAAAGTCATTTCTGCCATCGCATCGTCTGGTTTGGCAGAGAATATTGCTCAGCCCGCGCACCTCGCTGCGGTGAATGCCCATTGGCAGCGCTATGCCCCTCCTGCAAGCCGGAGGAAACCGCATGAATACAGCCGCGCAGCTAATTAAACAGCTTACCGAGCGTCATCTCACCGTCACTACCGCCGAATCCTGCACCGGAGGACTGGTCAGCGGATTGATTACCGCTCAACCGGGCGCATCGGCAGTGCTGGAAGGCGCGCTGGTCGCATATTCGCCCCGAATCAAGCAATCGCTGCTCGGTATCGCGCCGGAGATCATTGAGCGGGCAGGCGTAGTATCATCGGAATGCGCCTTAGCGATGGCGGAGGGCGCCCGCCGGCTCTTTTCAGCGGACTGCGCGCTGGCGCTCACCGGATACGCCGGTCCGGGTGGCGGCGACGCGGAAAATCCGGTGGGAACCGTATGGATCGCTGCAATCGCACCCAACAGCACTTCGTCTGAAATAGCAGACGCTGCGCTTTCGGAAGTCGGCACAAATCTTACACCGCGTCCTTTGACTCACGCTGTTCGTCGGATCTGTATAGACGGTGACCGTCAAACCGTTCGTCTGAAGGCGGCGGAAGCAGCGCTTTCTCTGTTGTTGAGCCTGCTGATCCCATCTTCCCGCGAATCAAAAGACTGTTCTCACAAGTGAATTTCTTGCGTCCTTCGTATTAAAATTACATGTAAACGCTTTGGCAACCCGCATCAAAGGCTGCCCGGCGATAGAACGCGCTGTCATTATCGCATGCGCATTCATTTCCTTTAAAAATATAATATTGAATTGGAGAACATTATGAAAGTTACAGTAATCGGCTGCGGCAGATGGGGATCCTTTATTGCATGGTATCTTGACAGCATCGGTCATGAGGTCACAGTCTACGATAAAGCAGCCTCCCCTGCCATGCAGGAGCTGATGGCAACCCGTACCAATGGAGTACTGACCTACCCCGAAAGCATTAAGCTGACATTGGAGCTTAGCGAAGCGCTCGCGTCTGAAACAATCATTATTTCCATTCCCTCACAGGTATTGCGTTCGCTGATGGGTGAAATTCAGCCCTATCATCCCACCCGCAAAACCTTTATTCTTTGCATGAAGGGAATTGAAATCGCAACCGGCAAGCGGCTGTCGGAAATTACCGCCGAATTCATGTGCGCCTCGCCTGAAGACCGCAATCAGGTGGCGGTATGGATCGGTCCCGGTCATCCGCAGGAATTTGCCCGCGGCGTACCTAACTGCATGGTCATAGACAGTCCGGATGAAGCTACTAAAAACAGATTGGTAGACGAATTTTCCTCTCACCTGATCCGCTTCTACTACGGTCAGGATCTGATCGGCAACGAAGTGGGCGCCGCCGCCAAAAACGTGATCGGCATTGCCGCCGGTATGCTGGACGGATTAGGTATAGCCTCATTAAAAGGCGCACTGATGTCCCGGGCTACCAGTGAGGTAGCGCGGCTGATCGAAGCCATGGGCGGAGATCGGCGTTCCGCTTACGGACTTTGCCATTTAGGGGACTATGAAGCCACTGTCTTTTCCGAGTTCAGTCACAACCGTGCCTTTGGAGAAGCCTTCGTAAAAGGTGAAAAATATGAAAAGCTGGCGGAGGGCTATTATACCACTGAAGCAATTGAAAATCTTTGTAAAAAATTTCAGGTCGAAATGCCCATCTGCCACAGCATCTATCAAATTCTCTACCAAGGCGAAGCGCCTGCCGACGCGCTGGACGCGCTTTTCTCCCGCAGTCTGAAAAATGAATTTTAACCCTGCCGTCTGATAAAGAAAGGACTCCCATATGAATCGATCCTCCTATAAATATCTGACCGTTATTCTGGCAACACTGCTTGCCGCGACAGCAATCGGTATTATAATCCTGATATTCCTCCTGACAGGAACCGATGGGGACTCTCCGGCTGCCGTCACTGAAGGCAGCCGCCCGATCAGTACGCAAACCGACCGTCAGGAATCTACAAGCTCCGAAAATCCTTCCGACTCGAATCCGCCCCAAACCGACAGTACGCTCCAAACCACTGCCAAACCGGACGAATCCGATTCCGCCATTACCTCCGGAGGTGATCAGCCCGAAGTACCTATTGGACCGGTCAGCGGTTCTGCCTACGGCGATAAGTTAGGCTCGTTGGAACTATATGCCGAATGGAACACTATATCTTACGATCCTGCAACCGGAAGCTGTACCCTGAAGCTGAATATTTATGTTGACAGCTATTCGCTGACGTTAGGACCTCGATTCAAAAACTATCTGACGATCAACGATCAGCAGGTGGAATTCCAAAGCGAAGCAATCTCTATTCCGGCGGGCTCTCCCAAGGTGCGTACCCTGCTCTATTCCACTGAATATGAAGTACAAAAGGACAGTCTTACCCAACAGCTGCCGGTACATATCGAATTTGGCTGGCACTATCAGGGCAGCTATTCCGGCGAACACGCTGAATGGCTTACGCTCATCGCTAATTTCACCGTATAAAACAATTTTATAGGTTTATTAAAAGCAGCCCTTAGAAAAAATTCTAAGGGCTGCTCAGTTTGTTGAGAAGGCCCAGAATAAACTGCGCTATTTGTAAAAAGCACAAATTCGTTTGTCCTCTTTTTTCCTGCCTAAAGACCCAAGAAAAAAGCTCCCAAAAAGGGAAAGGCTGAGTATTTCACCCTCTGCGAAAGGCGACTTAGGGCTTCGCCCTAAAACCCACGACCTTTTGAAAAAAGGTCGATCAAAACTTTTGGGCAAGCTGCCATACAATTATAGTTTTTTGACAGCCGGAGCAGCCCTTAGAATTTTTTCTAAGGGCTGCTTACTTATTTAAAACACGATCAGCGATTATCTGCAAATTATAGAACCAAAATATTAGCAAACCGTCATGATTCCTTCTTCAGCGGAATCACCATATTCCAAGAGCAATCCAGCCCATAAGGTCCGCTGCCCTCACCGGTAGCCAAAAACAAATGAGTGGGTTTTCCCTGTTCATTCAGCAAAAGGAAGGGGCGCTCGGCATTGGGCATATCCCGGTAAACACCGTCCGACCACAAAATCCGGCGGGAATAAACAATAGGGTCCTCCGCAATTTGCCAATGAACACAGTCGTCGCTTTCGGCATAGAAACCGCTGCCCCACACGCCTGTAACGCCGCCGCTGCCGTTTTTGAAATCATCCTTCATCAGCAAGCGGAATTTTCCTTCTTCAAACCACAAATACGGATCCTCCACATGAAAATCCGGATGATCAAATGCGAAAATCGGATTTTCAGACAAACGCTCAAAAGGACCTTCCGGACAAGACGCACAGACCGCGCCAATTTCAAGCGGCGCCCCTGCATACCGGCGAGATTTGTAGAGCATGTAAGTAACCCCGTCAGGCAGAATCGCCACTGCCGGATTGGTGACAGCGGTACAATCCCAATGAGAACAATCGCGGGGCATTAAAATCGGCTCATCCAAACGTTTCCAAGGACCGTACACACTGCTTGAAGTGGCCAGTCCGATCCGCTTGCGGTTCCAGATTTCGTTAAACCGCTCAGAAGACAGCTCACCGTTCGTTTCAGGAATCGGTCCGCCGTCAGTGGTTCCCATATAATAAAGGTAGTACGTTCCGTTAAAATAACGGATACAGGGATTGTGTACACTGATACCGTCAAAAAAGCGCCGGTCACGCGCGCTTAGCACCGTTTCCTCATAACGATAAGGCCCCTCCGGCCGATCGCTCGCCGCACGAACAATCTCGCAGCGAAGCAGCCAGTTAGCACCGAAGCCATACTGCCGCCCCCAACGGGATGCGAACATATGCCAGCGCCCATCCTCTCCCCGGATTACCGAACCGCACCAAATATATGCCTGCGCTTCCCGATAGCCGCCTTCCACCGGCGCGGGCAGCAGCCTGCCTGAAAAGGGATTTTGAATCAACGAGATCCGCTCCTTTCTGTTTTTTCAAACAGTGAAATCTTCTTCAACCGTCTATCCGCGTTTATTGTTAATAGCATTCCTTAATCAGCTCTAATGCGCTTTTATACAATGGGTCTAAATCACAGCCGCAACCGCCGCATGCTTCATCAGCCTGTTTAATTGCCGATACAAGTGCTTCCGTATTTTCTCTCCCCTCCAGCCATTGCCGTGCCGGAACAGAAATCAAATCCCAACCTGAAGCGGCAAATTTGTTCATAATAGCTTTAATTCTTCCGCCGTACTGCTCCTTTTAACCCGATAACTCCCCGTATTTATCCTCTATACCCCTCCCCGCGCGAATGAACCTCCCCGCTTCCATCTATGTCCGATCGTTTTCTGACGCATCGTTAAACTATTTTCTGTAATCATTTCGCTTAAACGGTTCTCTTATTTCCTCATCGATCAACTGTCCGTATTTTTCAGGATGGCGGTAAGCGTTTCCATGGACCTCGCTTGCCCGGTATCGGCGCATTTCATCCATAGAAAAAATCGCCGGATAGATTCCTTCCGCTTCCCCTGCCTCAATCACCAGCATATCCCTTGAACCGGCTTCATTTTCCCGATAGGCGATGCCGTCAAACGCTGAGGAATGCCCGTTGCAATCAGGCTTTCCATAAGCATAATTCGCTGTCGCGATCCCCAGCATATTCTCATATGCCCGCGCCCGAAGCTGTGCCAAACGATTTTGTTCCATGGGACAGGCATTCGGGACTAAGATCAGTTCAGCGCCTTTCAGCATCAAGATTCGCGCGCTTTCAGGAAATTCCCGATCATAGCAAATCATTGCGCCTATTTTTACGGTGCCTTGCCGGGTGTCAAGTTCCGCTACTTCAAAATCATTGCCGGCAGTCAGATGCCGTTCCGCATCGAAATCGCAGGTATGAACCTTGGCATAGGTCAGTACACGGCGGCCAAACCGATCGAACAGACAAAAAGTGTTTCTGGGTAAGGGCGCGTATTTTTCCAAAAAAGTGACGCCGATCGCCATATCCAGCTCCTTGGCGAGCGACTGAAATGCCAGAATAAACGCATCCTTCCCATCAATAGCTGCCTCGTTCATCCGAAAAGGATCTGAGGGCAGCGAATATCCATTGCTCCACATTTCAGGAAAAAGCGCAATATCCGCGCCTATATTTTTAGCTTTTCTGCAAAAATCCAACCCTTTTTCTAAATTGCCCGCTTTACTGCCGGTAGGCAGCAGCTGCAGCAGCGCCACAGTAACCGTTTGCATAAGCATCTCCCTTCGCTCTTCACGCTTTTCCTTCCTCTGCCGCCATACAGCATTGTTCATGCGTGTATACATAGCCGTGCGGCATAAACTGCTTGGATGCGCCTTCCAAATGTCCTAAAGCGTCAATACTTAATGACTACATTCAGCGCATGCTGACTGTCGGAAGCCCGTTCAATTGCCTGAGGCAGCCGCTCCCAGGGAAATTCGTCTGTAATCATGGCATTGATATCCCATTTTCCGTTTTCCATTATATTCATTACATCCAGCACATCTTCAGGCATATAGCCGCCGCTTCCGATCAGCGCGTGCTGAGCATAAGTCATTTCCAGTACGTTAATCGGCCGCAAACCTGCCCGTACCGCCACCACAACCAACCTTGATCCGATCATCCCCATGCTTTGGTAGGTTTCTATCAGTTCTTCCGCCCCCGCCGCATCAATATAAATCCCCGCGTCAGCCGTTTTCCCGTGAATACTGTGCCCCTCCCCCAAAACTGAAATGGCTTTTTCCCTTAAGTTTTCCAAAGCGGAATTGCAAACGGCAAATCCCAACTTGTCAGCAATATTCAGCCGGAAATCCGATACATCCACGACCATGACCTGATCGCAGCCGAAATACTTCAGCGCGACAGCAGCTGCAAGTCCGATCGTTCCCGCTCCAAACACGATCGCGTTTTCACCGGGCCGGGGATTGCTCCGACGGGCCGCTCTGGTGCCGACGGTGAAAGGCTCAATCAGGCTTGCCACTCTGGAAGGGATTTTATCCGGCACCAAATATATCTGCTGATTCATCTTCGCATTGGGAATCAGCACAAATTCAGAAAATCCGCCCACTGTGCCCGCGCGTTTTGGATCGCCCTTTGCAAGGAGAGGATAAGGGTACACTCGATCTCCCACCGCTATCCCCTGAACATCCCTTCCGACCTCTACCACTTCACTGACCATTTCATGACCGAATTCTCCGCCCACGGTAATTTTATGACCGGTATGAGGACCATGCCGATAAACGGCAACATCGGTCCCGCAAATGCTGGCATAAAGATTTTTTACGATAATATCCGAATCTCCACATTCCGGATACGGTAAATCAGTCAGTTCCACCTTCGCTTTTCCTTGATACAATGCTGCCTTCACCGATTGCATTCCTCCTTATCCAATCTGAATCTTTTTTGTTTATATGATATAACATAAATATGAACAATTCTACCGCCAGTCAAGATCTGCTATAACAAAAGGACGGCTGTAAATAATGCTTTACAGCCGTCCCCGAATGATTAAATCGGTCCGATTTTTATTGAATGATGATTATTTATCCACGCAGCGCCGCTTTCTGAATCGGAATCCCGCCAGCGTGCCCGCGCCTGCTAATCCAATAGCCGCTAACAGTCCCCAAAGCGCCGTGTGATCTCCGGTAGACGGATTAACAGGTTTGTCCGTTTGAATATTCAAACGATGAATGGCGTCCATCAGCGCCGACCATGCGCTGATGATTTCTTCGGCAGTCGCCTCATTATCTTGCCATACTGCTCTGGCATCTGCCAACGCTTTGTCAAAAGCGCCGCGAACTGCCTCTCCGGAACCTGCATATTCCGTACCTGTTTTCAGTTGTTCCGCCTTGCTGATCAGTGCTTCCAGCGCCTTTTTCCCGCCATCAGACAATTGGGGCAGATTATATACCTCTACCTCACAAAGCTGAAGCCGGTAGCTGTTATTGTCACTGGGCTTCGCCCGCAGACTGGTAGCATTCAGACGGACATACCGTGCTTCCTCCGTTGGGAAAGCAAAGGAAAGCGGACCGTACTCAGGCAGCGGATAATCCTCCGCGCTGTATACCGTATGCCAGTTTTCCCCGTCCGTTGACAGTTCAATGGCAAAGTCAGTTGGAAATCCATATGCAAGCCACTGATCGCCAACCAGCGAGCTGGAAGGATAAACTACTACACGGTTTACCGACTGGACCGTTTCAAGATCGATCATCAGCCATTCGCCGTGATTTACGGCAGGTGTGGAATTGCTGGTAAAGCCTGCATATTCGCCGCCCATAGGGCTTTCGTTTTTACGGTCGCCGTCGGTCACATTATTCAGGCTCCACCCCCATTCGTTTTCAATTACCGATGAAGCGACAGGCTTCTTCCCCAGCGCCAGATTTGGGTAAGCCGCGGCGTCCAGCGCGGTATCTGCCTTTATAAGCGTCTTGTATGCGCCGTCCAGCGCCGCATCGTCGGCATCCAAGTTTACAACAATTCGCTCCGCCTCAGCCAGCGCCGCCGCGAATTTTGTCCACGCATCCTTCTGATAGTATGGCTCTAACCGCATCCGTTGGCATTCCGCCACCAGTTTCCGAAGCGCAATACGGCTGTCGCTGCCCACGACGGTAATCAGCAGATCAGTCAACCTTTCTACTGCTTCATTAATCTGCTTTTGCGAGGCGTCCTCATCTGCCAGCACCGCCTCAACGGCAGAAATAACTTCGGTCAGCAGCGCTTGTACCGATGCGTACTGAGGATTATCGAGGTATTCCTCAGCTTTTGCAATGGCGTCCTCCAGCGCGGTCCGGTAAACCGTTGTAAGGTCGGAAGCAGACCGAAATTCGTAGCTGCCCGATCCTACGGTAACGCAAAGCTGTCCGTCCTTCAATTCTACCGACTGCACACCGTCAGCTGCTGCCGTAACAGTCACGCCGTTCATCGTCACGCCGTCTATACGGGCAGTGGGGAAGTAAAGCTCCGCTGTAGAACCGAAAGGAACGGTTATTTTCATAGTCACGCTGCCGTCTTCAGCCCGCTGCCAACCTGAAATCAGTTCTCCGCGTACCGTCTGAATACTGGCGTTTACATATTCCAGATCACCGATGATTTCAGGCCGGACGGCAAAAGTCTTATAGCCATCCCGTACCTCCTGAATGCCTGCCAAATGAGTATAGTACCACTCTTCGTAGGTTCCGAGGAAATAATGGTCAAAGGAACGGGTGGTCGCTTCCCACATTTCCCATGTAGACTTGGAATTGCTTTCCAGCCAGTACCCCCAAGAAGGATAGGTTGTCTGTGTAGCGATCCGATAAGCCACATCCGAATGGCCGTAATCACAGAGCACCGGTAAAATGTAGCGGGTTCCCACGCAGCCGGTATCCAAATGATAGCCCTTTTCCCGGATATCCTTCACCAGATTTTCCACTACCCCTTCAACATATGCTTCGGGAACCAATCCAAAGGCCAGCGGCACCAAATTGGAGGTCTGACGGTAACGGGTACGGGTACCGATCTGATTCCAAACGGTGGTTTCATAAATCTGTTTGTCGGCATTATAAAATTTTTCGTTGAATGCCTGATAAATATTAGCCATAGCGGCACGGTATTCAGCCGCGTCTTGGGATTTGCCCAATTCATCGGCAAACTCAGCCATTGTCTCCAGCATTCCGTATACAAAGGCCGTGCCTACAATGCCCGAACCCTCGGAACTGTTTTCATTATATCCTACATTGGGGTTGGTACCGCCCATAGGGGATACCCAGTCGCCCAATTGATTGTCAAACCATACCCATCCGTTTTGTCTGATTTCCTGGATATCCCGCAGAGCAAACTGACGCATGGCGTCATACTGCTCTGCCGTATAATAATTAGTACCGAAGTAGTTCTTCAAATCGGCAACGCCGTAGACGAAAAGGGTATTCCATACCGCCGCATTTGAAATCCCCCAATTGGCGGCAGGCACCATCTGCGGAACCAATCCGTAGATCTTTTGACAGTCCTCCATTGCATCGATGAAGCCGGGCAGGCAGGCCGCCATATCAAAGGTGAACATCATAGAGGTCAGCGACACGTTGGCGTCGCCCAGCCAACCGTTCTTTTCCAGCATAGGATCGCAGTGCTCCCCCTGAAAGTTGTCGGTCATGGCAACCCGCATGCTCTCATGCAGCCGATTAAACATTTCATTGGAGCTTTCAAATTCCGAAATGATTTCCACATTATTGGATACCCGGTAGATCATTATATTGTCAGCGGTAAGCTCGCCGTCAAAACCGTCAATCTGTACATATTCAAAGCCTTTATAGCTGAATTTTGGCTCATAGGATTCATTCCCACTGCCTGAACAGTAGTAAATATCCTGCTGGAAGTAAGCGTGCGGATACCAGCTTGCCAACTCGCCGTCGCTGCCGCCATATTTGTGGACCGAACCGTCAGAATCCAGCTTTTGACCGTAGGTGAGGGTAATTTGATCGCCCGCTTGCTGATCAATACCTGAGAGCAATATCCAACCGGACACCATTTCGGGGCTTTGCACCCGCCATGACCCCTCTCCCAATTGAACGATAGATTCCGGCTTAAAGGAAGCCACCCGCTTCACCGGCGCCTTCATCTGTGCTTTTAGTTCGCCCGCAGGCGCCTTCATCAGCGCGGCACTCTGCCATGTGCTGTTGTCAAAACCGGCGCTGTCAAATCCGGTCAATTCCTTCCGGGCATCATATACATCGCCGTAGTACATGCTGTTGGCAGTGATAGGACCGTCCATAGTAACACTCCAATCAGTATCTGAAAGAAGCGTGTCGGAGCTTCCGTCCTCGTAGCGGATATCCAGTCGGAAAATCAGCTTGGGATCGTCCCTCCATGCGGCATTCTGCCAATTCCACACGCCGCCGATTTCATTGTAATAGCTGTTGCCCAGTTCTACCCCTACCGCGTTGGCGCCCTTTTTCAGCAGAGCAGTCACATCAAAAGCGCGATAGTAAACGGTAGCGTCATACTGAGTGATAAAAGGATTCAGCACACTGTCATCCGCTGCCTGCCCGTTAAGGGTCAGATCAAAGAAGCCCAGTCCGCAGATATAGGCAAAGGCTTCCTTGACCGGCTTCTCCACCAAAAATTCCTTTCTCAGCAGAACCGCGCTCCTGCTTCCCGCCGCTTTCAGCGTCACACCGGTCCCCCATGGGCTTGAACCGAAGGCGACCGCCTGATCGGGCGTCTGCCATGCGCTGTCATCAAAGTCAGTGTTCTGCCAGCCGTCAGCCACTGTTTTTGAAACCTTCCAGCTGCTATCGGTCGCGAAGCTGTCGCTGCTCCCATCGGTATAGGTGATCTTCATGGACGCCACCAGTCCCGCATAGCCTGCCGATGTATTAGTAACCCGAACAGCCACCGTGTTTTGCCCCAAAGCCAGTCCGTCGGTCCCACTGTAATAGCTGCCATCCGACCATGTATCCACTGAACCTGCTTCTGTTCCGTTCAGATAAACGGCAGCATTGTCGTCGGCAGTATAGGCAAGGGTAAACCGCTCGACTTGCTTGTCCGCTGACAACTCAAAGCTAAAGCGAAAATACTGAGTGCCCGCCGCAGCGCCGCTGAAGGGATCGCTGCCTCGCAGCCAAATCCACTTTGCGCCGGATAGACCGATCTCGCAATTCTCCTGCGGATAGCCGATCCACTTGCCCTCCCAGTCGCTGTTCAGAAAGCCGGTAGAGAAGCGGCTCACCGCGCTGGAAGTCTCGCCGCTCTTACAACTCCACACCGTCACCCGCCAATAATAGGCGGTAAGATCGGAGAGTGTCGGACCGTCATAAGCAACGCTCAGCGTATCGCTTGAGAATACCTTGCCGGAATCCCATACCGTTCCCCGTCCATCCGCGGCATCCTCCTGACTTTCTGCCACTATGATCTGATAAGCGCTCTGCTCATCGCCTTTTTCTCCACCGGTAATGATCCAGCTAAATACCGGATTCTGATCGATGCCCAACGGTTCAGTCAGCGAGCACACCTTTAAATGGCTCACCTGAAGCGCTTCCGCGGCATATACACCGCTGATCGGAACCGCCGCTGCCGATATCAGCATGGCGGCTGTCAGTAATCCACTGATATATCGTTTCCAATATTTATTCATAATCTGTGCCGTCCTTTCCGCTTATGCCTCAATTTTCCGATGCGATTCGCAAATCAGCCGTCTTATCCAACAGCTCCAGCATTGCACTGTCCACCGTTTCCTGATCGGCGTCCGCTCTGTCATAAACCGCCTTGGCTGACTGAAGGGCATCGGTAAATGCCTGCTTGCCCGCCTCTGCAAACACTTCCATATGCAGTCCTTCGGCGTATTCAATCACAAATGCCAGTTCAAACTTATCCGTATCCATCGGAATAGGACTGTCCAAAAAGGCAATCAGCTTGGCGCAAGCCCCGTTCACTTCCTCCTGTAAGGCATCCTCCTGCCCATACGCCAGCTTGGCGTCTGCCAGCAAATCCGAAAGCGTTCGCTGTACAGAAGGAAGTGCCTTATCATAAAGACCGTCTGCCTGTGCCTGTTCGGCGCATGCAATAGCTTCCTCAAGCGCCTTTTTATCTGCCGCCTGCAAAATCGGCTGACGCAGGAAATCGCTCAACCGTTCGGCTGCTTCATTTACTTCTTTTTGAAGCGCATCATCGCTGTCGTAAAGCTGACGAGCGGCATCTAAAAGCTCCGCAAAGGTCCGCTGAATGGAAGGAACGGCAAGAGCATAAGCTCCTTTTTCTTGGGCGTCAAGAGCAGCCGAAATAGCGCGCGTCAGTTCATCCTTATCAACCGGAATTTTTTCAAACCGAGCGGTAAGGGTAAGATCCCCTGTCACCGTAAGTGCATAAACAGCGTCCTCACAAACCGTCTGTCCGTCCAGCAGCCAGCCTGCAAACTGCCAGCCTTCACTCGGAACTGCGGTCAGAGTTGTCGTTTCCCCTGCTGTCAATCCGATACACTTGCCTTGAACACTGCCTCCCGCTTCATTCGCTTCCACAGTCACTGTGTACCGTTCTTCATCATTTATATCTTCAATCCATACAATGCGAATCCCGTCCGCTATTACATATCCGTCGGCATTGTTGCTCAGCGTCACTGTCAGTATATCGCCCGCCTTCAGCTTTACCGACTGCAGCGCATTCCATATACCGCCGTTTGCCTTTTGATTTGCAGTCACAGTCACCGACTGATCTCCCCACGCAATGGTGTACGGCGCGTTGGACGCCCGATTTTCGTGAGCGGTCCAGCGGGCATAGAACTGATACCAGCCATCCTGCTGAATCTCTATTTTTTCCCACGTGGCGGTGGCAGTGGGCGCGGATCCTTCTCCCACGCCGCCGGCATATGCAAACCGGTTTCCAAACCGTTCGTCCAATTGATCGGTGGTATTCGCTCCCCAACCGTTGCTGAATACTGCCTCCTCGTCATCCAGCACAAATTCCGTTTGAACAGGGGCATTTTCACTGCCGCCGGAACGAGTCGACTGGTTTTGAAGATCGGATATATCCGCCCATACGGATGCCTGCGGACTTGTTTGTTTTACGCCGTTGCCGCCGACTGTGTTGATTTCCTGCACCTTTTCAGCGGCAGACAGCCCGCCTGTTGTACAGGCTATTAGCAAGCTGCACAATAAGCCAGACGCTGTCAATTGCTTTTTCCAACTTGTTTTCATATTTTAGCTCCTTTCCTTTTTAAAACGATTCAAATAAAAAGCAGCAGGGTGCTAAACCGATTCGCCCTGCTGCTTTTTTATATAAAATATAGAATCGCTTTCGCTGTCTTTAGTATAAAGGAAAACCGCGAAAAGCACAAGGGGGATTTCACTCAAACTTAGGGGGTGATCCACCGGTCATTTGCCTGCGCCACCCTCCCGGCGGCATACCGGTTTGCTGCTTGAAAAGCTGCGTAAAAAATTTAGTATCCTTATACCCTACAGATGCCCCGATTTCAGCCACCGAAAGGTCGGTTTCAACAAGCATCCGGCAAGCTTCACGGATTCTGATCTGCTGCAGCTTACTAATGATGGTTTCGCCGGTAATCTCCTTAAATACCGTCCGGAAATAATTGACGCTGAGATAAGCCCGTTCCGCTAATGTTTCACAGGATATTTCCTCCCGAAAATGCTTTGACAAATACCCCACTGCCTCTTGGACGATCAATTTTTGATAGATTTTGGAGTTTTGCTTTTGCCTGAAGTCAGTTTTATAACGGCGGAAAATAAGGATAAGCAATTTGGTGAGATCGGCTTTCAAAATCTGCATAAACCCGTTTTTGCGAAAATCATACTCCTGCTGCATCTCGTGAAGCAGCTCGCTTATCTCACTGTCTGCCAATCCTGACAGTCGCAGGAATTGCTGCGGATCGTCCGCTTCCTGCAAGGAAAAGTAGAGATAATGATAGGCAACGTCCAGAAAATCATGGCAAGTGTCAGCGGACAGCCCCAGCATTTCCGGCTGAAAAATACAGTTGGTCACTCGCAGTGCCGTATTGGGCGCGGCTGTGAAGGAATGCACGATCAACGGATTGAATAAGAAGAGATCTCCCTCCGAAATCGCCTGACTGATCCCGTTGATTGCCTGTTCACCCTTTCCGGCGTCAATATAAGCAATCTCAATAAAATCGTCATGTGAATGTGCGGGATGATGTCCCACAATATCTTCGGTCATCATCCGGATATTCTCATTCATCCTGACATACGACTGAAAAATCAGTTTTTTATACTCCATTCCTTCATCACCCGCCCGCTAAATTCATTCTGCTTTATTTTCATTGCCAATCCACGCTGTAGGCAGCCCGCTGATCAGAAGAATCTACTGCCTTGGGAAAAGTGTGCAGCCGTTTTGACGGAGAAATTCGATTTTTTCTTCCAAAAGGGACCGATCTACCTTCATCCTCGTGGCAAGGCAGTTCAAACAGTAGAATTCTGAAGCGCTTCGATTCACAAACCGTTTAGTGGCGCCCGCATCATCCCTGCCCAATATGCCGCCGCATTTAACGCATTTTTCCATAAATTACACAGCTTAGCAATAAGGCTTCGTATAATGACCGTCTGCGGGAACCAATTTACAGCGCAGCATCTTACAGTCATGCGGTTCGATCCGGGTTCGGAAAATATCGCGGAAGCTGCCCAACACCTTCCCCTCCCACAGATCAGTGATCTGAAGCGCCTTGCCGGTGGAATGATCCAACCCTAAATCGGTCAGCCCGAACCAAGGCGTCTGAGTCGAATCGGTCATGTTGAACATGCCGACAGCGAGATCGCCGCCCTCCAAATGCTTTACCCAAATCTGCATTTGACTGGTATCCTCGGAAGCGGGATTTCCGCCGATCAAATAAGGCTGACGTCCGGCAGGGTCTTGATTAATGGCAATAATCGCGGGATGAGTGATTATCTTTTTCGTTTCCTCATTCATATGCCGAATGTCACAGCCCAGCATCAACGGCGAATTCAGCATTGCCCATGCGGAAAAATGAGTTTTATACTCGATATCGGTACAGCCGCCAAGCGCCACATTTCCGTTGCCGTGCATTCCTACGATCAGCATATCCATATCGTTAAAGCAGCCCAATCCGTTAAAGCGCTGATACTTGCGCTGCTGCCAAAGCAGGCTTTTTACCGATTCCCAGTTATCGCAAATATCGCCGGTAGAGCGCCACAGATGAGCGCCTGTTTCCTTAATCCAGTCCTGTACATTGTCGGCACCCCAATTGCAGGCGGAAAACAAAATATCCCGTCCGCAGTTTTCCAGCGCTAAGCTCATCCGGTGGTAAAGAAGCCTTCCGGAAGCGGAAGCAGGCTTATAGCAGTTATCATATTTGAGATAATCTACGCCCCATTCGGCAAAGGTTTCGGCATCTGTAAATTCGTACTCAAAAGACCCCGGAAAAGCGGCGCAGGTAAACAGCCCATCGCAGGAGTACATGCCGAATTTAAGTCCCTTTGAGTGAACATAGTCGGCAACATACTTCATACCATGGGGAAATTTCACCGGATCCGCCACCAGCCGTCCGTTTTCATCTCTCATTTTTTCAGACCAGCAGTCGTCGATCACCAGATATTCATATCCGGCAGCCAGCAGACCGCTTTTCACCATTTGATCGGCTGTTTCTACGATCAGCGCTTCATTAATATCGTTTCCGAAGGTATTCCATGAATTCCATCCCATTGGCGGTGTTAATTTAATCATAACAAACCCTCCCGTTTTTTATATCTTCGTTATATCATAAAATCACAAAAAAATCAAGCTATTTTATTTTTTTTTAGACAATTTGCAAGATGCTGTTTTTGTTCGAGCCTAATCATATAAAGGCGGATCGCCTATTCCACGCGGGAATAGGCAATCCGCCCCTTTAATTTATAAGCAGCTCATACCTTACGGGTTCCTTTTCTTTCTGTTTACCCCTATTATAACCGCTGCCGCGCTGATTCCAACAATTGCCACGGCAAAAACAGCAATGGCGGCAATCAAACCGTTTCTACTGCTCCCGTCTTCCTTGTCCGTTTCACTTTCATTTAGCTCCGGCATATTTTGTACAATGTCCTCATCGGCAATAACGATCGTCACCGATGTTGTTTGACTGTTTGCGGTAAAGGAAAGAGAATAAGCTCCGGAAGGCGCCTGCAAGCTGTAGCTGCCATCCTCCGCGGCGGTCGCTTCAGCTATAACGCTGCCGTCTTCCGAATAAAGCACCACTCGAGCGCCCGGCAGTGTCATTCCGCTGATCATTTTCAGCTCCGCTTCGGTCCCCTGTGAATCCTCTTCCGGTACAAAACGGAAATCAGTATAATTAAACAAATAGGTAGAATCAGGTTTAAACACAAAGCAGATATCCTGCAGCCCCACAAGAGGCGAAGCGCTGTTGATTTCAACATTAAAGGTTTTATATCTGCTCCAACCGCCGGTAGGCGAAAATTCCAAAGTTCCCAGCAGCTTTCCTCGCGGGCTGTTCAGCCGGATTTCCATAGTTCCGCCCTTGGAATCGTCCTGATCAGGCGCGCCCGCCTTAATTTGAAAGGTATATCGGCTGACGCCGGCGCTGCCGAAATCAATATCCTTGTAGATCGTATAGCAATTCTTTTGAGTGTAAGCCATATGATCGTCTTCCACCCGGGCGGTAGTAGTGCTGTAATCCAGACCGCTCATCCACTGGGTGGCCAGCATAGGCGGATAAAGCCGCTCCTTGATAACCACTCCCATTGTCTGTGTGGTCGACCACCAGAGAAAGCGCAATACATCATCGCCGTCTGAAATATCGCCGTTATAGTTGATCTGAATACTGTAAAAATTGTCCGCTTCTAAATCCACTGTATATATCATCAACCGGCAGCCCTCTGTCGGAGTAAACTGCTGAGATTCCACCGCGTCCAATGTGGTGGCGCAGTCGGTCAGTGTTTCTCCATTGAAACTGACCGATAAATCGCCTTCATCGCCGGTATATTCAAAAATCAACTGGTATTTTTGCCCGTAATGGGGTAAAATCCGACCGCTCAAAGAGAGCGTATAGCTGCTCTCCACCCCCTCGGCAGGAAGATTGTCCTTATTAAAGCGGAAATTTACCTCCTCGGCGGTAAAAGCATATGTCTGACCGTCCCCATAGTCAACGGTTGCCGCAAGACCGCTGCCATCAGCTATCTTTTCCGGAGCAGGCGTCACATATTCGCCCACTGGCGTCAGCAGCTTTTCATGCGTACTGCCCGCAAAGTCGTTCACATGCGCCGACAGATCGAGCACAGCGCCTTCGATTATAGCAAAATCTCTGCCCAGGGAAATGGACTTGGCCTCCTCGCTCGCCTTGCCGGCAGGAGACGCGATCACAGTATCAATGAGAATAGGCGCTTCGCCGTCGTTGTAAAAGGTTTTCAGAATCGTATAGGTCAACACCCCGTCAGAGGGACGGTAATCCAGCTCTGCCCAGTATTTAGGATAGTAAAGCGTGACCTTCAGGTGATCGCCAATGCCTACGCCGCTGTCGGCAGGGCAGGAGGGTCCCAATGTAATCGTCTTATCCGGCACATTCAGCGCGGCGCCTGCCAGCACATCATTGATAAACCAACTGACGGGCGCGGTCATATAGGTTACATAGCCCCGATTCCAAAGGTTCTGCGTCCACATATACCCTTGACGCAAGTCTACCAGCATGGTGTGCAGCAGCACCTCCAGTCCGTCCTCCAGATAGCCCGCCTGAATGGCCGCCATTCCGCCGTAGCTATCTAAGTAAAAGGGCCAGCAGCGGGAACCGGCGTTGTCCATGTCCTGTCCGGTCCGCAGATTATAAACCTTGGGCGCGTAATAATCGTTGCTGCCCTGAATAGAGGTCCGCAGAAAAGTATTCATATGCGATACGAACTGATCAAACGGGAGAACGTCTCCTCTGCCGCTATATCGGCTGATAAACTGTCCCGCCATAGCGCCCGAGAACATCACCTCCGAGCGAATAGTACCGCTTTGACCGTCTGTTGCAATATACTTGGCATCGCTGCCGAAGGCATAGTATCCGCCCAATCCCAGCGATGACGAATGTTCGCCGTACAGCTTGTTGACATCGGCATAGCTCAGTGCGAATTCACTCTGATAGTCGTCAGAAAGCGCTGTATCATTCATAAGCGCCGCCCAATCGACCGCAATATCCAGCATATTTAACCAGACAGTACCGGAAAAAATCAGTATTTCAGGGTGCGAATAATCATCATAGGTGGTATTATAGTTAGGAATATGCGTACCCGAAGCGTACTTGCTCCTGATAAACGCCATGGAAGTCTTCATTACATCATAATAAGCCTCCAGATAGGTCCTGTCGCCGGTTTGCGCGTAATAATTCCACATCTGCACCATCCACGCGCCGGCATTGTCGATCATACTGCCTGCGGGCGTAGGATTGACCTTATTTTCAGGATCTGAGTCAGACATGCCGTGGTAATAGTGGACATCAAAATGCTGAATCTCTCCGTCCGCTCCAGTAACATTGGCAAACTGAAGGTTTTCCTCAAGATTTAATGAAGGAAAGAGCTTTTCATAAAAGGGATGCGAACTCATTTTCTGGTCCATTGTACCGCCATAGCCGCCCATTTCTCCTTCCAAGGTGGAGAAATTTCCCCGTTTGTTCAACACACCGTTCGTATAGAAGGTATAGCCGCTGTTGATCTCTTTAAAAATCAGCCAGTCAGGCAGTGAGCTGCTGAGCAGCGGCTGCTGCCATTGATTAATGCCTTCCTGAATGGCATCTCTTGCGCCGATGGCATAGGCTGTCAATTCTTCAATAGTTGAAAAGCTGTTATGATAATACTTGTTGTAATCGCAGCCTTCCATTTTATTCATGGAAGCATACTGAGCTTCGGTAATTTCAGGCATAAACCAGGATACCATAAAGCGCAGAGTGCGGCTGCTGCCGGCAGGCACGGTAGTCATCACCGAAACGGCGCTGCCGTTGGAAGTGGACCGACTTCCGCCCTTCACAGCCGCGGAAAGCTCCGTTTCGCTCTCGTCATATGCAGACAGTACGCCGCTTTGCGTGTACGTATTTAGCGCGGATGAATCATTAACATCAAAATTCTTTAAAATAGTCACTGTGCAGTCATCGCTCTGCTCAGCCAAAATCATAAAGCTGTTGTTGTAGTTCTGAAAAGTGGCTTTTTGAGGGAGAATCTGCTCTTTCGCGTATTGAAGCACACCGGCATAAGTCACGCCGCCATTCTCCACAGTTACACCCTTGGCATAGGTGGCAGGCACATCCATATCATACCACTCGGAGGACTCGCCATCCAAATTAGAGGGATTTTTCACAGAGGTATCCCGAATGCCTCTGCCGATCACATCCCCCCAAGTGAGAATGGCACTCATCTCCTTAGCGCTGTCGCTGTCATTGTAAAGCTCTACCTCATAAAAAACTACGGGCAGCGAGCTGTTTTTCACGTCCTGCGCCACTACGCCGGAATAAGCGGAAAAGCCCATGTCAGCCACCCCAGCGGCGCTGTTTTCAAATTCAATCGTCACAGTAGGCCACAAACCGGTATAATAGCTGTCGCTATAGCCCTTCATTCCGTAAACGGTGCTGCTGTCCCGCTGCAGGCGGACAGCGGCAGATCCGTCATAAACGCCAACCAAAAAGCCGTCCGGTGAATCTACAAAAGACTTATGAATGTTGTTAATGCAGTTTCGGGTAACCCGTCCGGTAGGGTCGATCTCGTAATAGCCAACGCCCGCGCCGCCCAAAGCTACCCCCGACGGCCCTGATAAATTTTTGATCCTCATATAGCTTTCCTCTTCTTTGTTCTGCTCCTCCGCCCCGTTATTTACGGCGGCGGCTGACGGAAGCCCACAAAAAATGGGAGAAGCCGCCATTGCCAGCGCTAACAACGCAGAGAGCAGTTTTTTGTTCAGGTTTGACATAAAATTCCCGTCCTTTCCCTGTTTCTGCCTTCATTATAACAAAAACATACTTGACATTTCAAGAAAAAAGTTTTACAATAGAGGACAAAAGTTTAGGTTTTACAGGGGAGCATTATGATATATGAACGATCGCGCTCAGAATTGCAGCGCTATCTCTATGTAGGATATACCCGCAATCTCACCTTTGGAGACCATATGCACTCCAGTTTTGAATTCATGACGGTGACGAAAGGCGTCACACAGGCCGTGCTTTCCGGCGTATCCTATACACTTCGGGCAGGACAGGCCATGTTGATTCTTCCCAATCGGGTACATCATTTCTCTGTGCCTGAGGGCGCAGAGTCTGAGAATATTACAGTGATTTTTTCAACTGATTATGTAAAAGATTTCTATTCCGCTGTCAGAAACTGCGACTTTCAGAAACCGATTTTTGATTATGCAGCGTATGACGCGCTTCTGTCACTAAACGCCGATCAGCCCTTTCACTGCATGAGCCTACTCTACGGGATCTGTGCTGAAGCATATGCGGTCTGCGAACCGACTATTTCCGAACAGCGGAACGACCTGCTGGTGCACAAGATCGCCGATTATATTTACGAGCATTACAAAAGCGACATAAATTTGGATTCTCTTGCCAAAGAGCTGGGATATAACTACTGCTATCTTTCCGATTTCATTAATTCCAGCTTCGGGATGAACTTCCGCAATCTGCTTAACAGCTACCGTATTGATCTGGCGCTTACCCTGCTGCGCACGACTGATCTTTCTGTCACTGAGATTTCCGGACGCTGCGGCTTCTCTTCTCCCCGCAGCTTCAATCGGGCGTTTCAAAAAATTATGGGGATCAGCCCGCGGGAATTAAACACCGTACAAATATAAAGCGCACATTTTTATATATTCATTCTATTTGCGCATCACAAAAAGCGGGTTGTAGCATTTAGATGCTACAACCCGCCGGTCTGTCAAGAAATTCCAGAATAAATTGCGCTGTTCGTTAAAACGCGCAAATCGTTTGTTCGCTTTTTTCCTGCCTAAAAAGGCCCAAGAGAAAAAGCGCTCAAAAAGAGAAAGGCTGGGTATTTCGCCCCCCTGCGAAGGGCGGCTTAGGGCTTCGCCCTAAGCACCCACGACCTTTTGAAAAAAGGTCGATCAAAACTTTTTTGCAAGCTGTCAAACAATTATAGTTTTTCGACCGCCTGAAGCGGGCTGTAACATTTAAATGTTACAGCCCGCCGGTCTGTCGAGAAATTCCAGAATAAATTGCGCTGTTCGTTAAAACGCGCAAATCGTTTGTTCGCTTTTTTTTCCTGCCTAAAAAGGCCCAAGAGAAAAAAGCGCTCAAAAAGAGAAAGGCCGGGCATTTCACCCTCTGCGGAGGGCGGCTTAGGGCTTCGCCCTAAGTACCCACGACCTTTTGAGAAAAGGTCGATCAAAACTTTTTTGCAAGCTGCCAAACAATTATAGTTTTTCGACGACCTGAAGCGGGTTGTAACATCTAAATGTTACAGCCCGCTTGATCTTTACTTTTACAGAAAAAGAGCCGCTTATGCCTGTTTTAAAGCGCCTATCATTCAATTCCTATGTGTTTGCAGCCAGCGAAACGCCGAATATGCGTAAACCGCGCTTCCAGTCGGAAGCACGCGCTCGTCAAATTTTACCATGGGATGATGCTGCGGATAGCCATACCCCTTTTCCGACTCGCCCGCTGCCAACGCCAACATAACAGACGGAACTCTTTGACTAATATAAGCAAAATCCTCCGAACCGGCAGGCTTAGCTTCTCTTCCGCCGCCCACGATGCTGAGCTGCGCAGCCGAATAAACCCTCCCGCCTCCCAGCAATTCCCTGACATACGATTCAGCGCAGCCAGCCAACGCGCTGTCATTGACAAGCGCCGGACAGCCGCTTCCGAAATCGACTGAAGCCTTCGCCCGAAAAATCGCGGCAGTTCCTTCGGCAATCTCAACCGTCCGCTGCTTAATAAAATTCCTTGTTTCTTCGTCAAAAGCACGAATAGCGCCATTCATTATAACACTATCCGGAATTACATTAGCGGCATTTCCCGCCTCCATTCTGCCAACAGTCAGCACCGCGCGTTCGTCCAACGCCAATTCTCTGGCATGAATGGCCTGTAACCCGATTAAAATATGCGCGGCAGCCGTCAGCGGATCTACACCGGCATTAGGCATAGAGCCGTGACAGCCTTTCCCCTGCACCTTGATCTCAAAGTAATCTGCCGCCGGCGCGCTGACCCCCGGAGCGGCTACAACCGCGGTTCCTGCTGGAAGGGGCATTCCCGCCATAACATGGATCATTAGCGCCGCGTCTGCTTTCGGATTTTCTAATACGCCTGCCTCGATCATATCACGAGCGCCCTCAAGAATCTCCTCGGCCGGCTGAAACATGAGCTTGACAGTACCTTCGATTTCATCCTCATGGGCCTTTAGCAGTCTGGCGGCACCCAGCAGCATGGCAGTATGCATATCGTGACCGCAGGCATGCATATGACCGTTACGGGACGCGAACGTCACATCCGATTCTTCCCGAATGGGAAGCGCGTCCATATCCGCCCGCAGTAAAAATACCTTACCTGGCTTCCGCCCGCCTGCCAGCGCGGTAACGCCCGCCCTGCCGCAATCGACCGGCTGAAGCCCAATAGCCGTCAGTTCTTGCTTCACAAATGAAACCGTTTGGCACAAATCAAAGCCGATTTCCGCGTTCCGGTGCAGCGTTCTCCTTTCTTCCACAAGAATATCAAATAGCTGTTCGGCTTCCCGAAGCCACTCTTCTTTATTTGCCATTTTTATCCTCCTGACAATAATTTCAAAGCATTACGCTATGCTCAGTATATCCCATTTGCGGTCAATCAATTGATCATAAACCCAAAGATTGCCCTTACGGCGCCTAAACCGGCTATTTGAGATACCTTCGCTGTTTGTCAGGGAATAAATCTTCCGGGATCAAACAAAGCTGTAAAACGAAATCAGGTCACATCATCCGACGCCTGTTCCTGCCGAAGGCAAAGCGTCACCTTTCCACTTTCTGAGCGGATATGCGCGGCGTCCAAAAAACGTCCCGCAGACAACGTGAGGGTATAGGCAGTCCCCTTATAGCAAAGCTTCAACTGCTTTTCACTCACCGACAGCACATCCGGCAGATGAGTCCCCTTCGTCCCGATACGGTTAGTCAACAGAAAATCTGATGACCGTCTAATTCCAACGCTATCCTCTGATAGAATTATTTCCGTCTTTTCCTCATTTCCATTATTCTCGCCGGCAAACCAAACGCGCGCCCGTCCGTTCCCTAAATCGGTAAACCGCATTTGCCGGTAATCCGGTATTTTATTGCCGTTCAGATCAGTGAGATAGACGCCCGCTGTAATTCCGTTTCCGCTGAACAAATTCCCATCCGCCGCCGGCAGCGTTTCATAGCAGGCGTCGTTGCCGGTACAAATCTCCGTTTCATAGGGATCGGGATGCGCGTCACTGAACACATGAAGGTCCCGAACACGCCATTGTCCCCTTTCTCCATACAGATTGATCCGATAGTATTTGGAGGAATACCATACCGAATCCTTATCGGGATCATCGTAAGCGGAATGAGCGGTAATAGCGGACGGGGGCGTATCCGGATAATCGGCTTTAAAACGGCGTCCGGTAGCGCCCAGCGGCTCTACTATAAGTTTCCCCTCCGATACCATTCGATAAAAGCAGTCAAACTGATAGGTCAGTCCCTCTCTCATAGCCTCCCAGCCAAAGGAATTTTCCTGTCCGGCCTGCGCATATCCGAAAGACAGGCACTCGCCGTTGTAGTTTTCCCTTAAAAACCAGTCTACCCATGCCGGCAGCCCGCCGCCTGCCCGTTTGTATACCGGTTCCAGCGTGATCACTCCCTGTACAGGTCGGGCGCCGTTTTGAGCGTCCGTTCCGAAATCATACTGATAGACCGGATCGGAACCCAGCATTCGGAAAAGCGGTACCGGCAGCTTCATTTCCGCGCTACCCGCAGGCATAAACACATTTCGGCGGCTGGGATAATATCCCTGTCCATAATAGCCGCCCCAAAGGGTATAGCCATCGGTACCATACTGTTCCTTGCAGTTGCAGAGTGCATCCAGCCCATACCGATCGCATATATGGCGAACCGTATGGGAATCGTAGAACCACGAGCCAAACACCCGGGGATAATAGCCAAACACTTCCCGGAACGCGCGGAAAAGCTCGTCGATCAGCATTTCCCGCTGCGCTTTCGGATAACCTACCGGAAAACCGCAGTGACAGTGAGGATCCCATGACCAGCGTCCCCGCCAATCAATTTTGCAGGCGCGTGCGAGCGGCTCCACAATTTCGTACCATACACCGATTTCATAACGGGCAGGATCCAACGACCGGAGCAGTGCCTGATATTCGGGCATCAGCAGCGCGTCATACTGTATCAGGAAGGTAGCGGAAAAACCGTACCGGTCGATCAGCCTGATCTGCTCCTTTACCGGCCGCGCCAAGTCCCAATCTTCCCCTTCCCTCGGCTCTACCGCGCGGATAAAATTTACAATATTCAGAACTTGTTTCATAAGCAGTTCCTTTTCATTTTTTCTCTTTTATGTCTAAAAGGTAAATAAATTATATCAGCATCTTTTATAAGTTGTCAACAAAGTACATTCAAATACGCAATATTCATGAAATAAACAGCAATATAATTCGTTTCAGTCTAAAGCCATCCTTTGCGGAGGACCTTTGCCAAAGAACAAGCCCAATTATGAATTTCTCCAAGCTTTACATTTAGAAAATGTAAAAAAGTCTTTTAAAAGCCTTCCCAAACCCTCAAATTTTGACTGATTTTCTACATTTTCAAGCTTAAATTTTTCTGCACGCCCGCAATCTCGCGCTAAGCGAAAACCGGTACCAATCTTTTGAGCATTAACTTTTTACCTTTTTGAGTTTCATAAGCCTTGGCTTGCCTGCGCTCCGCGGCAATATAATTATTTTACCGTTCCGCCAAAGCTTTAAAAAATTTTCCGTTTTATCTATCTTTATCAAATGTCAGAGCATAATTCCGACAAACAGCGTCTTTATTGTCCGCACATAATTTCATTATCTTTATTGCAGCATGCAGCCATTAAGCTGTCAAATGAAATATCCTCCGAAAAGATCCCGAACGGTATGTTCTCCTGCTTTTTCGTCCATACTATAAAAAACAAATCGGAGGTTTTTATGCGCTCAACCAAAATAATGGACGGAAATACCGCCGCCGCACATGTAGCCTATGCTTTCAGTGAATTGGCGGCGATCTACCCTATTACCCCCTCTTCGCCTATGGCAGAGCAGGTAGATACATGGTCATCAGAAGGAAAGCCCAATCTGTGGGGCAGTCCGGTCAGTGTGACCGAAATGCAATCGGAAGGAGGTGCCGCGGGCGTACTGCACGGCGCGCTGTCAGCAGGCGCGCTGGCAACTACCTTCACCTCCTCGCAGGGCTTGCTGCTTATGCTGCCCAATCTCTATAAGATCGCAGGAGAGCGGCTGCCTGCTGTGGTATATGTGGCAGCCAGAAGCATCGCTTCTCACGCACTGTCGATTTTCGGAGATCATTCCGATGTATACGCTGCCCGACCGGCAGGCTTGGCATTGCTGGCACTTTCCTCTGTGCAGGAGATCATGGACCTTGCGCCTGTGGCGCATGCCGCGGCACTGACCGGACGAATTCCTTTTATGCCCTTCTTCGATGGATTCCGAACCTCTCATGAGCTGCAAAAAATAGAGGTATGGTCAGAAGAAGAGCTGAGATCGCTGATCGACTGCAAGGCGCTGGCGGACTTTCGGCAAAGATCGCTGTCCCCCTCTCATCCCATATTGCGAGGAAGCGCCGAAAACGGTGATCTCTTTTTCCAGCATCGGGAAGCCTCCAATCCTGCATATAACGCTCTGCCGGACATTACCCAACAAATCATGGACCGTGTGAACGACATGACCGGTCAGAATTACCGGCTGTTCGGCTATTACGGCGCTCCCGACGCCGAACGGGTGATCGCCGCCATGGGCTCGGTTTGTGAATGCGCTAAAGAGGTGGTAGATCATCTTTTAAGCAAGGGTGAAAAGGTCGGACTTGTGCAGGTTCGGCTTTACCATCCGTTTGACTCAAAACGTTTTCTGACGGCATTGCCGGTAGCCTGCCGCAGATTGGCTGTACTAGACAGAGGCAAAGAGCCCGGTGCCTTTGGGGAACCGCTTTATTTAGAAATCGCCGCCGCCTTATCCCGCTCTGACAGGACCATAGAGGTTCTGGGAGGGCGCTACGGGCTGGGATCCAAGGATACTCCGCCTTCAGCGATCATGGCCTGTTTTGAGCACCTGAAGCAGGATCATCCTCATTCGCCTTTCACGCTGGGCATTATTGACGATGTCACTCATCTTTCGCTGCCTGCCGCTTCCGAAGCAGAAATGGGGAAAACAGAATTTGCCTGTCAATGCTGGGGAATCGGCGGGGACGGAATGGTCAGCGCTGTCAAAAGCGCCGCCAAATTATTAGGCGGCGCTCCTGAAGCGGACGGAAGCGACCGATATGTACAGGCGTATTTTCAGTACGATTCCAAAAAAACCGGCGGCGTAACCGTTGCGCATCTGCGCACCGCCCGCTCTCCTATTCGAAGCAGCTATTATGTAAGACAGGCGGATATGGCAATCTGCGGTCAGATCGGCTACCTTCGAAGCGATTTTCCAATAGTAGATCCACTGAAGGAAGGGGGCATTCTACTGATCGCCACCGGTCTTTCTCCCGATAAAGTGGCAATGCAGCTTGCCGTTCCGGTAAAACGTCTGCTGGCACAGCGCAAAATCAGGCTCTACCTCTTCCCCGTCCGGGCACTGGCGGAGCAATACGGTACCGGCAAACGGACAGGCATGCTGCTGGTATCCGCCATGCTGGCACTGAGCAAACTGCTTCCCCCCGATCAGGCGGAAACGGAATTTTGCGCGCTTTCATCGCGGGCATATGCATCCAAAGGCGGCGAAGCGGTGAAGCGTACCACAGACGCCATTCATGCCGCCTTTGCTATGGCGCTTTCCGCTGATTCAAACACATCTGAAAGCGCAAACACCCATTCGCTTACGATCCTGCACATGCCCGTACCGGAGGAATGGGCAGACCTAAGAGATGAAGCATCCGAAGCCGGCAAACAAGACGATTCACCCGATTATGTAAAGCGTATTCTTCGCCCAGTCAGCCGAATGCGGGGAGATGAACTGCCGGTGTCGGCGCTGGCAGCCTATGACGACGGCAGCTTGCCCGCCGGAACGTCCGCCTATGAAAAACGCGGGATCGCGGAACTGGTTTCCTCATGGGATCCGATTCCCTGCATTCAATGCGGCAGATGCTCATTCGTCTGTCCTCATGCCGCGATTCGTGCCTGCCTGCTGAATCCCGAAGAAAAAAACAATGCGCCAAAAGAAATGAAATTCTCAGCCCGTCCCGCGCTGCCGATGAAGACAGCCGCCGCTTCCGCAGGTTCCGAATCGGAAGCGGCAGATTCCGCGCAGCTTGCTTTTGCCATTGTGATCTCGCCGGAAGACTGCACCGGCTGCACCCTCTGCACTAAGATTTGCCCCACCCATGCGCTGTCCATGAAAAAACGGGAGGACGAACAGCCTCAGCAGGCGATTTTCCAATATGCTCAATCCAAAGTAAACGAAAAAACAACTCCGTGGTCGCCTGCTACCGTAAAGGGGATTCAATTCAGCCGTCCGCTGCTGGAATTTTCGGGGGCCTGCGCCGGATGCGCGCAGGCGTCTTATGCCCGACTCGCCACACAGCTCTTCGGCCGGCGCATGATCATTTCCAATGCCACCGGCTGCTCCTCTATCTGGGGCGGCTCGGCGCCGGTTTCGCCCTATACCACTCATCCCGCCGACGGAAAGGGGCCGGCATGGGCCAATTCTCTCTTTGAAGACAACGCCGAACACGGACTGGGTATCTATCTTGCTCATAAAACGCAACGGCAGGCGCTTGCTCAAAAATTAGAGCGTCTGCGCGGAATGATCAAAGAATCGGAAAACAAAGCACGCCGTGTTGAAAATACCGATCGGGTACTGCTGGAGGCGATCGACAGCTATTTTGCCACCTACCAAGACGGCAGAGCCAATCAATCCGCCGCCGATCGGTTGGTAGGACAAATTCAGGCGGCGGTAGATGCCGCCATGAACTGTCAGGATGAGAAAAGCGCTGAATCCAACCGCCGTCTTACTTTGATGCAGGAACTGATAAACGGCGTTGATTCACTTGCCCCTAAATCGGTGTGGATGTTCGGCGGCGACGGCTGGGCATATGACATCGGACTGGGAGGCCTTCTGCACGTGCTTTCCTCCGGCGCGAATGTAAACGTATTGGTATTCGACACCGAAGTTTACTCTAATACCGGCGGACAGGCGTCCGGTGCTTCCAGAATTGGGCAGGTTGCCCGATTTGCGGGCAAGGGACGGGTGTTAGGTAAAAAAAGCTTAGCTGAAATTGTCCTTACACTGGGAAATGTCTATGTAGCGCAGATAGCTATGGGCGCCGATCTGCAGCAAACCTTAACGGCATTTACCGAAGCAGAAGCCTATCCGGGACCGTCTTTAATCCTTGCCTATTCCCCCTGCGAGCTGCACGGCATCGGCGGCGGCATGGGTGAAAGTCAGAATCAAATGAAGCGGGCCGTTGAATGCGGATATGTTACCCTTTTCCGTTATATGCCGGGCCTGCAAACTGATTTGGACACGCCGAGCGCCGGCAAGCTGACGCTGGACAGTTCCTCTCCCAAGGGTGATTTCCGGTCGTTTCTGCTGAGCGAGAACCGCTATGCCCGTCTGGTTCGGGAAAATCCGGAGGAAGCGGAAAAATTGCTGACCGCCGCCGAGCAGGCGGCTAAGCTGCACCGTCAGCGGTTGGTTCAGTTGTCGTCAAAGGGCTAAGCTAAATCCGCGTAAAAAGAGGTTGTAAAAAAGTTCAATTCATCAATAATTCGCGCAAAAGCTTTCACCTATTAAAAAAAAGCGGTGGGCAAGGGCTGCGCGCCCTTACCCCTGCTTTCAAGCGGGAAATTCCATTTATCGTTTTCTTTTTGTCAAGCGCTTCTTTTGCGCATTTAGGTCAAAAGAAAAAGCGGCTAACAAATTTGCGCATTTAGACAGTCTATGATGAATTAAACGAACTTTTTTACAGCTCCTAAGACTAAAAATAAAACCCAATTTGGGCCTTGCCCTCGGAGTTTTACTCCAATTCCCAATCCTCCTGTTAGAACACTCCCCCCTAATAACCTTAAAAATGATTAGAAATTGACTTATTTCTATGTTTTAGATTTCAAAACTCAAATTTGCCTACACGCCAAGCTGCCGCGATTTCAATCGCGGCAGCTTGTAATTATAAAAACTATTTTAAGCCTTCGCGCCAACTGAATATTTCCTCCAAAACAAGTTTATATAAGCGCTTGTGCCGCTTTCGGGACGAATGCTTCAGAATGTTCTTGAATAACGGCGTTATTTGATCTCCCAACTAACCTGTTCTGCTGCCGCAACGCTGGGAAAGGCAATGCGAATAATCTCACAAAGCCGCTCTGCCTTCGCTCTTAGTACCGGCGCTTCTAAGAACAGGGGAGCGCCGCCATATTCAACCAGATATTCAAAAATCCTCGCCCGATCCTCTCCGGGAAAGCTCTTGGAATAGGGATCCACAAAATAAATAGCTTCCAGATCATAATCGTAAAACCATGTATGCGTTCCGTCGCTCATTTCATTGCCGTTTTCATCGTGATAAGAATAATAGTAAACGCTTTCCCCGCCCGGCGTCAGCTCCGCCCAATCTGCCAGCAGATTGGGGTCGATCTGCTCGATTCGCCGCTCCATCATATGCATCAGCTCATGCGCCAACGTTTGGGACAGCTCGGAAATCGAATTCAGATCCAGTGCAATGACCAGCGCACTGCCCCGCGTATTAGAGAGCGCAATGGCAGTATTGATGCCATATTCATTTATCGGAGTGAGCCTTCCGCAGAGGTAAATCTCCAAATGGTCAAAATCCCCGTAAGGCAGTTCCTTAAAAAATCCATCCGGATAATCGGAAAGCGTTTCAGACAGCTCTTTCAGCTTCCGCGCGATCAGCGCGGGATCGTTCAGCGGGGCGGCAGTATAATCGGGCGCTGCCCGCACCATATCCTCCGCGCTGAAATAAATTGAAATCCCCCATTGTGCTTGCAGCGCCTGAGCAAAAACCAAATTGGCTTTTTCAGCATCGGTCAGCGTATGGACACTGGTATCCAGCAGATCGAAAGAGGCCTCCTGATAATCCCAAGCGTAAAGACCGTAGCCGTCCTCCTCTGTTATGATCAGGTAAAGCCTATCCTCATCCTCACTCCAACAAATCGCCTGTACATATTGATTGAAAAGCGTCAGCTCCGTACGCTTCGCTGATTCCGGCAGACATAGAATCAATTTTATCTGCGGTTCCCCGTTTGAAGCTTCGCTGTACTGCTGCAAACAAAAACGCTTTTGGCTTGCAGATACCAGATAAGCATACTCCTCAGCTACATAAAAGCTGCCAACGCGGTCGGTCTGCCGGGGGTCAACATAGCGCCAGCTTCCATCCAGCTCTAAATAGTAAATATCATCCTGAAAATAATAGCTGCCAAGTGAAGCATACGCTTCCATTGCGCCGTCCGGAGAAAGCCGATAAACAGCAGCCGCGCCAAAATCATCGGTAGCAGACAAATACGCATGGCTGTCAATCACCGTCTGCAAATAACCGGTTCCGTTGCCGGGCATTTGAAATTCTATCGGCGTTTCACCGTTAAACGGAACTCTCCGCACCGTTTGGCTGTCCCAGTGACAAAACCACGCTGCCCCTTCCCCCGCGGGATCAATACAGATCTGACCGTCCTCCTCCGGTGTACAGCGAAAAATACAGCTTCCGGTTGAATCGTACACCTGCACAGATAGGGGCATATATTGGTATATACAAATATTGCCATTATCTAAAAAAAGCGCGGTAGCCGATCCGTCATATGTATAGCTGCCGGTAATTTGACCGGTTCGCAGATCAAGCAGCTCAATCACAGAGCGTTCATCACACGCGGGAAAATCCTGCGGAGCGTTCGGATCCTCTGTAAGCTCATAATAATCAAGCAGAAGCAAATCTCCATAACGGCTTACGGTTGATACAGCATTTTCGCCAAGGCTTGCGATCCTCTTTAAAGAAGGATTATCTTTAACCGGCGTATATTCAACCGTCGGCCCCGTTCCGGTAACGATCGGAAAAAATGTATCCGAAACCGCCGGATACGCGGTCACCGGCGCTTCAGTAATCGACGGATCTGACTCGGTATTTTGAGTGACAGGCATATTATCCAATTGACTTTGCGCGGAAGTATCATCTTTTTCCTGCGAAAGCAGATCAGACGGCAATGCGACAGAAAATTCCTTCCCCGTGTCACAGCTTACTAATGTAAGCAAAAGCAGCAGCAAACCCAATAATTGTTTTACTTTTCTCATGCGGACAATTCCTTCCTTAATTATAGCGCCGCGATCCGAAAAGCGCTTCGAAACCATCGGTGTCTTCAGTTTAACAAATATTTGTGAACGAAACAACTATTTTAAATGAAAACTTGCCTTGTGCCTGAAAAAAAACTAAAAAAATCTTGACAAAATCTATTTTTTGCGTTATTGTTAAATTAACAATAACGGAAAGGACCGCCGCGGCGGCAAAAATCTGTATGAATTTCTTTTTGACGCTTGCCTATTTATTTTTTCTGGGCAGTCTGCTTGGCTGGGGACTGGAGCTTATCTTCCGAAAGTTTTTCTCCGAAGATAATCCTGAGCACAAATGGATAAACCCCGGTTTTTTGGTAGGCCCCTATTTGCCCATCTACGGCTTTGGACTGTGCAGCCTTTATCTGCTCGCCCGATTTAACTGGTCATTCATCGGCAACGCACTGCTGAGAAATATTGTGATCGTTCTGTTTATGGCGGCTGTAATGACGCTGATCGAACTGATCGCCGGATTGATATTCATCCACGGTATGAAGGTCCGGCTTTGGGATTATTCCAGCCAGTGGGGCAATTTCATGGGACTGATCTGCCCGCTGTTCAGCTTATTCTGGGGTATTTTAGGCGCGGCTTATTACTTTTTGGTGGATCCCTATATCCTGCGGGCACTGGAATGGCTCGCAAATAATTTAGCGTTTTCTTTTGTGATCGGCTTTTTCTTTGGAATTTTTACACTGGATGTAATTTATTCTATGCAGCTTGTAGTCAAAATCCGGAAATTCGCCGCCGATAATCATCTCGCGGTACATTTTGAACAGCTCAAGCTGCATATTAAGGCAGGCCGCGCGGCGCACCGGCAAAAATCGAAATTTCTGTTTGCCTTTTCTACAGACCGTCCGCTAAGCGAATATCTTCAGAAATATAAAGAAAATTGGGAGGTCAAGCAGCATGCCTTGAAGGAAGCTATCACAACTCACACTAAACGAAAAAAATAATATTCCCCCTTCCCCATATTGCTTGCAATAGTCTAATTTATTCAAATTAGCTTCACCTCATACGGACGGAAAACCGTCCGTATGTTTTTTGCTTCATTTAACAGTTTCGAAAATTGACTGGCAGAATTTTTTCTTTTTTGCTGAATATCTGAATTGTTCTTCTGAATTTTTAGAAAATACAAACCCTTTATGTTAATAATTTGTAACAATTAAAAAAGCATTAAAAAAAAAGACCGATTCGTACAATTTTTAATTGCATCCGAAGGTCATCTTATGATATAATATAAATATTCTGAATTCAGCAACACCGAAGAAAAGCAGCCTGCTTTTCCGGCAGATTGCCAATGTATCAACGGTAGCTCCGTTAATCAAGAAAGGAATGAAACCCATGAACAAATTGACCAAAATAGGCGCATGGATGATGGCGCTGTTGATGGCAGCCTCCGCGCTGCCGATCACGGCGCTATGCAGCTTTGCGACGACCGGAAACACCGAATCTATTCCGGACAAGGTACTTTTCGCCTCTTCCTTTGAATCGGGCGATCCCGTGGCTGCCGAATCGGTTTCGGATAACGGCTACTACTCCAATGTAGAGCCATATGAAATCGTCACCGATATCGACGGCGAATTCACCGATCAGGTACTACTTGACAGCGTACAGGGAAGCAAAGATTATAAGGACGAGGAAAGCAAGGTAAAGCTGTTCGATCAGGCCGCCTCCACTAAATTCCTCACAGAACTTCAGCCTTCCTCAACCAATCCGGTCTGGGTATCCTTTTCTCTGTCTCAACCGATGGTGCTTGGCGTATATGCCATTACCTCTGCTAACGATGAGGACGGACGGGATCCCAAATCATGGACGCTTTACGGTTCATCTGACGGAAACACTTATACAGCGCTTGATGCCCGTTCCGGTCAGAAATTTACCGGTCGCGGTCAAATGGTAACTTATAATGTAGAAAACACTGTTGCCTATCAGTACTATAAGCTGGAAATTACTGAGAACAACGGCAGCAGTATGACACAGTTGGCCGATCTGCGGTTAGGAACCGGCGTTGCCGCCGGCGGAGAAGCGCCTCAGGACTCTCCAATGACCAGCATAGTCAACGGAGGCCCTAATTCTTCGTGGAATATGTCGGGCGCCTTCGATGGAACCCGAGCGCTTTCGGTTTACGGAAGTCAGTCGGCATCTAAGGAAACCTATGCCCGCAACCTGCTTTATTCCAATTTAAACATTCCGGTTACAAAAAATACGCAGCTCAGCTATGTACATTTTCCCGCACTCTATAACGGCTCTACTTATGATTACGAATATACCTCCATGCACTTTATTATTGATGTAAAGTTCACGGACGGTACTTATCTGTCCGATCTGGGCGCAGTAGACCAAAACGGATTCGGAATGGATCCTGTATCTAAAGGTGAATCGGACGCGCTCTTTACCATGCAGTGGAATTATATTGAATCCTGTCTGGGCGATGTTGCCGAGGGCAAAACCATTGACAGTCTGTATGTGTACTTCCGCATGAACTCTACCACTGCCAAAACCAAATTTCTCGCCTATTTTGACGATATTGTCATTGAGGACAAGGCGCCAGTCAGTTATGAACATCTTTCCGATTATATCTGCACCACCCGGGGCACCAACTGTACCACTACCTTTTCCCGCGGTCTGACAACTCCCTTCTGCACCATGCCGAACGGCTTTAATTTCTATACCCCTGTAACTGAAACCGGCTCCAATCAACCCTATCACTATCAAAATCGGGTGATCACTCAGTTCAGTATTTCCCATGTGCCTTCCACATGGGTAGGCGATTACGGCACATGGCAGTTTATGGCCAATACCTCTGTAGATATTAACAATATGACCTCAGACGACCTCTCCGCTAATAATCTGGGCGCTTCCTTTGATCACGCCAATGAGATCGCCAAAGCGCACTATTACAGCGTCACCTTTGACGAGGGCAGTAAAGCGGACGGCGTTCAGGTAGAAATGACGCCCACTACTCATGGTGTTTATGTACGGTTTACTTTTCCTAAAGACAGTGAGCATGTAAATATCGTACTGGACTGCGTCCGTGCTTCCGGCAGTTTGAGCATTCAGGAGAGCGGCGTTTTCACCGCTTCCAGCAGCCACACCAATAATGGCTCCGCCACCATGCAGGTATACGGTCAATTCGACCAAAAGCCCGAATCCTTCCAGAAATCGGGCACTAAAACCGGTATCGTTACCTTCCCCGCCGGCACCACCGAAGTGACAATGAAGCTGACTACCTCTTTCATCAGTCAGAAACAGGCCCAGCGCAATATGGCGTTGGAATTTTCGGAAACCGATACCTTTGACAGTATTTTTGAAAAAGCGCAAAAGGCTTGGGATGACGTCTGCGGAATCATTGAACTGGAGGGCGCTTCTTATACTCAACTGGTCACTTTCTACTCCAATATGTATAGGCTTTACTCCTATCCCAATTTATACAGTGAAAATGAAGGCACAAATGAGGAACCTGTATGGGTTTACGCCTCTCCTTACACCGGCAGAAAAACCTCCGGCAAGTTGTATGTAAACAACGGTTTCTGGGATACCTACCGAACCACTTGGGCGGCTTACGCCTTCCTCACGCCCTCCCTCGACACCGATCTGCTGAACGGGCTGCTCCAGCACTACAATGATAACGGATGGATCCCCCGTTGGGTAGCTCCCGGCGGCGCCAACTCCATGCTGGGTACCAGCTCGGACATCATTTTTGCCGACGCTTACATAAAGGGCGTACAGTTTGACTATCAGACCGCCTATGAATCAATGCTGCGCAACGCGTCTACCGTTTCCCAAGATACCACGAACGGCGGCCGCGCCGAAAATGAAACGGCGCCCTTCATAGGATATGTATCCAATGCCACCGGTTCCGGCTTCTCATGGACAGTTGAGGACTACATCTCCGATTACTGCATTGGCGTAATGTCAGAAGCGCTCGGCTATCAGGATGAAGCGGCTTACTATTACAATCGCGCCAAATTCTATGTAAACATGTACAATGAAAAGGTAGGCTTCCTTATGGGCAAAAACGCTTCCGGAAGCTGGTCATACGGAGACGATTACAGCGCGTCCTGGTGGTGGGGTGACTATACTGAAACCAACGGCTGGACCATGATGTTTGTACCGGTATATGACGGCGTAGGACTTGCTAATCTGTTAGGCGGAAAGGATGCACTGGCAAAGAAGCTGGATGAATACTTTGACAACAGCATCTCTTCTATGAAGAAGGTGCAGACAGGTACGATTCACGAAATGGTGGAAGCCCGTGAGGTTCGGCTGGGTCAATACGGTCATTCCAATCAACCCGCTCATGCCGTTCCTTACATGTATGCATATGCCGGTCAGCCTTACAAAACACAGGCGCTGACACGGGATGTACTATCCAGACTTTATGTGGGCAGCGAGATTGGGCAGGGCTACTGCGGTGACGAAGATAACGGCGAAATGTCCGGCTGGTACATTCTCTCCTCACTGGGGCTTTATCCCCAGAATATGGGCAGCGGTCAGTATATAATTACTTCTCCGCTCTTTGATAAAGCGACCGTTCACTTGGAAAACGGAAAAGATTTAGTCATTATAGCAGAAAATAATTCCGCGGATAATGTATACATCCAGTCCGCAACACTGAACGGTGAAGCTTACAATAAGTGCTTCATTGATCATGCCACCCTCATGGAAGGCGGTACGCTTTCCTTTAAGATGGGCGATCAGCCCTCTGACTGGAGCTGTTCTGAAACGCCAACATCCCTGACTACCGGTGACGCGGCTGCCACCCCCGCTGAAGATTTGGTGACCAGCCGCTATAAAAAGGTACAAGGCGAATTTACTCCCGGCGCCGCCAACGGTTTGTACAGCACTATTGAAGGCATTTCCAAACTGGCAGACAACACCAGCAAAACCTATGCGACCGTTTCCAATGGCGATTCCGTTATTTATGCTTCTTCTACTCCCTCACAGCTCAGCATGTATACGGTTACCTGCAACGCCAGCAAAAAAGCTCCCACGTCCCTGACATTGGAAGCCTCCAATGACGGCGTTACATGGAAGCTGCTGGACAGCCGAAGCGAGCTTACCTTTAACTGGGATACCTACACCCGCGCCTTTGCGATTCCTGAGGATACCGCCGGTACTTATCTTTATTACCGTCTGACCTTTGGCGGCAGCAGTATGCAGGTAGCGGAAATAGAATTTTTGGGCTATTCCGCAAAGGATGCGGAACTAACGCCGATCAATTCCGTCGGAACACCTGAGGAACCGAGCAATTCCAACGATCCGGCTGCTTCTAATTCCACTGACAGCCCCTCCGTATGGCTTTGGATCGGCATCGGCGCTGCAGTTCTGATTGTCGCAGCAGTTTGCATAATTGTTATTGTAAAAAAGAAAAAGAATAAAATCAACGGATAAATTTCGGAAAGCCTATCGAAAAAAACAGGGAGCCGCGTTGTCAATGCGGCTCCCTCAATGTTTCTAAAACGCCCCTTCTAAATGCCCCAAGCCTTAAACAAATATCTTTTATAATGTTTTTAATAACAGAAAGCCTTGGGTAATTCCCAATCAACTGTTATTAATATATTTCGGGAAGCCCCATCCAGCTGCGGCTTCCCGAATTTCATATATTTACTTGAAGCTTTTTAAACGATCTGCACCTTCAGAATATTGGTATTGCCGGGTATGTTCAGCGGAACGCCGCCGGTAATAACCACCTTATCGCCTGTATTTACTAAATCAATCTGCTTAGCGCAATCAATGGCATGACGGAAAAGGCTGTCGGTATCGTTTTGGGCAAGCGCCATTACAGGATATACGCCCCATGACAGCGCCAATTGATGAAAGGTTTTCTCATCAGGCGTGGCTGCTACGATCGGCACATTCGGACGGAATTTCGACACCCGACGGGCGGTCTCACCTGATTTTGTTACGGCAATAATGGCTTGCGCATCCAAATCGGAAGCGGTAGTACAGGCCGCGTCGCAGATGGCGTTTGTCGTACTGGTATAGTCACATTCATGCTGAAATCCCCGATACGCACCCATCTCAAAGGCATCGCGTTCAGCCTGACGGGCAATTTTCGCCATCACTTCTACAACATGCACAGGATTTTCCCCCACTGCCGTTTCCCCCGAAAGCATGATGGCAGAGGTCCCGTCAAAAACCGCATTTGCGACATCGGTAATCTCAGCACGGGTAGGCGTAAGCGAATGAATCATTGACTCCAGCATCTGAGTGGCGGTAATGACCATTTTTCCGGCAAGATAGCATTTTCGGATAAATTTTTTCTGAATACCGGGCAACTTTTCAAAGGCCACCTCTACTCCCATATCTCCCCGAGCTACCATGATTCCATCGGAATGAGCGAGAATATCATCAAAATTTTCTACGCCTTCAATATTTTCAATTTTGGAAATAATGCGAATTTTGTGTCCGCCGTGATAATTGATAAACTTACGAAGCGCAATAATATCCTCTTTAGAGCGTACAAATGACGCGGCTATAAAATCCACATCATTTTGAATGCCAAAAATCAGATCTGCTTCATCCGCAGGGGACAAATAAGGCAAATCCAAATGCACGTTAGGAATATTAATAGATTTTCGGTTAGAAAGCGGTCCGCCGTTTTCTACCGTACAATTAATTTCCGTATCCGTGACTGCTTCAACGCACAAGTGAATTTTGCCATCGTCAATCAAAATTTCAGTACCGACAGGAACCTGATGAGGAAGATCGGCATAAGAAACAGAACAAATCTTCTCGTCCCCAACGACCTCACGGGTAGTCAGCGTAAAGTGATCCCCCTTGTGCAGTAAAACGGATCCGTTCTTGAATGTGCGCAGCCGGATTTCCGGTCCTTTGGTATCCAGCAGAATGGCAAGCGGGGCATGGAGCCTGCTTCGGACCGCGCGAAGCATTTCAATCGATTTCAGATGCTCCTCATGAGAGTTATGCGAGAAATTCAATCTGGCTACATTCATGCCCGCTTTGACTAGCGCCGCCATAGTTTGCTCATTATTGCTGGCAGGACCGATCGTGCAGACAATTTTGGTCTGAATATTATTTTTATTCATATTGGTATCCTCATTACAAATAGAAAAATCAGGTTAAAACAGTAAAACAGCGCCTTTTACCGATGTAAAAGGCGCTCAAGGCACAAAAATTAAAGCCTTTTACGCTTATTGTTTTTAGGATTTACGATTTCACGCCAGTCAAGATCGCCTCTGTCCAGCGCCCGGACCAACACTTCCGCGGTAGCAATATTGGTAGCAACCGGAATATTGTACATATCGCACATCCGAAGCAGATCGTTATCGATTTCGTTAGGCTGAATTTTGGTCGCTGTGTCACGGAAAAAGAGAAGAAGGTCGATTTCATTGTACGCGATGCGCAGTGAGATTTGTTCAGCTCCGCCCTGCGAACCGGCCATCATGCGCTCAATCTGCAATCCGGTGGCTTCGGAAATATATTTGCCGGTGACAGAGGTTGCGCACAGGGAATGCTTACTAAGTATGCCGCAGTAGGCGATACAAAATTCCGTCATGAGTTCCTTTTTAGTATCATCGGCTATGATTGCAATTTCCATGATCTGATTTCCTTTCAAAAAATAATCGGGATATTTGTCCATTTTTATCTTTTTACAAATCACATTATACCACATTGCTTAGAAATTGTCAATGTTTTTTGGAAATAAAATCGACAAACATCAGTATTTTTTGGTTGAAATCACTATTGACACCAAAAAGAATTACGGTTATAATTTATATAATGACTAAAATTTACGAAAAAGATCACCCTCGGGGATTAGTGCCTGCCGCCGCAGGCAAGCCCGCACTTTTTCAGATTTTCTTTTTGGCGGCGGAGAAAGAGAAAAAATGACAACTAAACTGGGCAAAATCAAAGCCTTCCTTGAACGGAAGCAGATCCGAATCAGCGCTAAGGTGTACTTTATTGACGCCATGGGCGCAATGGCGCTGGGACTGTTCGCCACACTGCTGATCGGAACCATTTTTAAGGCATTGGGAAATGCTTTCTTTGCGGACAGTACCACTGATCTGTTTCATGTGATCGCAGCCTACGCCTCCTCACCGTATGTATACGGCGGTGCGATCGGCGTAGCCATTGCCTGCAAGCTAAAAGCCCCGCCGTTAGTAACTTATGCCTGCGCGGCCATTGGCGCAATGGGCGGTATGTTTACAACAGCGATTGCGGGCGGAAGCTATTCGGCAGGACCGGCTGGCTCCTTTATTGCGGTGCTGTTTGCCTGCGAATTTGGTAAACTGGTATCTAAAACCACCAAAATTGATATTTTGGTCACACCCGCCGTTACGCTTATTGTAGGCTACGGCGCAACATGGCTGCTCTGCCCCTGGGTTGCAAGACTGATCTACTATCTCCGGTTGTTTATTGAGTATGCGACCGGCAGAGCACCGCTTATTATGGGGATTCTGCTTGCGGTCATTGTGGGAATGGTGCTGACGCTTCCGATTTCCAGTGCGGCACTGTGCGCCATGATCTTCACCGCCGCGTCCGGCGAAACACTGTCACAGACGCTGATGCTGGCCGCAGGCGCAGCGGCGGTCGGATGCTGTTGTCAAATGGTTGGCTTTGCAGTAATCTCCTTTCGGGAAAACAAATGGGGCGGATTGGTTGCACAGGGACTTGGAACCTCTATGCTTCAAATGGGCAATATTTGCCGCCGCCCTCAGATTTGGATCGCGCCTACGCTTGCGGCTGCTATCTGCGGTCCGCTTTCCACAATGATCTTCAAACTTCACTGCTCCGGAGTAAACGCGGGCATGGGTACCTGCGGCTTGCTCTCCCCTTGGCAGATTTTGATTGATATGAACTGGTCGGCAAACGCATGGATTGGTGTTCTGCTGCTTTGCATTGTCCTCCCCGCGATCCTATCATTTATATTCAATGAAATTCTGCGCAGGATCGGCTGGGTCAAAACCGGCGATATGAAAATTGATGTTTAATCAGACAAGAGCGCTTCTTCGGAAGCGCTCTATTTTTTTCGGAAAATTTGCTTTTCCCGCTTGCCCCAAATGCTTCTAAGCATTTCCCCCGTCTGAACCCATTCAACAGTCTGCCCGGCAAACAGGCTATGCGGATAGTCAAGTATTTTCAAAATCCCAAACAATCCCTGCTTACACTAACTAAAATTCCGTGTATTTTTATTAAGAATCGCGTCAGCGAATATACGGTGTAAAAGCGGTTATCATACCTTCCCAACCGGACGAGCATTTGTCCGGCTTTCACAAGCCTTATTAATTAAGCGGATTAAGCGAGTCTGATTCAAAGAAAAGGAGATGCCGCATTTTCCATACGGCATCCCTTTTCCATAAAATAAGTCATTTTTTAAACGCCCTCCACACGGGTAACCAAAATGCTAATGTCATCTCCGCTGCCATTTTCGGCAAGCGTACGGGAATGGATAGCGCCAGCGATCTCCTGTACGCCCTTTCCGGCAAGGGACGCCAGCAGCTCAGGCAGCCAAAGCGCATCCTCTAAGCAGCCCGCTACTCCGTCGGAGGTTTGCAGAATCACATCCCCTTCTCTCAAAACCATTCCGATTTCCTCCGCGTTGATTTCTCTGGTTAGTCCAAGCGGCATACTGCTGACATCTATTTTGAAAATATTTCCGTCCCGCAAAACATATGAGGGAGACGCGCCGCATTTGATAAAGCTGGCGCTGCCGGTGTAAAGATCGACTTCCAGCAGATCCACTGTACAATGACATTCCTCTGATCTGCCCCGGATAAAATTAGACAGCAGCTTCAGCGTTACCGATTTCGCGTTTCCTGCACCAAGCATTTTCTCTAAAAAGACCGCGCTTACCTGTGCCGCGGTGGCGGCTATACGTCCGCTGCCCATTCCGTCACAGATCAGGGCGTAGCCAAACCCCGCATCGGATGGAAAGGAACGCGCCATATCTCCGCTGACCGCTTCATGCGCCTTAACGCTGCTGGCGCGGGCAGTGGTGAGCTTCAGCTTCATCCGGCTGCTTAACTGCATACTAACGCTTTCACCGGCAAACTTAAACTCAGGATCAGTCAGCAGCAAGCCGGTCTTTTCCTCTAACTTCTGCCTGATCTCACGACCGGCGTCACTGATACTGGAAAGTGTAACGCCCGAAGCAATCAGCGTTTTCTGCCGTCTGCCCCATGCTCCGCAGCCGATCGCCTGAATGCCCATTTGACGAACCGCCTCGGCAAACAGTTGCCGCAGTTCATCATCCGGCTGAAGATCGCCGTCATCCTCAGCGGAAGCCCGAAGCAGTTCCGAAATGGCTTCGTAATCCAGCGCGAACAGTTCTGTACGATCTCTCAAAACAGCACCCTCAATCAGCTCCGTAACACTTTTGCCAACATCGGCAAGTATTTTATCGATTTTCTGACAGCGCTCTATAAAGTAAGAAGGCAGGTCCTTTCGATCAGGCATTCCCTTCAACGGAATTTGTTCCGCCAACTTATTTATTGCTTCTTGAGTGCTTTCATATTCTTGCTGCCAGCAGACGGTATTTTGCGCGCAGCGGCGGCAATGCTTTTCAAACACTGTTTCGCACAGTTCCCGCATTTCACCTGCTCCCGGATTCCGAAGCTGCTGGGAAAGCTTCAACATCAACGCGGACAGCTCATCAAACGCTCCTGCCAATCGCCGCAGCTTTTTTTCGTCCTGAACCCGACGGGTTTCTTCTGTGATCTGCGGCTGTTCTGCAGCGGGAAATAAATGCAGCTTCCCCAATACGCCCGTTTTTTCTAATGGAAGAAAAATTAATGAACCAAACAGCAAATTCCCAATAAACGGAACCGCTCCCCAAAGTCCATCCGCCCAAATTTTCAATCCTGCCGTCAACACCAGATAGCAGAACATGGCGCTGCCGCTGCCGAACATTCGGATCGCCCCTGCGGCAAGACCGCCAATGGCTAACAGCAGCGGTGACTGCCCGCTTGCCAGTCCGCAGATCAGCCCTACCAGTACGCCCCTCACCAAGCCGCCGCTGAGCGCAGCGGTCAAAATAACCAGCGAGGAGGCAATAAGCGCTAGAGAAAGTCCAAACAGGCTATGAGCAGATAGAGCATAGATAACCGCGTAGAGCAGCGCGCAGCGTCCCACTTCCCGAAGAGAAAGCGAAAGATCGCTTTCCAATCCGCAATAAAACAAAGCGGCTGCAACCGGAGAGGCGATCAGTCCAAAGAGCAGTGTAAGTATGCCTTGAAAGTTGAATTGATCTACAATTACGGTATACATGCCCGCAAGAAACGCGGCTAATGTGCAGACCGCGATCCTCAGCCGAAGCGGCTCGCCAAACAGCGGACTGTCCTCTTCTCCGTGAGTGGACAGCAGGATCCGCGCGCCCAGCACCATAGACAAAATCACGACAAAGCAAAAAGCGCTGCTTCCAGCCGACGAACCGGTCGCCAACGCGCCCGCCACAGCCCCCGCCCAAACACAGAATGCCCCGCTGCGGCTGACCGCGCTAAGCAGCGCTAATCCAAACGGATAGGTTCCAAAAAGAGCAGACGCGCCTTGCAGCAAAAATCCCGCGCCACACCATAACGCGCAAACAGCCGCCCTTCGGCGCAAACGCGCGGCATCTTCTTCATCCAGCGCCGCGCTTTCCCGTCCAAGGAGCGCTGATACAGTAGCGTCCGCCTTTTTTTGCAGCGCTTCCAGTCGCTCTTTGGCTTTAATCCGAAATTCCATGATCCTTCATCCTTCCTTTTTTCATTCACAATTCACATATAAAGGGTAGGCTTCACCTGTCTTTATTGTACTCGGACAGACAGATATTTTTAGTCGAAGGAAGCAGATGATAAAATGATTTTTTCCATCGAAAAAGCAGGAATTTCAGTAAAAAAAAGCCTTCTGTCACTACTTGTGATACAGTTTGACGAATATAGACGAGGGAAAACTATTCCTAAAGAGCATATTTTATCTTTCAAAGCATAGAATAAACAGTTAACCGTTAAAAAGCTTCGCGCCAGATTGAATGAGGAAGTGACTCAAACCATGCATCAATATAAAAATTTGCTCCTTCCCGAAAGAAGGAGCAAATAAAAAGACAAAATTAAATTCAGTCAGCGGTAACTACCGTATCAATTTCGCCGTCGCCGGTAGTGTCCGCTAAAACGGTATCAATTTCACCGTCACCGGTAGTGTCCGCCAAAATAGTGTCAATTTCACCGTCACCGGTAGTGTCCATTAAAATAGTGTCGATTTCGCCGTCACCGGTAGTGTCCATCAGAACCGCATCGGTTTCACCGTCGCCATCCGTATCCAATTCCATAACATCGCAATCTTTCTTTTTCAGCTTGGATAATAGCTTATCGGATGTTTTTTTGCCTTTTGCGGTAGCCTTGCCAGCCGCAGATTTCACTTTTTCCTTGCTTTTTTTGGCTGCGGTCTTCACTTCTTCCCTATGCTTAGACAAATATACCAACAGCGCAATCAGTGCGGAAAGCGTCAAGGTAAGCAGCGTGATCTTCAGCAGTGCATTTTTCATTTTTTTCCTCCTAAAATTAGAACTATAACAGATATTATCATTGTAGCCATTTTTTTGAAATCTGTCAATAAGTTTATCTAAATTTATTGATTTTTTTTGAAAACTACGTTATAATAAAGGCACAAATAAAAGCGCACAAAAAAAGTGCTAACACAAATAGCGCTTTTAACGAAAATCGGCTTTATGCTCTCCCCCTCATTTTTCATTTCGTAATTGCCGATTTTCCATTGCCATATCATAGCTGTTTAGCGCATAAAAAAGCGCGAACACAGAGGGCGCTTTTATCGAAAATCGATTTTACGTGTCTTTTATCATGGGGCTTTTCACTGGCTTTTTAATAGGCTATTTATTTAAAATGAATTTAACTGTCTTAATTGCTTATTAGTAAGGAGAAAAATATGGATATTCGTGGATTAAAAATAAATTTTTTAGGCGATAGTATTACCGAGGGAGTAGGCGTTTCCGAACCGTCCCGCGTTTTTATGAATCTGCTTGCCAAACGCTATAACATCATTGCGCGCAATTACGGCATCAGCGGTTCAAGAATCGCAAGACAGTTGGCGCCAAATAATCCAAACGATCGGGCGGAACGATATTTTTCTACTCGTGTAGACGAAATGGCTCCCGATGCCGATGTAATTGTGGTTTTCGGAGGTACCAATGACTTCGGTCATGGGGACGCACCGCTGGGATCACCGGAGGATCAGACGCCGGACAGTTTTTGGGGCGGATGCAATCTGCTGTTTACCAAGCTAATCGAGAAATATCCCACTGCTGTCATTGTGGTGATGACGCCGCTTCACAGAACCAATGAACTGAATCCAAGAGGAGATGGCAACAAATCAGCAGATGTGGGCATTTTGTCTACTTATGTAGACATTCTTCGCAAGGCAGCCGAGCAATACTCATTGCCTGTGTTGGATCTTTTTAAGGCGTCAGGTATGCAGCCGAGAATCGAAACACAGCGAATAGCGTATATTCCCGATGGGCTTCACCCCAACGATGCAGGACATGAAGTAATTGCCGCTCGTCTGGCAGGACTGCTTGCTACGCTCTGATTTTTCGGAACCTATACCACCTTACCGGCATATATTACGGTAAGGTGATTTTTTATGTGTTCAATTGCAGCTATTTACCGTCCGAATCCGGGGGACGCAATTCATATCCGGAATATGTCTGCCACCATGCAGCACCGTGGCCCTGATCAAAGCGGTGTTTTCTTTGATGAAACAATTTGCTTTGCCCACAACCGGCTTTCGGTAATGGATCCTTACAGCGGCGGTCAGCCAATGAGTATTGTCTATCAAAATAGACAATACACCATCATTTATAACGGTGAAATCTATAACACCAACGAATTAAAAAAAGACTTGACTGAAAAAGGGGCTGTATTTACCACTCACTGCGATACAGAAGCAGTCCTCTGGTCCTATATTTTTTATGGCGCCGATTGTCCCTGCTATCTAAATGGAATTTTTGCCTTTTTAGTATATGATCATACAGCCAAATCGCTCTTTGTTGCAAGAGACAGACTGGGTGTAAAACCGCTGTATTACGCTAAAAGCGGTGATCGCTGGCTGTTTGCTTCCGAACCCAAGGCCCTGTTGGCTCATCCGGCAATTTGTCCTATCATAGATCAGAAAGGGTTGTGGGAACTGCTTTTTCTTGCGCCGGTTACTACCGAAGAATCAGCTATTTTCCGCGATATTCATCAAATTAAAGCGGGCGAACGGCTTTGTCTTTCACCTGAGGGCGCGAAGCGGGATTATTATTGGCAGCTTATCGCCTCCATTTGCAATGATTCCTTAGACGAAGCGGTTCATTATACCGCCATGCTGCTAAAAGATGCTGTAAGTCGGCAGATTATCAGCGATGTTCCGCTTTGTACCTTTTTATCAGGCGGATTGGACTCTTCTGTAATTACTGCCATTGCCGCTGACTGCTTGCGCGAAAAGGGTGAACAGCTTTCCACCTATTCCTTTGAATACGAGGGAAATCGAGAGAATTTTCATTCAACGCTTTTTCAGCCCCAGGGGGATGACGCATTTGCACAGCGTCTTGCATCAGATCTTGGCACCAAACATACAGTGTTGACCGCACCGACCATGGTGGTAGCGGATTTATTGACCGAAGCGGCTCTCTTTCGTGACATGCCAGGGCAATCAGACATCGACTCCTCCTTGCTTTACTACTGTCGAAAAGTTAAAGAGTGCCACACAGTAGCGCTGTCTGGTGAATGCTCGGATGAAATTTTTGGCGGATATCCTTGGTTTTATCGTCCGGAAATGCTTTACCGCGATTTCTTCCCGTGGATTCATGATCCGTTCGCCCGAATTCAGCTTTTCCGCGCTGAACGTGTTCTTCCGAACGAGGGATATCATTGGCTGTCCGATGTTTACCAAAATTTTCTTAGTACCTGTCCGGTAATTGAAGGAGAAGCCGAAGAAGATCGGACCGCGCGGCTCGCCACCTGCCTGTCTGTACGCTATTTTATGCAAAATCTGCTGATGCGCAAAGACCGTATGAGTATGGCTGCGTCAGTCGAAGTGCGTGTTCCGTTTGCGGATCATCGCTTTATTGAGTATGTATATAACCTGCCATGGTCATACAAGTTTGCCGGAGGAAGAGAAAAATCATTGCTGCGAGCGGCTGCAGGCGATTTTCTGCCTGATTATATTTTAAATCGAAAGAAATCGCCCTATCCCAAAACCCATAATCCGCTTTATGAGAAGTTGGTTCGGGAAAAGCTGGCAAACGAGCTGAAAAAGGACTCGCTTTTTACTTCGCTAATTGATCGAAAAGCCCTTTCTGCATTTATGGAAGGTGAAAATACAACCTGGTACGGGCAGCTTATGGCGCGTCCGCAGCTTATTGCCTGGATGCTTCAGTTATCTGCATGGTTAGAAGGAAGAAACATAAAATTGGTTTAAACCAAATTTTTTAATAGTGAAAGTCAAATTTACTTCTGAATTCAATCACATGATTTATAAAAACTTTTTTAAACGGTTTAATAGGCAAACCAAAAAGGGGAGAGCTAAAAAATTCTCCCCTCAACTCAAATATAAATGTAGTTTTGCTGTTTTAGCTTTAATTTTATTTTTTGACTTTTAAAAAGCGCCTTAAATTTTTAATAACTTTAAAGTAATTGTTTTAAAGCTGTTTAAATTTCTTTTTATGTAAGTCAGTTTAATTTAAATTCTCATTCATTGATTAGTTTATTAATTAAAGAGGAACTTCTTGAAAGAAGTTCCTCTTTTTTATTTTTTAATAATATCTACGCCGATATACTTTCGCAGCACCTCAGGGACAGTAACTGAGCCGTCTGCATTTTGATTTTGTTCCACCAATGCGGGAAGAATACGAGAAGTAGCCAGCCCCGATCCATTCAACGTATGCAGGAACTGAATACTGCCATCCGCACGTTTTACCCGCATCATTCCTCTGCGCGCCTGATAATCCCGGGCATTGGACACTGACGATACCTCCTTATATCCGTTCATGGAAGGAATATTAATTTCAATATCATAGGTGCGCGCCATGGAAGCGGAGCAGTCTTCAGCGGCAAGCTTTACGGTACGGAAGTGAAATCCCAGTCCTTTCACCAGATTCTCTGCCTTTGTAACCAATTCCTCAAAGGCCTCGTCAGACTTCTCAGGCAGGGTGTACTGGAACATTTCTACCTTATTAAATTGATGCCCCCGCACCATTCCGCGTTCATCAGAGCGATAGGAACCCGCCTCGCGACGGAAGCAGGGTGTATAACTCATCATTTTTTTAGGCAAATCAGCCTCACTTAGAATTTCATTTCGATAAATAGACGCTAACGCAGCCTCTGCGGTAGGCAGCATGTAATGAATTCGGTTATCGGTCGGATTCTCAATTTTGTAGACTTCATCCGCGAATTTAGGGAACTGACCCGCTGTAAGACCGCATTCATACTCCAGCATGTGCGGCGGCAGAATCAGCTCATAGCCGTCCGCCAAATGGCAGTCAATAAAATAGTTTAGCAGCGCCCACTCAAGCCGCGAGCCCAAACCGCGGTAGATCCAGAAGCCTGAACCCGCCAGTTTTGTTCCTCTGTCATAGTCTATCAATCCCAAATCAGTGCAGAGATCAACATGATTTTTGGGCGTAAAATCAAATTTATGAGGTTCCCCAAAGTAACGAAGCGGCTGATTGTTTTCCTTTCCGCCCGGCAGCAGGTCCTCATCAGGCAAATTAGGCAGCCCCAGCATAGTGGCGGTCAATTGACCCTCTACTTCCTTTAATTTGGCATCAATACTGTCAATAGTGGCGGAAATTGCTTTCATTCTCGCAAAAATTTCACCGGTATCCTTTTGTTCCTTCTTATATTGCGGAATCAGCTTTGAGGTTTTATTTTTTTCCGCTTTCAGCGCTTCCGTTTCCTGTATCAACGATTTGCGCTCTTTATTTAATTTCAGTATTAGTGCTATATCTTCTTTAGCATCCTTGCCCTTTTTGGCAAGCCGTGCAATTACTTCATCCGGTTTTTCTACAATATATTTAATGTCCAGCATTTTCTTCTCCCTGTCAATCCTTTGTAATTTCTTCCCCGCAAAGCTGAATCAGCAGCTTTTGCAGATCGTCGTTGTCACTGTATTCCAATTCGAGCTTTTTTACGCGCGCGCCTTCAACGATTTTCACTTTTCGTCCCAGCAAATTGCGCACTTTTTTCTCCAATTCCGCAGTATAATCCACACCCGAATCCGTTTTTTTAATTTGTTCGTTGCCTTTTTCGGCTCTCAGATTCATTCTGCGAACCAATTCCTCAGTCGCGCGCACTGAATAACCCTTATCTACTACGGTCGCCGCCGCCACTTCAATATCGGAACGGTATTTTAGTCCCAGCAGCGTACGCGCATGGCCGGCAGAGATCTGATCTTCGGATACCATTTTGATTACGCTTTCCGGCAGATCTAACAGCCGCAGGGAATTGGTCACTGTACTTCGGGATTTTCCTACACGCGCGGCCACTGTTTCCTGCGTAAGATTATATTCCTCCAATAACGCCTTATAAGCCAGCGATTCCTCGATGGCGTTGAGGTTTTCACGCTGTATGTTTTCAATCAATGACAGCTCAGCGGTTTTTTGATCGTCGGCCTCAATTACAATTACCGGCACTTCAATAAGTCCAGCCATTTTGGATGCCCGCCATCGACGCTCACCGGCAATAATTTCATATAAATCGCCCATTGATTTGCGAACAATAATAGGTTGAATCAACCCGTGCGTGGCAATGGAATCCGCAAGCTGTGAAAGCGCTTCGCTGTCAAACGCCTTTCTGGGCTGATCAGCTCTTGGCTGCAATTCGCTTAAGCGAAGGGTATGCACACCTGATTCGCTTTCAGGCGCCGTATTATCAACAAAGAGTGAATCCAAGCCTCTTCCGAGTCCGCTTTGTTTTGCCATAAGTACTTCCTTTCTGTCTTTTGTTTAGTCAAGCAATTAAATGCGGTTCATAAGCTCATCCGCCAGCGATTTATATGCCTGCGCTCCCTTGGATGATTTATCATAATAGACAACAGGCATTCCATAGCTGGGCGCTTCGCTGAGCTTTACATTTCTCACAACAATTGTTTCAAAAAGCTTGTCCGCATAGTATTTTTCCAATTCAGCCTTTACCTGCGCCGACAGATTTAACCGTTTGTCATACATTGTAATTAAAATCCCGGTGATTTCAATAGATGGATTAAAATGTTTTTTTACCTTGCGAACGGTCATCATAAGCTGAGAAAGTCCCTCTAATGCGTAAAATTCGCAAATCATCGGAATTACAATACCGTCCGCCGCGGTTAATGCGTTTAGTGTAAGCAAGCCAAGAGAAGGCGGACAATCAATCAATATGTAATCGAATTCTTTTTTCAATTCCGCAAGCTTATTTGACAGAATTCGCTCGCGATTTTCCGTGGAAACCAATTCGTATTCTGCCCCAGCCAACGCAATATTAGTCGGGATTATCCATAAATTGTCGAATTCCGTCTTAATGAGCGAATCTTTAGCATCCGTACTGCCGATCAGCAAATCATATGCCGTTTTTATATCGCTGTTTTTTCGAACTCCGACGCCGGTAGTGGCATTTCCTTGAGGATCTAAATCTATCAGCAGTACCTTTTTCCCTTTTTGCGCTATACATGCCGCCAAATTAACCGCCGATGTTGTTTTACCTATTCCACCTTTTTGATTTGAAAACGCAATTATTTTCCCCAATTCCCCACATCCTTTGCGAATTTATTTGCAATAGTGTCTCAATGATTTCAAGCGTGAATAACGCATGTCCATAAAGTGATATGGCAGTAAAATCCGTGCTTTCCAGTCGGCTACAGTTTTCCATCCCGCTTTTTTTGCCAATCGCCTATAGCTTTAGCGCCTTAATGTTTTTATTATACCACACATCGCTTGCTCCGTCAATAGACATTTATGGTATTTTCATTTGTTTCACGTGAAACATTACCAAGCAAAACCTCTTTGTTTGGCGTGCTTGTTTGATTTATTTCGTCATTGCATTTAAATATTGCTGTCATGTCGGACTTTGGTGAACCGTTTTTTTGAGTGTTTTCATCATTTCTTTCTACTGTTTCACGTGAAACATCTTCAAACAAAGCGTCCGTAAAACGATTAGGACCCATTTGTTTAACTTTGCTTGCAGCCGGTGCTTGTTTGTTCACTTGCTTAAGCGGCGTATATTGTACTTTGGAAACCGTAATAACAAATCGATAGCTCTCATTTCTGTTTTCTCGATCAATACGAGTATCGAATCCCGCTTGCTTCATCATGCAAGCGGCGCGTTCTACTGAATTTAAAAAAACCCGAATGTCCTTTACACAAATTTTCTCTGACTGAGTTAACCGTACATCAGGCGTTTCCACTGCTTGCCGGATTAGCTCGCCACGATCGCAATTTTTTCCCTCCTGCAGCATCTTTTCCAGCAATAATTTACGCAAAGACAAATTTTGAATTGAAAGCAGATTAATTGTGTCCGCTTCTGACAGTCGAAGCAATCGAACAAGGCGCATTTCATATGGCGTCAGCGTAAGCAGCGAAAGCATTTGCTGCAAAAAATCTTCTTTCACTGAAAATAATTGCGCCAATTCTTTTAATGAGAGAAATTCCAAAAGAGATTGCAAATTAGCCGCGAAATCCAGAAAATGAGGTTGTTTACGCATAAAATTTTCAGATAGCGCCAGTTTTAAAGCAGACTGTCCTCCGTCTTTGACCAAAATAGAAGAAATATGTGTTCGCCCTAATAATTTAACCGCCTCTATTCGCCGTCTTCCGGAAATTAGTTTATATTTTTTCCCCTTTTTTTGCTTTTCAACCAAAATTGGATGAATTAATCCGCATTGCCGAATGTTTTCCGCTAACGCGGCAATTTCAACGCCTTCCGTAGGATCCTCTAATAAGCTGTATTCAATTTCATTAATTGGCAGCCGCCATAAGGGAGTGCTGTCCCGGTCATTCATCATCCATTTTTCAAATATTTCCTGCATATTCATACGAATTTCCTCCTTTTTTCTCACTATAACACAACGCGTGCGCAAAAAATCGCATTATTTGTCGCTTATAAAAAAGTATTGTCTATTTCAATAGACAATACTGACAAAAAAATACATGCATCTATTTTAATGCAAGGAAAATAAGCGGAGAAAGAACATACGTTCTTTCTCCGCCGCATAAAACAAACAGATTCTATATTAATAAAATTAAAATACCTGCAACCAATATCAGCAGCCCAATTCTGGCACGCCACGACAGCTTTTCGCCAAAGAAAATACGCGCCAGCACAACGCTGACCAGAATGCTCAGCTTATCAATGGGCTGAACAATGCCCGCCTGTGCATGTTTGTCGGCAAGCGCCCGAAAATAGCAAAGCCAAGAAAGTCCCGTGGACAGCCCGGACAGCCCGATAAACAGCATGGATTTTCGCTCGATCTTCCCGATCTGTTTTTGAGTCCCCTGACTGAATACGATCAGCCATGCCATGATGAGCACAATCCCTGTCCGAATCGCTAAAGCAAGATCGGAATTTAAATTCTGTACGCCGGCTTTAGAGAGAAGAGTGGTTGCGGCGGCAAATACCACCGAAGCAATTGCCCAAAAAAGCCATCCCTTACGATTCAGCGCGCCTCTCCTCTTTGAGCATCCTGCCGTTTGGGAATCAGAATCGCTCGCCGCAGCGTTTAAACCGTTAGTCCCCGGTGAAGCGGCAGACGCGGCGCCAGAAGCAGCTTCCGAAAGAATTTGTGGATTTCCAAGAGTCTTTTTTTCCAGCATCAGCAGCATACCGACCAAAATCAGTACAATGGAAAAAATTTTTGCCGCTGTCATTGGCTCATCTAAAAACAGCCATCCTCCGATCATTGTAAGCGCCGTACTGGATTTGTCTACCGGCGCGACCTGATTGACGGATCCCATTTGCAGCGCTTTGAAATAGCAGAGCCATGAAAGCCCCGTGGCGACGCCAGACAAAATGAGAAAAAGCAAATTCAATCCGATAGCGTTTCCAATATCCGCCCAGCCGCCGGTGATTAGCACCATTAGCCACGCAAAGGCGAGAATTACCACTGTACGCAGCGCCACCGCTAAATTGGAATCCACCTTTTGAATACCGTATTTAGCAAGTACAGAAGTTGCGCCTGCAAATCCGGCGGACGCCAATGCAAAAACAAGCCACATATCCAACTCCGTCGTTTGCGGACGGACAAGCGCCGTCCGAGGTAATAATTACAGTATTGCCCGGAAAACAGAAATCAATCAAAAGCCCAGTGATTCGGCAGTCAGAATCAGCTTAATTCGCCCGGCAGGACGGCATATGCGAGTAGTAACAATTTGGGCACAGATACCGTCGAGACTAATACAGTCGCCGCAAGTCCCCAGCTTACGGCAAGGGGTATCTATATCAAATCGCTGCGCATTGGTAGGCGCCGCGATCAATCTTGCCCGATTGAGCGCGGACTTAAAATCGCCCGCGATTTTATTAGCGCCCGCAATAACAATCACTTGCCTCGGACCAAAGAGCAGCGCCGCTAACCGATTTCCGTTTCCGTCAATATTTATTAGCTGCCCGTCCACCGAAATCGCATTGGCGCTCATAAGATAGCTGTCCGCGAACAACGCTGATCGCATAATCGCCTGCGCTTCCTCCTTTGACCGAGCGGTAGAGCGGTCGATCATCTGCTGTCCTCTGGCATATAGCGCGTCTATCAGACCGCACGCCTGAACAGTAGCGGACCCGCCCCACGAAACAACCTCTGAAGGATCAATGAGTTCCAGCGCAATTTCCCGCGCCTCTTCAGCGGCAGCACAGGTATATACTTCAAAATGCCGCCTGCGCAGCGCCGACGCGGTTGTTTCAATCAGCTTTTGATTTCGTTCAAATACGGCTTCCATAATATTTTCTCCTTTTTTATTTATATTTGGAACCCCTTCTGAAAAAAAGGTTCCAAACCTTCTTAAAAACTTTTATAAAAGAATATAGGGTGCAGACAAATTCTAATTTAAAATCTAAATCATAAAAACAAATTAATATTTAAGCGATTTTAAAAATTTCGAGGATTTTTTCAAAATCCCCGAAAACGGGATTAGAATAAACTTCCAAAGACCAAGCCCCCTTGGATTTTATCTGCAGCTTCAAGAATATTTTATTCCCGGCTTTTCAGCATAAGACTGTTTTCAAAAAGGAAGGTAAGCCTTCCCCCAAAATACTTATGCCTATTTTTCAGCATAACGCAGCTTTTAAAAAAGGGAATTTCATATATAAAATTTCGCCGGGCTGACGGGTTCGCCGGACAGGCTACCCGTCTGCCCGACGAAGAGGGTCAGATCATAAAACGAATATAACGGTACCAAAGCTTTTTCCAGAAGGGAAGATGCGGATATTCACTGTTGATCAGCGCCCGCAGATAGCTGCCAAGCGCCGCCAGTTCAGAACGATTCATAACCTTGCCAAATTCCTGCTTTTCGATCAGCGGGGTAATCTCGCTTAAGGAAGAAGGCAGCATCGCCATACGATTATACATCTTTTGAGCCCTTCTGTCATCTGCCGGAGGCGACTGTTCAATACGGGCAGCAAATTCCGTGGGCAGTTCGCCCTGTTTCGGTCGGTTGCCAATGATATAATGCACTTCATAAATGCTGTCGCATAGAACGCCTGCTACCTGATCAAAATCAGCTTTTTCCTCAAAACTGCCATACTCTGCCCGATCAATAAAGTAGCTTCGCCCATCGGAAATCTTTTTAGCACGCCGGAGCTGCCAGATCACTAACGCGATTACCAACGCCACAGCGATGAGAAGCAACGCGATCTTAACCAACCTTGCGGCATCAAAAGAAATTTTTCCGGAAGCACCGCCCAAGTTGTCCGAATTATTCTGACCGGCAGTTTGAACGAGATCATTGTGATTTGTAGTAACCGTATCCGAATCGGTCACAGGCGGGAGCGTTACATCGGACGTAGTGATCGACGGAGTCGTGATAACAGGCGCGTTCGGATCTTCTGAAGCTTCCTCAATAAAGTAAAGCGAATCATAATAAGCGGGAGTAGTTTCATAAGTTCGCCATCCCAAACCGTCAATATATACTTCTACCCAAGCGTGAGCGGCATTATCATAGACGGCAGAGGTATAATTGATAGAACCGTCCGCGTCAGTGGTTCGTTCAAAATTGTCAGCAATATATCCTTGTACATAGCGGGTAGGAAAGCCCGCCTTCCGCAGCAGCAGCGCGGCGGCAGAGGCAAACTGTACGCAATATCCTTCCTTGCCTTCTAACAGAAAATAATCCAAATCGTTTTCATAGGTTCTACTGTCGCTGACGGCAGGACTGGTGGAATAGGTATAATTAGAAGCAAGGTAATTGATAATCACCATGATCTTGTCATGGTCATTGGCAGCAGCGTCTAACTTATCCTCAATTTCATCATAAATTCGATTAATGCCTTCGCTATCCGACGGAACAGAGGTATAAGCCGAGTGAACATACTCTGTATATTCACGGTATAGTCGGACATATCGGTTATACCACCTTGTGCGTTCATTATTACTCAGCGACAGGTAATTTTCCAACGCCGCAGTGGAATAGCGGCTGGAAACCAGCCCTGCCTGATCCAGTTCATTACGGAACAGACTAATCAGCTCGGCGGAATTATCGGTTCCGTAGCTGTTCAGATTTTCGATAAAATCAATCAGTTTATCGAAATATAGGACTGTCTGCGCGGACACCTGACCGTAGTTGTCGATCATGTAATTGGGTAAAATCGCCGCGGCAGTATATGATTTGAAGAGATTGAACCAGCCGGAGGTGTACATACCGTCGGAATAAAGATCATAGCTGTTATGATACCCTTCAATTCTCGATTCAAACTCAAATAATCCTAAGGACGAAATATAAGAGGAAGGAAGTACATAAAGCAGCCCTGAATTGTTAATATAATCAATATCCACGAAGGTTCCCACATAGCCCAAAGTGGAACTGCTGACATAGGCTTCGGAAGGGAATTGCTGCTCTGACAGCCGCTCGTCCAGCAAAGTATACCGATCGTAAGCGATCTGATCGCCGGTAAATCCCTTACTTTCATTCTGAAGCACCCGGACCATTTCATCGTAATCAATGCTGCTGAGCTGATTCCACGCCGTCTTGCTGTAATCGTAATCTTTGGCAATCCACGATCGCAGGTAAATGGCACGCTTGGAGTAAGAGTGCACTTCAAAAAGCTGAACATTATTGAATTTTACTTCCTCCAAAGCATTTGAACGCTGATCCGTAAGCGAATTCATCCGGTTGTATTCAGGGTTGCCGCCGGTAAGAATGGTGGTCATGACCGTTCTTGCCTGCCTCATTGGTTTAGAAATAAAACCGATCTCGCCCCACGGTTCGGTCATATTAGCGGCGGGGATCAGCAAAATAAGAAGTGCCAATACCCCGGCCAAGGCCGCGGAGTAGCCCGAATAGGCTCTGGATTTTTTGGAATGCTTGTGCGCCTTGTAAGTCTTGTCATAGGCGGACAGAACCGCCGCCGAGCACAACCCTGCCAGAACACAGGCGATTCCCCAGTTGGTTTCGCAGAGATTATAAGTAAAGCAGAAGGTACACAGTCCGCCGCCGGTGATAATCATAGGCAGCAATCTGGTCCGTTTAGCGGAAAAAGCGGCAAAAATCAGCGCCAGCACTGTTGCCAGTGCAAAAATACCGCCGTAAGTCAATGTCTGCTGACGGGAAACGGCATAGGTAAGTCCGCTGCCCAGATAAGGCAGATCAATACCGCCGGAGGCTGCAAACCCCGCGTCCGACAGTCGGATCATAATGCGGTTGATCACTTCTTCCACGCCGGAAACGAAAAAGGTCAGCGGACTGCCTATCATCAGATAAAAAGCGCCAAGATACGCGCCGATAATCCCGATACCGGCAAGGATAAACCATTTTCCGATAAAAATCAGAGAAAACGCCGTCACCGCGCCAAAACAGTAGAGAAGCAGATAGCCGGCAGAAATTTCCTTCAGTAAAAAGGCGTCGCAGAACAGCCAAAGAACTCCGAAAAGCGAAAACGCAATAGCAAAAAAGCGAAGCAGATACCCAATGAGCACTGAACAGGGAAATCCCTTCATTTTTTCAGGGCTGTACAGAATACCGCCGTTTCTTTTGTTCGCTTTTTGCTCTTTTTTCTTTTTTCTAACCGCTTTTTTTTGAATTCGCTTCTGTTTTCGTTCCTCTTTGGAGGGTTTGTTCAGTGTGCCGTATTGCGTTCTCATATGCGCTCCTCCTTTTGCAGAATAGAAGTGCGTGCGTCATGAAGATGGATGCCGTACCGGACAAGCTCAGATCGGCGCACCTCCAGTTCGTCAAAATAAGCGGAACGCGCTTCAGGCGCTACCTGTTCATAAGGATCAAAGGTATAAAGCTCTACGCTGGCGCTGGAGGGGAGCTCCAGACTGGTCAGCGACGCTGCCAGCCGATCATCCAACGAACCGCTCACAAAAATATAAGAAACGCCGTCGGTATTATCTTCCGTCAGCGATGCCAGTTCCGTAACCGGATAAGGCGTATCTGTAATCGGCGCGGTAGCGAATAGCTTGAAAATCTGATCAAGATCAGCGGCCGAATAAAGCCGCACGGAGCAATAATCATCGGTGCCGCGGGAATCATACCAAGTAAGCGTAACCGACTGCCCGCCTTTTTGCAGAATATGCGCCGTCACCGCCAGTGAAGATTCGATCACACCGTCAGCGGCAAATTCATTAATATCCGGCATCCAGCGCTTGTCCGAACTGTCAAAACGCCGACCGGTATCCACAAAAACATAAGTCTGCTGCTCAGCGTTTCGGGCGTACTGGCGCACCATCATATCCTGCGTTTTGCTGGACAGCTTCCAGTGAACCGAGCGCAGACTGTCGCCGGGCTGATAGCTCCGGATATCGCTCATTTCGGTATGGTCCTGTCCCTTTTGCAAAACAGTGGTTTCAGTTTCTTCCTGTACCCGTTCTCCCGCGCTTTCCTGCGCCATCATCAATCGGCGGGGAAGTACAAACAACTCCCGAAAGAGATTAACACTTACCCGATAACGGAACATGCGGAAAAAATCATAGCAATAAACATCGCTTACACCGATCTCATAGCTGCCCCGATAGGAAAACGCCAGTTTTTTTTCAATGATATAGCTGCCGAAGGGAATCAGCGACAGCTTGGTGCGCTGACTTTCACAGCGAACCGCATCATCGGAAGGAACTGTGATGACCGCTTCCACAAAGGGGAAGGGAATCGGTGATTCATTGGAGAGCGCCAGTGAAAACTCCACCGGCGAGTATTTTTCAGTTTCGGTTGCGCTGGTGTTCAGATAGAGCTTGATCGTCAGAACCTCCAGCAATAGGTAAAGCAGGCAAATTACCGGCAAAAACAGCACGAACAGGAAGATAACTCCCGATACAGGGGAGCGAAGCGCCTGTGTAAAGATCAGCGCCAGCAAAATCAGGATCAGATAAACCCAGAAATTACGCTGAGGCATAAAAGCGGGCTGCGGTAATTTATTCTGCTTCAAATCAGTCCAAAAGCGCCGAAGCGCATTTTGGCAGCGAATCAGGAAGGGCTTCACGGCAGCTTATATTCTGGAGCCACGGTAAGGAACTTCCGTGCGCTGAAGAATATCCTGCAAAACAGACTCAGGGGTGGTGCGGGCGAGCTTTGCCTCCTGCGTCAGCACCAGACGGTGAGCAATCGTGCGGACGAATACCGCCTTTACATCCTCAGGCACCACAAAATCCCGCTCATGCAAAACGGCATACGCCTGTGTCATACGCATAAGCGCCAATGAAGCGCGGGGAGAAGCGCCTCTGGACAGCCCCGGATTTTTACGGGTAGCGGCAACCAATCGGACAATATATTTGCAAACTTCTTCATCAACCGTAACCGAAGCGGTAGTGCGGCGCATTTTTGCCACGCAATCCACATCGGTAATCGCCTTCACGCGGTCCAGCGGATTATTTCCTCTGCGGCCCATCAGAATTTCGGTTTCCTGTTCCTCGGTAGGATAGCCCATGCTCAGCTTAATGGCGAAACGGTCCAGCTGGGCTTCAGGCAGCGGATAGGTACCGACAAAGCCATGGGGATTTTGAGTCGCGATCACCATAAAGGGAGAAGGCAGCGAATAGGTTTTACCGTCTACCGTAACCTTGCCTTCCTCCATTGCCTCCAGCAAAGCGGACTGTGTTTTTGGGGAAGCCCGGTTGATCTCATCGCCCAGCAGCAGATTACACATAACCAGTCCTTCCCGAAACTCAAATTGTTCAGTCTGACGGTTGTAAATATTGAAACCGGTGATATCCGATGCCATGATATCGGGAGTAAACTGCGCCCGCTTGAAGGAAAGACCGGCTGCCTTTGCCAGCGCGGAAGCCAGCGTTGTCTTGCCCACGCCGGGAACGTCCTCGATCAGGACATGTACGCCTGCAAGCAGCGCGCAGATCAGCAGTCTGATTTCGTTTTGCTTACCTACCACCACCTTTTCCACCTCTACCGTCAGGTTTCTTGCGGTTTCGGCAGTGTCCATCAAATCAAATGTTTGGGTTGAATTGTCGATGCTGTTCATGGATAATCCTCCGTTTTTTGTGAAATTTGCTTAGAATTAATGATTTATTATATCATAAATAGCCTACTGAAATCAAGCCAAAATGCAGAAACTTTATGAAATAAAATATGGATATTCATGAATTTGCCGTAAATTTTCAAAAGCGCTCCAAACCATCATCACACCGTGCGTCAGCAAAAAAACGTTTTGACCCCCTTGACAGGGACACAAAAATGTGCTACACTATTATTGTTCGAGATGGTTATCCAAATTACGGAGGGATATCGAAGCGGTCATAACGAGGCGGTCTTGAAAACCGTTTGGGCGCAAGCCCACAAGGGTTCGAATCCCTTTCCCTCCGCCAGCGGCAAGCTGCCGCAGCCGAGTATCGCATTTTGCTATGCGATACTTTTTTGCTTTTCGCCCGAAGATGGGAAATATCTTTTTCGTACCCTACGGACATAAAGTGGATACAAAAGATGTGTCCCCAAAAACGCCGAATATCTTGGATTTTCGGCGTTTTTCTCGTTTTTTTAAAGTCACTGGGTTTGAATAAATCAGTTAAATTCCGTAGATATTTTTCAGTTATTTTCCCTTTGCGAGTAGTCTCGAACTCATGTACAACTGAATACAACATGCTTTGGGCAGATAGAACGCAAGATGCTGCGAAAAATTCTATCTGTCTTTTTTATTGCCATTTTGCCTTTTCAAAAGGTATTATAAATATTTTCAGAAAGAATCCCCATGAACTATCGAAATGAAAAGCACAGAACAGTCTTTACCGAAGCTGCCAATCGAATGGATCAGAACAACCGTGTCTTGACGGCAGCCTTTTGGCTTACTGCCGATCATCAACTCTGGAATAGAGTGGGCAGATACGCAGAGCGAAATGAGATTCACTTTGACAAGATGAAGCGGAAGGACAGCACCGAATGTGCATACCTTTTGCTTTCTGCTGCTGAAGATTTGTACCACGGTGCAAGTCATCTGATTATTGCCGATCTTACTGATGCAAACCTCGTTTCACCCATGATGCTCGATCTAATTTATGAGGCAATGAAAATACGCAGATTCGGGACAAGGGAAGTGGACCATAGTCAAAAAAAGACAGAGAATCAAATACAAGTGTTCACGAGATTAGGGGGGTAAGCCATGATTGTGAGAGTGAGATCTGACAGAATTGGAAAAGCCGATGATATATTTGAAAACAGCGAATTTCAAATCCCAAAAAGAGGCATAGCCCCTTTGGTCCGTTTCTTCTGATTTCAGATATTTGAAAAAACATTCCCTGCGGCATTGCCGTAAAGATGCCCCTTGGCTGAAAAGATTGGATCATGCCAAGCTCGTCCGGATGTTTCAACTGTTTTTTATGAATGCGGACATATTCTGAAGCGCGGCGGGACATTGATTACAGCCGTGCCGGCACCGGTTAATTATCTATGTGAATATATATCGAACGGCAATGATTATAAAGCCTGCCATCGTATGCCCTATAAATCGTATAAACATGCCGATCAGGGGACGTGGATCGAGTTTGGACATGCAATGGAGGACTATTTAGGCGGGCTGATCTGCGCAGGATTTTTAATAAGCGGATATTTGGAAGAACAGCCGGAGGATATTACAGGGCTTATTTTTGCGGTAAAAGCCGTCAAACCGTAAATAATGCGCTCATCCGAGCTGCCAGAGGGTGTTTTATTGATTTAATTGGTTTGTTTGCGCTTGAAATCCTATTGAAAATATGGTATTATTAGGATATGAAATGGGGGGAACTGTCATGAAAATTTCAACTAAGGGACGTTACGCGCTTCGGATGCTGATCGATCTCGCCGAACACGGAAATGAAGGTTATATTGCGCTGAAGGATATTGCCGAGCGGCAGAATATCTCCAAAAAATATCTGGAACAAATCGTACCGGTTCTGAACCGTTCGGACATTCTTTTGACCAATCGGGGTTTTCAGGGCGGGTACCGGCTGGCAAGGACGCCTGAAAAGTACACGGTCGGCGAAATTCTGCGTCTGACCGAAGGTTCTCTTGCGCCGGTTGCCTGTTTAGAGCGCCAGCCCAATATCTGCGCACGCAGAGATGAATGCCCGACTCTTCCGATATGGCAGGGATTAGAACGGGTCATCAATGAATATCTGGACGGGATCACTCTTCAGGATATTGTAGATCAGCAGCAGGCGCGCTATGCTAACGATTATGTAATCTGAATATCTTTCGAACAGCACTTGGAATGGCATATGAATCGGCAGAGCCGGAACTATTTGTTCCGGCTCTGCCGATTATTCAATTGTACGCTTGAAATACACCACAGCGATTTTTTCTTAAAGCGGTCGAAAAAGCTTCAAAAGGGGAGAAGGATCCTCATAAATATTACCGACCCGACGATTTCCAACTGGCAAAAATACCGCGGGAATTGTTCAAATAGTCATAAGACAGCAGCAGCGAACTGTCGGTGATCGTTCTGTCCTGTTCAAAAATCGGCCACGGATTGCATCCGCCCGCTTCAATGCCTACCTGATCCACCGTAAAGCGATTGCCGCAGTTTTGACAGACCAGCACATTTCCCTCCTGTTTATAGTAGCCCCTGCCTGAATCATAGCAAATCTGACAGGTATTGAAAGCGGTCCGAATATTGCCGTCCGTATCCTCTACAGCAATGATCTCCATTAGTGTGCCGTTTACCTCTACGCTGTAAAAGCAAGCGGTGGCGGACAATTCGTTAAGCGGGATCACCAAATCCTCTCCCTGTTCAATCAATTGCTTAGGGGCGCCGCCTGCCGTTTCGTCTTCGCATCCCCCTAATGCGGGCAAAATCGCAAGCGCCATCAGCAATGCGCCCAAACGGCAAAGCAGGCTTTTGTTCGTTTTTTTCATGATTATTCTCCTTATTTATTGTACGGTTATTGTTCCGTGTATCATGCCCATCCAGCAGCTATAATCCACTGTTCCGACCGTTTCGGGTGTGAATGTAATGATATTTTTCCCGATCTGAAAGGTATATTCAATTCCGTAATCTAAAATGATCATCCGATTATTACAGCCGTTAATAGATCCTTTGGGGGCTTCAATGATCCATTTTACCGGCATGCCTGCCTGTACTGTAATATTCGGATACTGTCCCGGAGACAGCGTGCTGTAAACGATCTGCTGACCGTCAATGATCTGAACAGCCGAATGCTGATCGCTGCCAGCCAAATTCGGGTACAGAAAATGCCATGTCAGTAAAACGGTAAGCGCAAGGCAGAAGGAAACAGCGATACATACTCTTTTTTGAAGCGGTTTTCGGTAGGGAACGGTCAAAAAAACGCAAAGAACACTAAGTGCCAGTAGGACGCCGAATAATTGCGCTCCCCCAAACCAGCCTGATAAATTGCCCCCCTGTGAAAGCATAGCAAATCCTAATACGACTACCAAAACGGAGCCGATTTGCGTAACGGCATGGGTGAATTTCTTGCCCAGCCAAGACACACAAATACCAAATCCCGCCATCAATGGAAGTGTGCCCAATCCGAAAAACAGCATGGACAGCATTCCGGTAAGCGGGTTTCCGCTTGCCAGTGCAACGATCTGCATGGATTGCAGCGGTCCGCAGGGCATCAGACCGTTCAGCAGACCGATTACAAATGGCTTTTTGCTATTGTATCCAGCCTTGCCGATGGTTTGCACGATTTTTTTGGGCGGTCCGATATGGAGTTTTCGAAGCGGCGGGAAAATATTCAGCATATTGACGCCCATTCCTACCATCCAGACGCCTGCCAATATTTTCAGCATTCCCTGCCATACAGTGGGCAGACCGGCATTCTGACCGCCGACCAGCATACCTATAAAGCCTAAAATCAGTCCGGTTGCCCCATAAGAAAGAATTCGTCCCGTATTATAAAGAAAGGTTGGGATTAAAACGGCAGACCGGTGAGGCTTTGGATGGACCGCCCCCTGCTGGGCGCCGATGCTTTGGGAAAGATTAATGCCGCCGCACATCGCCATACAGTGCGCTGAGGTCAAAAGTCCGGTGACAAAGAGCATGCTGTAGCCCATAGTGGTATTTGCAAGCGTAGAGGGCGCCAGCAGGTTGAGAAATCCGAAGTGATCAAGCCCGCCGTACAGCAGCAGAATAACGAGCGCCAGCAAAACGGTCCTGCCGGTTTTCACGATGCGCTGTCCTTGAGCGGATACAGTATAGCCCAAAGATTCAATAGCGTAAATCAATTCCTTCAGCTCGATCTGCTCAGCGTCATAGGTGATATTGGCGATTCCGGTACGAAAGCTGACTGCTGCCTGCTTCACCCCCTGCGTATTTCGCAGCTTTTCTTCAATCTTGCTCCGGCAATTTGCGCAGCTCATTCCTCCGATTTGCAATGCTGCCGTTTGAATGGTTTTTCCCATTTTCTTTCACTAATCCCTATAATCTCTATCTATATAGTAAGTTTTATTATAACAGCGGAAAAATGGCTTGTCAAGTGATAAATTGTGAAAAGTAAAAAGAATTTTTACCGCTTAAACCTCTGTTTTTAACCGTCTATTTGAAACAAATCTGAAAAGTGACGATTATTTGCTGTTTCTATTGACAAACGCGTTTTTTTCGTGTATGATAAAGCATATCAAATAGGTAGGTTATGATTCCGTTAATTTAATGTTAGAAGGAAATGAAGCTGAAAATGAATAAAAGAACTTACGGCAACGAACTGGGATTTCAAACCAGAGCGGTTCATGCCGGAAATGATGTGGATAGCGAAACCGGCGCGATCAAGCGTCCGATTACGATGGCAAACAGCTACGAACTGCCCTATGATCCCAGCGATCTTAACTGGAGCAGCGCCGGTAAAAATCTGTATACCCGCAACGGCGGTTCCAATCAGCAGTATTTGCAGGAAAAGCTGGCGTCGCTGGAGGGCGGCGAGGACTGCATTGTACTGGCGAGCGGTGTTGCAGCCCTTTCCGGGCTGTTTTTCGCGCTGTTGAAAAGCGGCGATCATGTGATTTTCTCCAGCGTTACCTATATTGCCGTTTACCGGCTGCTCCATGAGCTGTTTAATCAGAAGTTCGGCGTGGAAACCACCATTGTAGACACCTCTGATCCTGAAAAAGTCAGATCTGCTATCCGGCCAAATACCAAGCTGATTCATATTGAAACCCCCGGCAATCCTACTCTAACGATTACTGATATTACCGAAATGGCTCAAATTGCTCATGAAAACGGGGCTATGCTGTCAGTGGATAATACTTTTGCTTCTCCCTTTAATCAGCGGCCGCTGGAATTGGGAGCGGATTTTACGGTGGAAAGCCTGACCAAGTATATAAACGGTCACGGTGACGCAATGGGCGGCGCCATTATCGGCAAAAAAGAATACTTAGACCTTATTCGCGCTCAGTCACAGGTTAATTTAGGCGGTACCATCAGTCCTTTCAACGCATGGCTGATCATGCGGGGATCCGTTACCCTTCCCTTACGGATGAGACAGCACAATGCAAACGCGCTGAAGGTTGCGGAATGGCTGGAAACCCTGCCTTGCGTGCGCTTTGTGGCCTATCCCGGACTGCCTAGTCGCAGGGAATATGAGATCGCGAAAAAACAGATGGCTCCCGGCTTCGGCGGCGTGCTTTCCTTTGGTTTGAATGCCGATCATGATACACACAACCGTTTTGTCAGTTATCTGCGAGTAATTACTTCTGCTGTATCGCTTGGACATGACGAAAGCCTAATTGTCTTTCTTGGCGAGAACGATGAACGGCAGTATTTATTCCCTGAGGAGTTTCATGGTGGATTTTTCCGCTTCAGCGTGGGAATCGAGGATGCGGAGGATATCATTGCGGATCTGAAGCAGGCTCTTGAAAAAACAGGATTGCTGTCTCAGGAGGTCTGAAATGGATGAACTTTATCAGAAAAAGGTTAAGCTGGACGATTATTTGAAGCAGCTTGGCGGCGTTGCGGTCGCCTTTTCATCCGGTGTGGACTCAACCCTTCTGCTCAAACGCGCGCATGATCTGTTGGGCGATCGGGTGCTTGCGGTGACGGCCCGTTCATGTACGTTCCCTAAGCGGGAGCTGGATGAGGCGATCGCCTTCTGTCGGCAGGAAGGAATCCGCCATATTATTTGTGAATCGGAAGAGCTTTCGATTGAGGGATTTCGGCAGAATCCAAAAAATCGCTGCTATCTTTGTAAAAAAGAGTTGTTTACGAAAATCGGCGAGATCGCTAAAGCCCATGGATTGCCCTATGTTGCGGAAGGCTCTAATCTGGACGATACCGGCGATTACAGACCCGGACTGACCGCGGTAGCGGAGCTGGGTGTCAAAAGCCCCTTGCGGTATGCCGGACTGACCAAATCGGATATCCGGCAATTATCGAGGGAGCTGGGACTCCCCACATGGAATAAGCAATCCTTTGCCTGCCTGTCCTCCCGGTTTGTATACGGAGAAACCATTACCGAAGAAAAGCTTTCTATGGTGGACCACGCTGAGCAAATTTTATTGGATTTAGGCTTTCATCAGGTGAGGGTACGTATTCACGGAAGGCTTGCCCGAATTGAAATAGCGCCCTCGGAATTTCCGAGGCTGCTGCGGGACGCGCTGCCTGAAAGATTGGATCGCATGTTCCGCGCAATTGGATTCGATTATGTAACCCTTGATTTGGGCGGCTATCAGACCGGCAGCATGAATAGAACTTTATAAACAAAGGAAGTAATCAGATGAATTTTATCTTTATTTCACCCAGCTTTCCCCACACCTATTGGAATTTCTGTGAACGACTGAGGAAAAGCGGTGTAAATGTGCTGGGGATTGGAGATGCGCCCTATGATATGCTGGAGGATCATCTGAAGGCGGCGCTGACCGAATACTATTGGGTAAGCGATCTGGGAGATTACGATCAGGTTTACCGCGCGGTCGCCTTTTTTTCATTTAAATACGGAAGGATCGACTGGCTGGAATCTAACAATGAATATTGGCTGGAGCAGGACGCGCGGCTGCGGACTGATTTTCATATCACTACCGGCGCCTCGCTTGACGAGGTCGGCAAATACAAAAGCAAATTTGCAATGAAGCAGTACTATGCGCTGGCAGGTGTGCCGACGGCAAGATGTCATAAGGTCACTACTCAGGCGGCGGCTGAAGCGTTTCTTGCGGAGGTGGGGTATCCTGTCATCGTGAAGCCGGATAACGGCGTTGGGGCTACTCATACCTATAAGCTGGAAAATGACGCCGATCTGGTACGCTTTTTTGCGGATTTGCCTGCCGCGGCTTATGTAATGGAGGAATTTGTAGAGGGGGATATCTGCTCTTATGACGCCATTACTGACAGTACCTGCAATCCTTTATTTGAGTCGATGACTGTTTGGCCGCCTTCCATAATGGATATTGTAAACCGTCAGATCGATTTAGCCTACTATACGGCAGCCAAGCTGCCGGAGGCGCTGCAAAAGGCGGGGCGGGCTACTGTCAGGGCGTTCAATGTAAAGAGCCGGTTCGTGCATTTGGAATTTTTCCGTCTGACCAAGGCAAGGGCAGGACTGGGCGAAGCGGGTGATTTCGTTGGGCTGGAGGTCAACATGCGGCCTGCAGGCGGCTATACGCCCGACATGATGAACTATGCGCATTCCACTGACGTTTATCAAATTTGGGCAGATATGGTCACGGCTGACAGACGTTTGCTGCCTGACCGGCAGGAAGATCATTACTGCGTCTATGCCAGCCGGCGGGATATTTACATCTATGCACACACTCATGAGGAAATCTTGGCAAAATACGGCGATCGGATAGTAATGTGCGAGCGAATGCCTGAAATTATGGTCCCTTCTATGGGCAATCAGATGTATACCGCCCATGCCGCCGATTTGGAGGAAACATTGGCGTTTATCCGATTTATTCACGAAAAAAAGTCTGCGGAGGATAGGCAATGAATATCCGATATTTTAAGGAATACAGTCAGAATTTGGGCAGGGAAATGGAATTCAAGCTCTATGGGAGCAGTGGAAAGCTCTGTTTTGCCTTTCCTCCTCAGGACGGACGATTTTTTGATTTTGAAAACTTCGGAATGGTGAATACCCTTTCGCCCTGGATCGAGAGCGGCAGACTGGCACTAATCTGTCCGGACAGCATTGACAATGAAACATGGTCTTACGAGGGCGGCGACCCTCATGAACGGATTCTGCTGCACGAGCATTGGTTCCGTTATATCACCGAGGAGCTGGTTCCGCGAGTCAAAGCGCTGACCGGCAGTACCGGCAAAGCGATCGTCACCGGGTGCAGTATGGGCGGCGTCCATTCAGGCAACTTTTTCTTTCGCCGTCCCGATCTGTTTGACGTTATTGTTTCGCTCAGCGGGCTGTTTGACGCTTCCTACTTTTTCCACAGCTACATGGAGCCGCTGGTATACGATAATTCGCCTGTTCATTTTTTGCAGGGGATGCCCGAAGATCACCCTTATATGACGCTTTATCGGCAAAGCCGGATCATTCTTTGCGTCGGACAGGGCGCTTGGGAAGATGAATTGCTTGCGGGCACCCGCCATATGGATCAGATCCTTCGGCAAAAAAGCATTCCGGCTTGGGTAGATTATTGGGGAAACGACGTCAGCCATGATTGGTGCTGGTGGCAGAAGCAGCTTCCTTATTTCTTCAGCAGGCTGTTTGAATAAGACATAAAAAGGCAGGGGTGAATCGAATGCTGAATCAGTTTTCCAGAACGCAGCTTCTTTTAGGAGCGGAAGCTATGCAAAGGCTGGCCTCCTCAAGGGTAGCGATTTTTGGGATCGGCGGTGTAGGCGGTTATGCAACCGAAGCACTGATCCGCAGCGGAATAGGCGCTGTCGATTTGATTGACGATGATAAGGTATGCCTGACTAATCTTAACCGACAGCTTTACGCTACCCGGAAAACGGTAGGCAGGTATAAAGTTGATGTAGCGGCAGAACGGATCGCCGAAATCAATCCGGACGCAAAAGTGCGCGTTTACAAGACCTTTTACATGCCCGAAACCGCCGGTCAGTTTAATTTTTATGAATATGACTACATTATTGACGCTATAGATACGGTGACCGGTAAGATCGCATTGGCAGTGAATGCCCAAGCAGCCGGAACGCAAATTATCAGTTCAATGGGCGCCGGAAATAAGCTGGATCCTACCGCGTTTGAAGTAGCTGATATTTATGAAACCTCAGTCTGCCCGCTGGCAAGAGTTATGCGGTATGAACTGAGAAAAAGAAAAATAGACCGCCTGAAGGTGGTCTATTCCAGAGAAAAACCGATCATTCCCTATGAAGATGCGGCGATTAGCTGCAAATCACACTGTATATGCCCGCCCGGAACCGCTCGCAAGTGTACGCAGCGCCGGCAGGTACCCGGCAGCAATGCTTTTGTGCCGTCGGTAGTAGGGCTGATCATTGCCGGAGAGGTCATTAAGGATCTGACAGGGCAAACAAGTACAGCTTGTTAGCGGTTTTTAATTGTTTCAGCGGGTCAAACGGATTTAGAACCCACTGGCGGACGCTTTGTATGCCTGTAAAAGCAAAGGCAAAGCACGCCGCGCATACCCTATAGCTTTTTAGAAGCTTTTAGGGGGTAAATAAAGCTTCGATTAGCGTAAAATTTTAGACAAAAAGTCCCAATTTAGCTTTGTCTGCATCTTAAGAAGCGGTATAAAGCGCGCGCTTAAAGTGTAGATAAATTTATGTTTTACAATCTAAAACATAGAAGCAAGTCAGTATTCAAGCGTTTTTGAAGGTTATTAAGGGAACTTTTTTAAAAAGCTCCCTTAATAAGCGGTTGGAGTAAACCTCCAAAGAAAAAAGCGCTAATTGGGCTTTATCTTCAGTCTAAGAGGGCGCATAATGCGTCCTCTTATTTATGAAATATATAATTATGCCAATGCTTTTCCAAGCGCAATGCAGGCGGCTTCCGCATCCGCATCAGGCGCGTCATTGCAGATGACACTGTCGCAGGCAAATACGGCGCCGTCGCCGGTGCAGGTTTCTTCCCAGTTGCGCATCCATTCGCCGTCTCCCCAGCCGTAGGAACCGAACAGCGCAATCTTTTTTCCGCTGAGCTTTGGTTCACAGCCGGTGAACATCGGTTCAAACTCGCTGTCCTCCAACTGTTCTACCCCCATAGAAGGGCAGCCAAACGCGATCGCGTCAAACTGGTCCATCAGATCCGCGCTAAACTGTGAGGCGGTAAAGGAAGTAACCTCCGCGCCAGCCGCGGCTGCGCCTTCCGCAACCTTTGACGCCATCAGTTCGGTGTTTCCGGTACCGCTCCAATAAACCACTGCAATTTTACTCATATTTGTAAACCCTCTTTTCTATAAAATTTATATATATATAAATATATGCTAAACCGTTATGAACGCGAAGCGCGCCTGTCTTGCTTTTAAAGCGCTGATTGATCCTTGAGAGACCGCGCAGAAACCGTTCCGTTTTTTTGACTGCTTTCAGGGATAGGGTTGTTGGCAGCCGCCGAAAGCGGAAAGAATGCAGCTGTCATGCGGAATTTCAGGTATCAGATCAAAAGCGCGCTCAGTCAAACTACAGCTAATTCGATCAGTTTGCCGCGAAATGCTCTGAAAGAACGCTGTGAAGTGCCGCAACACTGCTGGTGTGTACGCGAGCGATGGGAACATTGTTTCGTTTGGCTTCCTGCGCGGCGCTGATTACCATTTTGTGAGATACCGTTCCTGTGAACAGAATCAGTAAGTCAGGACATCCCATTTTCTTTTTCAGGGAACCGTTTTCTTTTGTAAAAATTTTAGCCTTGCAGCCGTAATTTTTACATATATCTGCATACTGACATTCCATTCTTTCGTTTCCGCCTACAATTACAACACTCATACATGGAATCCTTTCTTTAAATGTTTTACAATGCCTTTAAGTTAGTCTAAACTAACTAAAGAAATTAAAAAATAATCATACCCGCTATAATAAACGCGGTTAGATCAAGCTAACTGCATTTATCATAGCATATCTGTAGGTATTTGTCAATACTATTTCGGAAATTTTTCTCAGCTTAACTTTTTTTTGACGGCTTTTTTCCTGTAACCGTATAGATAACCCTAGATACTTGATGTGCATCGGCAATCTGAAAGCCGGCTGTTTTCATCATGCGTTCAATATCTTTTCGGGACGCAACAGCATAGTCGCCAGAACTGGCTATCTTCAGTAAAAGATGATTGTATATCCACTTCATCAATCCACCCATGCCAGTATCGGAAAGCATGTACAGTCCGCCCGGCTTTAACACGCGATATGCCTCTGACATTGCCTTTTCGGGATAGGGATAGTGATGGAAGCTTTGGATACAGGTCACCACGTCAAAGGTACCGTCGGCATAAGGCAGACAATCCGCCGAGCCTTCTGTCAGTACAACGGTATTATCAAATTTTGCACGCGCCATTTTCAGCATCTCCGGCGACAGATCTAAACCGTAATACGCCGCCTGTTTCTGCTTTCGCAGCAGCCCGATGAGATATCCTGTTCCGCATCCTACATCCAGCAGACTGCTATAGGTTATTTTTTGCAGACGGTTGGCTGCATCTTTGCAGCTCAGCTTCGGATATTTGGAATAGTAGGCAGTATTTCTGGCGTCATACTCTGCCGCCTGCTCATTAAAATGCTTTTTGGAAAGCGCTTCATAGTCTTTCATAAGTCTGCTCCCTTATTTATTAAAATATATTGGAAATAGCATGTCCCACCGCAACAGCGGGAATGCCTACCGTTTCCTTAAATTCAGTACGCAGTACGGCGAGAAGAATACCGATCAGAAAGGCGGCTATTACCTGCGCGACGCTTCCGCCTATGGGGAAATGGCTGAGCCCGAACAGTAGTGAGGAGAAGAATATCGCTTGGTCTTTCGAGGCTGAAATATCCCAGACCGACTGTAATACAAACCCGCGCCAGAAGGTTTCCTCGGATAGTCCCACCAGAAGCTGACTGAACAGAATATATGCAAAGCGGTTCGGAAAGGCTGGGAAGCTTCCGAAGATCATCATAAGCACGGTCAGTCCTGCCCCGATAGCGGCGCCGGTCATTATCTGCATTGGCAGCTTTCGAAAAAACAGTCCGAAGTGCGCCGGCGGTTTCTTTGAGAATCTAATCAGCATTAGTGATAATGCCAAAAGCAGCAGATAGGTACCCGTTTTGTACAATTTTCTTGACTGTATTACTGACGCCATTCTGTCTGTAAACGAGCACAATCCCTATGGTAATCAGCATGTAGATGAATACGGCAGATAGCAGCAGGCATAGCGCTTTTTTCTGTTCGCCGTCACCGGTTTGTTTTTCATGTTTCACCGTTTCACTTTACTTTTTCAATAGGACAAGCTTGTTTGAGATGGATTTAACTGCCGGAATCCATCCGAATAGCCGGTAAGCCGGGTAAATGAGCTTCATTCCTTCCGCCAAACTAACGTCTTTTATCCAAGTGAGGTTTGGCGCTATCGGCTTCAGTGCCCTGCCGGATTTCAGTCCCCAAGTGAATTTCGCACCGGTTGACTCAATGGAACGTTCCTTCATGTGCTTCACAACCCACGGATTCATTATTTCCATGATAATTTCCGCCTCCGTGAAGCGGCGGTCGATGATCGATAGGATCTGCCTTACATCCGGTTCGGTCAGATACATGACAAGACCTTCAATAAGTACCAGCGTTTTGTCCTTGGGCGGCTCTATTTCATCAGCCCAGGTGCCGTCCATAGCTGATTTTGCAATCACGGATATCCGTCCGGATTCCTGAAGCAGCCGTTCGCGAAGAGCGGCTGTTTCGGGAAGATCGAGATTGTACCAGCGTATTTTCCCATTATCGACCCTATAAAACCGAGTGTCCAGTCCGCAGGTAATGTTAATCACCGTTCCGTCCGGATGCATTTTGATAAAGTCACAGACCATGCGGTCCAGCAGAACCGTTCGGGCAATGACGCCGTTGGACATCATGGCGTCACTCGCCGCGTGTGTGAAATTGTAATCTATGCGCGAAACAAGCTCAATTGCTTTGGCGTCATAAAATAGATGCCCTTTTTGTTCAGAATAGGCGGCGCGGGCATAGAGCGTTTGCAGCATCGTTTCCGGTACGCCTTGTATATTGATTTTTTCCATACCGTCTACCGTTCTTATTCTCTATTATCCTTCAGACTTTCGATCATATCTACCCGTTTAACCTTTCGGCGGGCGAGCGCCAAGGAAGCAAAATAACTGGCAGCAGTCAGAAGAATCGATATGACATAGCTTTTCGGAGCAATTGACGCGGTTATCAGCATACTGAACATATCCGCGAACGACCGGTAAAAGGTGGCGCATACGGCATAAGCGGCCGGAATCGAAAGCAGAATTCCGATCGGAAGGAAAATATGGTTGGCAGCCAGCACAATTCGGTCGATTTGTCGATCCTTGTAACCGAGCACCTTAAGCATAGAAATGCTGCTTCGGTTTTCGGTCACCAGCATATTGATCGCCACATAAATGGAGGCAATACAAATTATCACGCCAAGTACGATCATAAGAACGATCATAATCCCCATTTGATCGAGCATGGTCTGCATCTGCTCATTGAGCGAAGACTTCCGGATTTCCTTCGCTATCTTTTCCTGCGGAATATCCAACTTCCTGTCGCTTATCAGCGCGTTGTATACACCTGCCTTTACGCCGATAATTTCTGCCGTATTGTCAAGCGATGTAAAAACGGCTTTCATTGTATCATTTTGTAAAATACCGCTGATAATGATCTCCTTTTTTTCCATGGACAGCGGATTATATAGGGTGATACTGTCGCCCTCCTGTAAACCGTGAATTGTAGCATATAGGGAAGTAATATAGTACTTATCCCCAATATCCACTTTATTTCCGCTTTCATCAAGAAAATTTAAATACGGATTGCTTGTTTCGGTTCCCAGCAGCGTCAAAGCAGCGCCGTTCGCGTCTTCCGCTGATGCGACCAGCAGCTTTTCGCCGCCGTAAGGATTCTCCTCCATTAATTCACTGAGTATATATTGGTATTCGTAGCTGCCCAATGTATCAGACGCGGTATCCATCATAGCCTGTATCGAGTCGAATACCGCATAACCGAACAGCATGATAAAGCAACCGAGAAAAACGCCAAGCAGCACCACAAAGCTGCGCATTGGATTGCCGATTACCGAACGAATGGCATATTTTTTTCTGAAAGACATTTTTTTGTCCGCCAATATCCGCTTTCTTTTTTTGTCTGATGCGTCGGCATTGGCGGCAAGCAGCAAAACCGTATCTTTTTGAAGTAACCGTCTGACCGATAACAGGGCGGCGATGACATACATTGCCGTCGGAACAATAATGCCCAGTACGGCAATCAACGGATTCAAATGGCCGTGAACACGCATCGGTTCATAATCCTGCAGCCCCAGTTCGCTGTAGGGCTGCGCAAGGATAGCCGATAAAACCGCTGTTAGAATACCGCCGGTCAGTCCGGGAAGCGCGGCAAAGCCGGCGTAATGACGCATAAGCTGCCTTTTTTTATAACCAAGCGCCGAAAGCGTCCCGATCATCCGCTGTTCGCTTTTGACTTTCCGACTGATAATGATACTGACCAGCGCCACCGCGATCAGCGGCAAAACGCATAGAATCACATAGGACATGACAATAAACATCTGTGCCTGCGTATCCACCATCGTAATACGGGGATTTTCTTCTTTGGACAAATAGCTGCGCATGATGTAGGTCTCATGAACGGCTTTGCGGAAATCGGTGCTGTTGTCCTCATTGTAGCGCACGAGATAGTGAAAGCCGCTGTCGCCCAGCGCCTCAAACGCGCTGTCTGTCATATAGGCAAGATAAAAGGTGGAAATATTTTTATAAGAATCATCCTCGTTTTCCAGCATATAAAGGTAATCGGGGCGTTGAAAAAATCCGGCAACTGTATATGTTTTGTCCCCAATTTTCAAGCTGTCTCCAAGATGAACCGCCATATTGACCGCATAGCCCTCGGAAATGATAATTTCATCATCGCTTTTAACATCCGTGCCTTCGGTTATTTCATAAAGGTCAATTTTGTCTGTTTTTTTAAATATTCGTGCCGTTGTTCCGTCGGTTTGAATGTTGAGGTAGTGTTCTTCCTCCAACGTAAGGTTATAATCCGTTTCAAGCTCCGCGAGCACCCCGTCGGGGATGGGCAAATAGGTTGTAAAGTTTGCGTCTTCAAGGCGGTGCGCCGGATAGAAATCAGCCGAAAATTCGAGGATTGCGTTTCCCGCAATATTAAACAGATAAAACATCAGCAGCGTTGCCACCGTCAGTACGGCGGCGGATATGTAAAATGACAGATTTTCCCGGATGCTCCGGGCATATCGCCTGTTCAGCTTCATATAAATTAATCATCCCTTTCTGCCGAGTCACCAATTCGGCTTGCCGAAATGACGGCGCTTGACCGTCAGGGCATATGTCGTTTGAAGGAGCAGCCTTTAAACGCATTTCTACAGGACCAGCTCTGCGGCTGAACACTTCTGCCCGTTCAGACGGTTTTCAAAAATCCGACCGTCCTTCAGTCGGACGACCTGGTCCGCCATGCCTGCAATGGCTTCATTATGGGTAATGATTGCTACCGTAGTACCAAACTGACGGTTCATTTTTTCTACAAATTTCAGTACGCTGCGGGAGGACTTGGTATCCAGCGCGCCGGTCAGCTCGTCGCAGAGCAGCAGCTTTGGATTTTTGATCATAGCGCGGGCGATCGCTACCCGCTGCTGCTGACCGCCGGAAAGCTCTCTCGGAAAGCGCCGGCGGTATTTTGCGATATCCAGCGCCTCAAGTACCTCCTCCATGTCAAGCGAATGGGCAGAAATATCGGATACTACCTCTATATTTTCCTCTACCGTCAAATCGGGAATCAGATTGTAGAACTGAAAAACAAAGCCGACGTCCTCTTTTCTGTAATCGGTACGCTGCTCCTTTGAAAGTCCGGTCACCTTTCTTCCGGCTACGGTCAGTTCCCCGCTGTCCAGCGTATCCAGACCGCCCAGCATATTTAAAAGCGTGCTTTTTCCTGAGCCGGAGGGACCGAGAATAACGCATATTTTACCTTCTTCCAGTTCAAGAGAGGCGTGATCAAGGGCATAGACTGCGGTTTCGCCGCTTCCGTATTTTTTTACAGCATCTTTTAGACTGATAAACATAAAGCAAATTTCTCCTTACATAGTTTTACCTTGCATATTAATGGCTTTTCCTGTAAATTTTCTTATAGCGGAATGTCGCAGCAGCGTTTAATTTCCTCTATCCACTGTTCAGGACGGCAAACCAACAGCTCCTCGTGCTGCAGATCATAACGGCGAATATCCGGATTTTTAAAATGCTGTCGGTACCGTGTAAGATACTTTTCTCCCATTTTAGCCGCGTAAAAGCAATGTACCGATGTGCCGGGTACAAAGATATTATTTTGAAGCGGTGTTACCAAATCATAGTAGAATTGATTGTAGATGCTTTGCCTATTTACAAAGGTCATCCCATCGTTTCCTACTCCGAACATCTCCAGCATTTTCCGATAAAACGCTTGCGCTTCAGGATTCTTTTTATTTACTCTTTTTTGCATCCATTTGGGCAATTGACCTTTTTGCAAAATACCATACAGCAGTTTACTGACAATATTTGCTTTCAGCTTTGCGGACAGCCCCTTTTCCTGATCCAAGTCCGAGCTTCCCAAAATCCCATGTTCAATATGAATCCTTCTTCTCTGAATAAGCAATCCTACAAAAGAGCCCCCCATAGAGCAGCCGTAGGCGGCGTAAATTCTTCCCTCAAACTTTTCTCTTATGTATGCTTCGATCTGCTCTGTTTCTTTGATCATGTTCGGAAAAATACTTTCTTCTGTTTCGTCAAATCCGTCATAGGAAACGCATACAGTATTGAAATCCTTCTCCAACAGTGGGATTACCGATTTAAAATTCGCTTTCCAGTGACAACAGGTGCCCGGAAGCAGCAAAATAGTCGGTTTCTCGGAATCTCCGAATGTGTAAAATTTCATTCTCTTATCTCCTCTTATGCATAGCCGGATTTGGCAAACCGGGCGGATACTTCAATGTTAAAGCGGTATGGTACCGCCATTATGCGCCGTCAAGAATAGTGAGCAGAAAACGCGCCGCAGGGAAGTGCAAGTGCCTGTTTGGGGCGAGGGCAGGTGCAGCCGTTGAGCTTTCTTTCCGGAAATACGCTGAGCGGCATATTTTTCGCAAAGCAAAGAAAATTGCTTTCTATTCCGATTGAGCGTAAATAACAGCACTTCACAAATCGCTTCTTTTACCCCAACGCCACATCCAACGCCAACATAACCGTAAATCCCAAGGCAAATGAAACCGTCCCTAAATTGGAGTGACGTCCCGCGGACATTTCCGGTATCAATTCCTCCACTACCACATACACCATGGCGCCCGCGGCAAAGCTCAGCAGGTAGGGCAGGACCGGCACAATAAATCGGGAAGCTGATACGGTGAGCGCCGCCGCCAGCGGTTCCACTATACCGGACAGGGTTCCGTATAAAAATGCCTTGCTTTTTTTCACACCCTCCGCTCGAAGCGGCATTGAGATGATCGCACCCTCCGGAAAATTCTGAATAGCGATACCGATTGACAGAGTTAAAGCGCCTGCCATTGTAACCGTTCCGCTGCCTGCCAGCCAGCCCGCGAACAACACGCCCACCGCCATCCCTTCCGGAATATTGTGAAGTGTAACGGCAAGCACCAGCATAGTCGTTCTTTTCAGCTTTACATGAGGGCCTTCCGGTTCCTCACTGCCCTGATGCAGGTGCGGAACCAGACGATCCAGCAGCAGCAAAAAGAAAATACCCAGCCAAAAGCCCGCAACCGCCGGCAGAAACGACCATTTTTCCATTGAGGCGGCCTGCTCCATTGCCGGAATCAGCAGACTCCAAACCGAAGCCGCTACCATAACGCCCGCCGCAAAGCCGGTGAGCACTCTCTGAACGGCAGAATTCAGAGATTTTTTCATAAAAAATACACAAGCGGATCCTAATGTGGTTCCGATAAAAGGAATCAATATTCCTCTGAATATTTCTAACCCCGCCGACATTATAATCCCCTCCTTGAATTATTATCCGCTGCCTTTTACGCATATCCAGTCGGTTCCCTGTTTAGTTTTTAACTGTATATTCGAAAAGCCCGCCCGTTCAAACATGGTTTTAAACTGATCCGGTGTTGGATTCAGTAATTGATACTGTTTAATGGCTTCCAGTGCTTCCTTTCTCAGACCGTCTTTCTGATAGATATCCGCGACCAGCAGAAACTCGCCGCCCGTTTTCAGTACCCGATAGACCTCTTTCAGATTTTCAATGGGATCGGGCCAGAAGTAAAAGCTCTCTACAGTGACGATTTTATCGAATATCTTGTTCTCAAACGGCAGTTTTTCCACCGATGCTTCCAAAATTTCTATTTTTCCGTTCCGGATATCATCTGCGTTCTGCTTTTGCGACAGTTCGACAGAAATCTCTGAATAATCAACGCCGATCAGATGGCCCGTTTGAATCTGCTTGGCTATTCGCGTAAGCGTCGCGCCGCCTCCGCAGCCGATTTCAAGGACCCAATCGCTTTCATTAAAATGAAGGAAGCTAAGTGCCCATTCTGTTACCGCGGAATGGCTTTCGTTCATGCGGCGCAGCATCTGCCTGCCTTCCTCGCCTTGCGGCTTTCTGGGATTTCCTTTACGGGTAATTTCCGCCTGCGCTTCATATGACTGTACTTTTTGTTCCTGTTCGTCCATTCCGAAAATTCCTTTCCCAAGCAGAAGATAGTATGCCATGCTCGGCTCGCTTACTATACATGCTTTTTCGATAGTTAGTTTTAACTAACTTACAAACCATATTATAGCATACGGGGTGCGCGTTTGTCAATATATCTATGCTACAGTTTTCGATTTTCTTACGGTACCTTATGATCATCAAAATCCAAAAAAGCCCTACTTAAGCGGCTTAAATTAACATGCGTTTTTTCTCTCAGTCGTTATTTCCCATATTTTTCTCAAATTATTTTGGTGTTGTCATATGAAACCCGCAGCTGTAACCTATTATTACAGACCACAGCCATCATGACGGATTTCCTCCCTGAGTAAACTGAAACGATAGGGCGACAGATCTTCCTTGCGGGGAAGCCTGCCGCCCTTTTATATGCGTTGGCTTCGCAAGAACAACGCTTTATACAGGTCCGTGTTAAAATATGGTGTTAAATATTTGACTGTCAATTCCGATAAGATCATTCAGAGGAATCTTGGTTCCGTCCGCCATATAAATGACTTGCTCTGATTCATCGACTTTCCGGACTGTACCGGTCGCTGTAACATAAGCGCCGCCTTGTTTTCTGACGTCCGGCAAAAAATAAGTGACCGCCACTTCCGGAGGACTGTCAGCCCAATCGGCTATCATTCGCAGCTTCATGTCCAATTCCGCGATGGCGTCCTCGTTAAGCGTTATCCTTTGCGCGGTGTGTCTTTCCGTTTCTTTTATAACGGCATCGTAGCCGGTCAGCGCCGCGAAGGGGGAGAATTGCGCGGCACGGTCATACAACGGCATCTGCGGATGGGTAGAGGATACATGATGGGGAAGATTGATGATATCATCATAGGGATAAGCGTTTTGCTGTTTATATTTCATCATTTAGCCTCCTTTCTGCCGATTTAACTTCGCGGCAGGATTTTACGCTTTATGCCCGCCTATCTGATTGTTTCTGTCCTTAGTAGTGGCGCCCTCCTCAAGATCCATACCCTTCAGGATGGCGTTTCTGCCGAATTTTTTCTTGAGCTTCAGTACAGTTTTCTGTACTCTTTTTTCCCGTTCAAGCTCCGCGTTTTCTGCCGCTTGCTTTGCCTGCTCTGCTGCGTAATCGGTAAAAAGATCGAGCTGCTCAAAAGCAAACCGCGTTTTAACGCTGCTTTCCTCAACCACGCGGTTCGCTGTGATACCGATTCGCCGCACCAGAAGGCGCTTGTCCACAATACGGTCATACAGTTCCATAATCGCATTGGTGACAAGCTTAGTGGAGGAGGTCGGTCTTTCAAAATTGGCGGAGCCGTGTACCGACTTTGGAACCGCGCGCCCGTAACGGTCTTTGGTTACCGCCCCGTCATACTGTCTGCAGATGTCAGGATCTGTCAGGCTTTCTGTATCATAGCCGACCGTAAGAACCATCTGATCGGTAACCAGCCCCTTATCCACTAAACTGAGAACCAGTAAATCCGTCATTTCCCTTACGATCAGCTTTGCCTTTTCAAAGGTATAGGGAGATTGGAGCACCTGACCGGAGCCTAAACTGTTAGAGGCGGGTTTATATGCTTTGATATCCTTGATCGTACAGGGCTCCCATCCCCATGCGTGATCGATCAGCAATTCGGCGTTGATTCCGAATAATTTGTAGAGCAAGTCCTCATTACAGGGATCGGACGCTTTACCGAGAGAGCAGCGGGCTATATCTCCCATTGTGAAAAGACCGTTGGCTTCCAGTTTTTTGGCATAGCCTTCCCCAACTCGCCAGAAATCTGTAAGGGGACGGTGCGTCCAAAGCTGTTCCCGATAGCTTAGCTCATCCAATTCCGCAATACGAACGCCGTCCCTGTCGGCTGGGATGTGTTTTGCAACAATATCCATGGCAATTTTACAAAGATAGAGATTGGTGCCGATTCCGGCGGTGGCGGTTATACCGGTTTCCTTCAGAACCTCCCGTATGATTTTCATTGCCAGATCGTAAGGGGAAAGGCTATAATGATTCAGATACGATGTAACATCCATAAACACTTCATCTATGGAATATACATGAATATCTTCGGGCGCAACATACCGCAGGTAGATATGGTAGATCCTCGTGCTGTATTCCATATAGTACGCCATACGAGGCGGCGCCACAATATACCCGACGGACAGTGCGGGATTGGATTTCAGCGCAGTGTCATTGTATGATTCACCGATGAATTGATGTCCCGGCGCGCTTTGCCGTCTTTGGGTATTTGCTTCTTTCACTTTCTGAACGACCTCAAACAGTCTTGCTCTTCCCGAAATACCATAGCTTTTCAGAGAGGGGGAAACAGCAAGACAAATGGTTTTTTGAGTGCGTTCCTCATCGGCGACTACCAGATTCGTTGTCATGGGATCAAGTCCCCGCTCTACGCATTCCACCGAAGCATAAAACGATTTCAGATCAATAGCGATGTAGGTTCTGTTTTTCATGTCTCGATTCTCCTCCTCTTTACAGCCGAATGCGGCGCGATGCATTGAAAATAGATCGTTTTTTCTGACAGGTCAGAAAAATGACGGCGCAAGCCGGCAAAATTGATGTTCAGTAAAAGCGCCTTCTGTGTTCGCTTGTGCTTCACGCGCTTTTATTGTGCCGCAAAAGAATCAGATTTATAAGGTCAAGCGGAAATGCTCGGAAGCACCAATTCAGTAGTCGAAGCGTATGGACACAGCATTTCAGCGGCAAACGCTGTAATCGATAACGTTGCGACCGCCGGATAAGCGCTTCGATAATCCCTTGGTATTATACCTGCTTCAGAAATTCGTCGGATTTTCCTCATTGCTCGGATCCGCGACGATGCGGAACGGATTAAGCTCGACTATGTGGCATTCTAACTCATAGCGAGCAGGAACAAGCCCAAAGCGGGCATACAGTTTAAGACTGTTGCTGTAGCGGCGATACTCAGTTGGGAATATTTAATGCGCCGCTTTAAATGCGCGCGTAAAAATTTTCTTTGAGTTAAAGCCGTACTCACATACAATATCGCTAATCAGGCGTTTGCCGCGTTGATTCTCCATGGCTCGGCAAGCTGAAAGCTAAGGCGCTTTCTTATGTAGTTGGCAGAAGCAAGACCACCCAATTGCTTGAAAATACGCAAAAATGATACTCGGAATATCCTGCCGCGGATGAAGCCCGCCTCACACTTATGTTGTTTCTAAGCTCCTCTTTAATATAATCAATTGCTTTTTTCAATCGTCAACATTTTTCCATGGCAGTTTGCGGTATGCAATTACACAAATAGTATATTACAAATTGCGTATGTATAATTGATAATAATTGCGGTTTTGGTTCAAATCAAAATAATTATACCACAAAATCACAAAAAACAAAATGCCCTGTTCAAGAAAAAACGGTAGGATTATTCTAACCCGCTCCCAGAACTGATTATTCTGTATCGGAACGCTGCTCACCAACCGAAGGGAGAAGGTACTTCCTATAAAGCCAACCCTCTTGCGCTTGGCTTTTCGTTTTTAGCAAAGCCCGCCCAAATTAATGCATAGACGCACAGGCTCAAAAAACGGAACGGTTGAAAATCGATGCATTTATAAATGAAACATTTATATGAAAGCTAAAGTGAATGTTTGCGAGGACGGGATATTAATGCCGCACTTAGCAAGGAGGATTTGAAAAGTGTATCGGAATTGATTGCCGTTTTTCAAGTTGTGCGTTTTGACCGCGAACATGGAATCCACACAGAAAAGCCGAAGGCGTTTATTAAATGCCTGATAAGATTAACCCCCTAACCGAATGGATACGCTGTCCTGTCTGTGTATAGATGCGGCTACTTTTTAATAAGGCATCAATTAAGGCTTTCGAAGGTGTCGACGCCATTATCAAAACAGTCAGACACAGATAGTCAACAATCACGCCAAGCCGCAATAATCACACCATATGCAGTTCAGAAAGGAGCAGATAAGCACCAAAAAAGCGACCGCCGCGGAAAACCTCCGCAGCGGTCATTTTCACAAACTCCAAAAATCGAAAAACCTTGAAATAAGGACTTTTTAGTCAAAAACAACCGACTTTGTATCAAAATCGGTTGTTTTATTTGGCAGATCTGTACAAAACAGAGCCCGTATCAGTGGTTTATCAAAACCAATCCGGGACTTAGAACGCATGGATAGACGCATCTCTTGGTATTGATCGGAGGCGAATGCTTCCGCTACCTTTCGGAGGTGTAACACCATGCTTGCAAACAAATCTATGTATGATTATCAGAAAAGCTCAAAATTCAACTGCCGGTTTACAAAAGCTTCCCTTTTAATATCTTCACGAGCCCTCGAAAATCTGTTATAATAAGTACACGGTACCGAAATAATGTTTTGGAGGGTTCCTATGAAAGAAAATATGGGACAGATTATTAAGCGTCTACGAAAAGAACAAAATCTTACGCAAGAAGAACTTGCCGAACAATTGAATATTTCCGCGCAAGCTATCTCAAAATGGGAGAACGGTACGAGTATGCCCGATATTTCACAGGTCGTGCCACTGGCAAATCTGTTTGGCGTTACGACCGATGTGCTGTTTGGCGTATACGGAGCAAAACACGAAAAAGAGATTAATTCGCGCCTAAAAGAAATTTATGAAATACATGACGTCTGTAAAGACGGCGAGGAGGGTCCGACTGCTCTTGCCATTCTTAATAAGTACCGTGATGCACTGCGCGCCTATCCAAACAATGCAACCCTATTGCTCGAAGCCAGTGCCTTTGCTTTGATGATACTAAAAAATTATGAATCGGAATTAAAGCCTCTCATAGGGGACGATGGCATTAACAAGCTTACAAATGAAATCGTCCGCTGGGCAGAGCTTGTAATCAAATACTGCCCTTCGACTGATCAAGTGTTGTTGGCAAAAAGTTATTTGATTGACATCTATGTTCATAAAAAGAATTGGGATGCGGCATACGCTATGGCAGACACCTTCCCCAATACGATCGGTAACATTCGCGCTATTCTTATGGCAGATTTAAAATACCGCGCAGGCGATATCGATGGCGAAAGCATGCAGCGCTGCGGCAATATCTGCATTCTATCCTCCCAATTGGGGCACGAAGTATCCATGCTTGGAAATTTGTATATGCGTGAAGGAAAGCTTGATGATGCACTTTATTGCTATACTTTTCTTCGAAACATGGTAGAAGCAATGTATACGGACGAAAAATACAGACCGCCGTTTATTTATGATTATTATCCTATGTATCGTTTCCCTGCGGAATGCCTTGTGAGATTGGGACACGAGGAAGAGGCAATTGACCTGCTTGAAGAAGGAGTTAAATTTATTCTCGCGCAGGCGGAAAACTATAACAAAAAAGAATATCTTGATATTCCGCTTCTGCACGATTATTCCTTTAGCTATGGACATGACGGTAATGCAGAATATCACGACCTCAAGGGAAGACTGCAACGTTTTGTTTGTAGTGATGTTTTCAAGCCGCTTCAGCAACATCCAAGATATAAAGCACTGACGGAACAAATTATAGCTACTCAGTGATTTCCTTTTGAAAACCGACACAGCCGAGAGAAAAATTCTTGGCTGTGTCTTTTTATGAATTGAACTCTATAGGAGGGCTTACAATGCCAAAAATCTGTTATCTTGACCACTTCAAAATCGAAGTTATCAAGCAACGTTGAAATTCAAAGCTCTGTTCCAAGCTGAGCCGGAATTCGTTTAGCATATTGATTTGCAAAAGCGAAAAAAGACCTCCCTTTGGCGACCATTTTCTTTTGTGAAGAGACGATAAAAAATATTTTTGCGTTTTTGTAGATGGATTTGAACGCTCGCATTCTTTTAGAGGAGTTTTGGGTTTATCTCTATTCCGCTTACGAATACTGAGAAAATGCCGCCCGCATAACACAGGCGGCATTTGGTTATTTGCATTTTACAATCGGAATCCACAGCTCCCGATAGCGCTGATTGCTCTTGTCTCCTCTATACCAATGGGTTACAACAAGCTCAGGGGCATTTGCTAATTGATAGCCTGAGTTTGGAAGCCATTCGGTTGCGATTCTTTTTCTTAAATTAAGGAAAACTGTTGTAGGATAAGAGCATCTCTCGGTCTCAAATACAGCATACGTACATTTGGGGATAGTGATATTCTCAAAAAACTTTGCAAACTCTTGTCCAAGCACGCCGTCTTCGTTCAGGTTATTGCGATAATACTCTGTAAGCTGATACGTAATATAAAAATCATATCCTTCATCATCAATATTGGTAATCACATCATAATTCATTTCAAGATTACCGGACAGCGCCTGAAGAATATACTGCAAAGCTCTGGTCTTTACATACATTTCTTTTTCTTGATTCTCACGTTCCCCGGGGACGCCGACGAAATGACGCTTGTATCCCGTCAAGATCATTTCGGGTTTTTCTTCAATTCTGTAATTCATAACTGAACCGCCTTCCAATGAAATTTTTAGTACAAGACGGGAGAAGGACCTAAGATTAGTGCCGTTATTTCGAGCCTGCGACGGCAGTATACCGTGGAATCTTTGAAATGCTTTTGCAAAGCTGTCCGGACTCTCGTAGCCATACTTCAGCGCGACATCAATTACCTTTGTGTCACTGGCGGCAAGTTCTGTACCGGCAAGCGACAGCCTGCGGTTGCGGATATACTCGCCAATGGTGAACCCGCAAAGGATACTGAATACGCGTTGAAAGTGATAGCTTGATGAGAAACTTTGCGCCGCGGCACGCTCGTAGTCAATCGTTTCGGTCAGATTGTCTTCGATATAGTCGATAGCCTTTTGCAATCCAATAATCCAGTCCATATTACCCCTCCTTGTCTGCCTATATTCTATCAAAAGACAAATGATATTTCCCGATATTCTGTGCTGAGTATAATCGGGTTATTTCAACTTAATAAGAG